>JAEUHP010000049.1 GCA_016795295.1 Planctomycetota bacterium | reverse complement strand
CTCACAGATACCGCGCCAGCGCCGCCTTCATCTCCTGGTCCTCCGCATCCGCCGCGAAGTCCATGAACCCCCGCCGCAGGTACTCCGCGAAGTAGCCACGCAACTGCTCCACCGTGCACGCCCCCCCGTTGTCCCCGAACTTGGTGACGAACGGCGTGAAGTGCGGGTACAGCGCCGGCGCCCCCTGCTTGCCCCAGAAGTCGCCGTGCAGCGTCGTGCGCATGAAGTTGCCGATCAGCAGATCGTCGAACGCCTGCCACTGCACCGCCGCCACCAGCGACTGCCGCGGCACCGCGAACGTGATGCCGCGTCCGTGCCCGCGCCCCAGATCGAGCGTATGGTCCTTGCCACCGACTCGGAAGTTCACGAAGTCGAAGTGCTCGCGCAGATGCACGAACTGCCCGAAGTAGCTGCGCAGCAGCGCCAGGTCGTCGGCTTCGAGCGGTGTCGACCAGTCGTCGCCGAAGGCGGCAGGAGGTTCGGGCGGCCCGTCGTTGGCCGGCGGATCGATGCGCTCGTAGCAGCCGGTGTGCAGGTCGAACTGCACGAACGCCGGCAGGCAGGTGCGCGCGCCGCCGTCGAACCCCTGCTGGTGTGCTTCGATCGGCGTCGCATAGGCGTCGGCCCACACCGAATCGGTGCGGTTGTAGCGGTGCATCGAACTCGACGGCGCGAAGTACTGGATGCCGTAGTGCGCCAGCATCGCCGCGATCGCCGGACCGAACTCCTGCTTCTGCGCGGCGGCGGGTGGGATCAGCCGCCCCTGCTCGTCGTGGAAATGGATCATGTCCGCGTCGCCGTAGCCGGTGAGGCAGGCGAGGAACGTGCGCTTGTGGAAGCGCGGCAGTTCGCGCTGCAGGAAGCGCCCCGCACCGCGATTGCCCGCGTCGTTCGCGTCGACGATCAGGTGCCCGTCGAGGTCGATCAGGCACACCGAGTCCTGGTTGTAGTTGGCGATGGTGGCGAAACGCAGCCGATCGCTGAGTTGCACCCACTCACCGCAGCGCAGCACCCTGACGTCGAAACCGAGGCCGCGCAGATCGCGAGCGATGCGCCCACCCACATGGTCGGCGAGCAGGATGGTCTTGCCGCGCAGGCGCTCGAGCGACGGCAGGCTCAGGTGGTCGGGGTGGCCGTGGGACAGCCAGAGGTAGCGGCACTGCGCCACGTGCTGCTGCTGCGCTTCCGGCACCGCGTGCGACAGGCGCCACGAACCGAAGTAGGCGGGACCGAACAGCCACGGGTCGGTGGCCAGCACCGGGCCGCGGTCGTGGGCGATGATGCAGGCGTTGCCAATCGTCTCGAAGCCGAGCTCCATGGCCGCTGTGTACCCGATCGGCGGTCGCCAGTCCGCGAAGATCCGGCCGCGGCTCGTCAGTCCTCGAAGATGCGCACCAGGAACCGGCCGTTGGCATCGGCCAGGCCGCGGTACATGCCCGCCGAGTTGAACTTCGCCGCCAGGTTGCCGTCGCGGTCCACGGCGATCACGCCACCGTCGTCGGGCTGCAGCGTGTCGAACACCACGGCGTCGACGGCCTGCGCGAGCGTCTGGCCGCCGAACTGCATGCGCGCGGCGATGGTGCGCCCGACCACGTGGCGCAGGAACTGCTCCCCGGTGCCGGTGCCGCTCACCGCGCAGTAGGCATCGGCGTAGTTGCCCGCACCGACCACCGGCGAATCGCCGACGCGGCCCCAGCGTTTGCCGGTTAGGCCACCGGTGCTGGTGGCGGCGGCGAGGTGCCCAGCGCGGTCGCGCACCACACAGCCGACGGTGCCGAAGCGGTGCTCGGGCCGGCTCGGCAGGTCCAGGTGGCCGGTGGTGCCGCGCAGGCCGCGTTCGCGCAGCACCTCGTCGAGCGCGCGGCGCCGGTGCTCGGTGTCGAAGTGCGAGTTCGGTACGCGCACCACCCCCATGGCCGTGGCGAACTGCTCGGCACCGTCGCCCATCAGCAGCACGTGCGGCGTCTGCTCCATGACCAGCCGCGCGAGCTGCACCGGATGCTCGACGGTGCGCACGCCGGCGACCGCGCCGCAGCGCAGGGTGCTGCCGTCCATCACCGCGGCGTCGAGTTCGTGTTCGCCGCGCTCGTTGAACACCGCGCCGCGGCCGGCGTTCCAGTGCGGGTCGTCTTCGAGGGCGGAGACCACGGCGGTGCAGACGTCGAGGGCGGCGTCGCCGCGGGCGAGCCGTTCAGCGCCATCGCGCAGCACGCGCTGCAGGGCGTCGAGGTACTCCTGCTGCTCCGCCTGGGGGCGGGACTTCGCGAGGGTGCCCGCACCGCCGTGGATGGCGATCGACCACGCGGGCAGCGCGGGCGGTGGGGTGGTGTGGCAGGCGGCGAACAGGACGCAGGCGAACAGCGATGACGAGGTGCGCACGGGTGGGAGCTCCAGTGCAGACGGTAGCGCCGCCGCGACCCGGGACCAATGCGCGCGCCGCCGCGGCACCGCTGCAGCCGGACTGGCGGCCCCAGCTCGACCGCAACGTCGGGCGGGACGGCTCACAGATTCAGGAAGTGGTCGGTGCCGTTGGTCAGCCGCACGGCATTGTTCGTCAGGTCGATCACACCGCTTTGGTAGAAGAGCCGGTAGCCGACGAACGCAGACAAAGCGGGCAGGGTCACCAGTTGGGTCGCCGAACCAGCACCGTCCAGCAGACCACTGCCGGCCACCACCGGGCTGCTGAGCAGCAGCGCCCCGGCGACTGCGGGCAGCGACTGCGGCGCCGGCAGGTGGCCGAGCGCGATCGCCAAGGCGTAGAAGCCGTGCGCCGGGCCGTCCACGGTGAACGTGACCGTGCTGCCGAGCCCGTACTGGTTGCCGTTGACCTGGCCGTCGCTGCGGTTGCGCAGCGTCGCGATCCCCGCCCACTGCAGGCGCACCACCAACGAAGTCGCCGCGGTGGTGGCCGAAGTTGCCGTAGACGCCCCCGAGCCGACCGTGCCGAAGGCATAGATCATGGCCGGCCGGTCGTTGCGCGACGGCGACGAACTGGTCGACATGGTCAGGAACGGATAGCTGGCAGCGGCTTGCACCTGCTTCTGGACGTCGATCACCAGGGCGCTCACGCCGTCGTGCACGTAGGGCGTCGTGAAGGCGAACGGCGTGAACGCATTGCTGCTGTAGGCCACGTTCAGATTGGTCGCCGCCAGCACCTGCTGCGGGCTCGCCCCGAGGTTGCTGGCGAAGTTCATCGCCAACGCCGTGGCCTGGGTGGGCGCCAGCGTCAGGTCCAGTGCGGCATACGTGATCGAAGCGGTGGCTTGGCAGTGCACTTCGAGGCCCAGCAACAGCGCCGGCTCGGTCGGCAGCTCGGAGGCGGGGATGAGAATCTGCGAGCGCCCGTCGCCGAACTGGCCGGTGCTGATCACGCCGAACGGCACCAGGTTGCCGTTGCCGTTCTGCAGAGTCTCTTGCGGATGGGCGGTGAGCTGCTGGGCGCAGAGCCAGGAAGTGGTGGCGAGCAGAGAGAAGAAGGCTCGATGCATGGCGGGACTCCGGGGCGGGGCGAACCGAGTACAGCCTAAGCACCCTCCGCCGGTCGGGGCGCCGCGCCTTGTACCGATTCCGCCTCAGGGGCGCGCAGGAGCCACTGCAGCAGCGTGCCTGCAGCTGGTCGGCCTTGTTTGGGCGCAGCGCAACGCCTAAGATGGCGGTCTGGCGCATGCGCTCGTTCCAGATGCTGCTTCTGGTGTTGGCTCTGCTGCCCGGGTTGCTGGTGCCACCCGGGCTGGTGGTGCGCTGTTGCCAGTGCCGACCGGCCCCCGCGTCCTCGCCGGCGACCGAAAGCTGCTGCCTGCCATCAGCGGATCCTGCACCTGCAGCCGATCGTGGCTGTGGACACTGCCGTGGCGATGCGGCGCCCCCCGCCCCAGGGCTCGCGGCTCGGGAGTTTGGCGATTGGGGGTTTGGCGAGCCAACCCTGCCCTCGGCCAGCCCCAAGGCCTGCGCCTGCGTGATCGAACTGCCCGCCACGGACGACCAGTCGGACGTGCCGCCGCTGCCGAACTTGGCCCAGCTGCCCCCTCCGCAGCTCACGTGGCGGCCAAAGCACTTGGCGAACCCCATGGCAGGTGGCGCCCTGCCGCCGGCGCAGCGCCTGCGGGCGCCACCGCCGCCCGACCGCGAACGCAACCTGCCGCTGCGGATCTGAGGCGAGCGTCTGCGACGCAAGACGTGCGTCGCGCCGTGGCCCCGTAGCACCCGAACGGGTGGCGGGAGCCGTGTTGCTCGCGATCTCCCTCATTCCTCCGCCCGCCATGATCCGTTCCCTCTGTTCCCGCGCTCTGTTGTCCCTGCTCGCCGCGGCCTGCTCCGCCCCCGCTCCGGCACCCGCACCCACGGCCGCCCCAACGCCGGCAGCCGCCCCAACCCCCACAGCCGCGGCGCAGCCGGCCGACACTGGCACGGCCCCCGCCGTCGTCGTGCCCAGCTTCCCCAACAACACCTGCCCGATCATGGGCAAAGCCGCCTCGCTGGAGCTGTTCACCGACACTCCGGCTGGCCGCATCTACCTGTGCTGCAAGCCGTGTGTGCCCAAGGTCCAGGCCGACGTGCCGGCAGCCGTGCAGACCGCGTTCCCGGTGCCGCAGCGCCACCGCAACCCGAAGTGCCCCGTCACCGGCAACCCGATCGGCGCGTTCGCCGAGACGGTGGTCCTCCAAGGCCACGAGTTCCAGGTCTGCTGCGCCGAATGCGTCGAGCGCGCCCGCCGCGATGCCCAGACCACCCTGGTGCACCTGCTGTTGCCGGAGGTGCGCGATCTCGACAACCCCACCTGCCCGGTCTCCGGCGAGCCGGTGGCGCCGAATGCCGTGGTGCAGGTCGGGGACGAACTGGTGCATCTGGCGTCGCTCCGCCACCTCGCCGCCGTCGAACGGGACCCGGCGGGCGCCCTGGCCAAGGCCCGGACCAGCGCCGCCGGGCGACCGGCCAGCACGCCGCACGTGCCGCAGCCGCGCACCGGAGCCGCGGAGGCCGGTCGATGACCCGCCGCCGTCCGGTGCTGTGGCTGCTGTTCACTGCGTGCACCGCGTGCACCGCACCTCCCCTGCCGGTGGACACCGTGCATCACCCAGCGCACCCGGGTGCCACCATCGCCGCGCCAGCTCCCTTGCCCCGCATCGCGCCGCCGCGCACCAGCGCCCCGCCGGCCAGCGGCGTCGGGAGCCACCGATGAGCCTGCGCAGCCTGTGGTTGGCGAGCGCAGCCCTGTTCGGCGGCTGCACCAGCACCGACCCGGCCGCCGAACGCGACGCCGTCCAGAACGACCTGCGCGCGCGCCTGCAGACCGAGGTGTGGTTGCCCGCGAGCACAGACCTCGAGCCCGAACTCGCCGCCGCGTGCCGCGAATGGCTCGCCGACGACCTCACCGAGACCGAGGCGGTGCGGATCGCATTCGCCAACCACCGCGGCCTGCGCGCCACCTGCGAACGCCTGGGCATCGCCCGCGCCGAGTTCGTGCAGGCGGGTCTCCTGCGCAACCCGGTGCTCGACGCCGACCCCGCCGTCGTGGTGGGCCGCCAGGGGGAGATCGAGTTCGGTCTGGTGCAGCCGCTGGTCGACCTGTTCGTGCGGCCGCTGCGCACCCGGCTCGCCGCCCAGCAACTCGAACGCACCGCGGCCGAAGTGACGCGCGAACTCGTGCACGTGGCGTTCGCGGTGCGCCGCGCCTTCGTGCACCTGCGCGCCGCGCAGCAACTGGTCGAACTCGAACGCCGTCGCCAAGCCACTGCGGACGCCGGTCTCGAGTTGATGCTGGTGCTGCACCAGGCCGGCAACGCCACCGACCAGCAGGTCGCCGAGGAACGGGTGCGCGCCGGCCGCGTGCGCCTGGACCTGGCCACCGCCGAGCAGGCGGCACGCGAAGCCCGCGAGCCACTGCAGGCGTGGCTCGGCCTGTGGGGCGAAGCCACCGGCTGGACGGTGCGCGGCGAGTTGCCGATCGAGCCGTTCGCCGCGCTGGCAGAGGCCCCCCAGCTCGAAGTCGAGAGCACCGCCGTCGACCGCTCGCTGGAGCTGCGCGCGCAACGCGCCCAACTCCACGCCCTCGCCGAGCAAGCGCGGCTGGCCGATGTGCAGGGTTTCCTGCGCACCCTCGACCTCGGCATGGCCGCGCAACGCGATCCGGGCGAGAGCTGGCAGTTCGGGCCGAAGTTCACGGTCGAGCTGCCGTTGTTCGACCGTGGCCAGGCCCGCGCCGCCCTTGCCGGGGCCGAACTGCGCGCGGCCCTGCACCAATACGCCCAACTCGCCATCGAAGTGCGCGCCGCCGCACGGCTGGCCGAGCAGCGACTCCTCCACACCGCCCGCCGCCTCGCCTACTGGCGCGACCACCAACTGCCAGCGCGCGCCGAATCGCTGTTCCGCACCGAGCAGCTCTACCACGCCATGCAGCGCGGCGCCTTCCCCGTGCTCCAGGAACGCCTGCAGCAACTCGACGACTATCGGACCCTGCTCGACGAACTGCGCACCGCGCATCTGGCGCAGCTCGACTGCGACGAACTGCGAGCCGGCAGCCGCCCGAGCACCGAACTGCGTCCCTACTGGCCCACCGACCGCCGCGACCCGCCATGACCACCACTCGCCGCACTTTCCTCGCCGCCAGCGCCGGTTCGGGCCTCGCGGCCCATCTGCTCGGCGCCACGGCACCGCAGCGTAGCCGTCCCAACCACGCCGCACCGCCGCTGCCTCCCGGGCTGCCGGGCATCGACTACCGCCCGGTCGAAACGCCGAACGGCGCCACCCTGCCGTTCCGCATCGTCGACGGCGTCAAGGTGTTCCATCTGGTCGCCGAACCGGTGCGCCATCGCTTCGCCCCGGGCCTGGAGGCCAATTGCTGGGGTTACAACGGCCGCGTGCACGGCCCCACCCTCGAAGCCGTCGAGGGCGACCGCGTGCGCATCTACGTGACCAACCGCCTCACCGAACCGACCACGGTGCACTGGCACGGCCTGTTCCTGCCCAACGGCATGGACGGCGTCGGCGGCCTGACCCAGCGCTCGATCGAGCCCGGCGAGACGTTCCGCTACGAGTTCACGCTGCGCCAGCACGGCACCTTCCTCTACCACAGCCACCACGACGAGATGGTGCAGATGGCGATGGGCCTGATGGGCCTGTTCGTGGTGCATCCGCGCACGCCGGACGAGCCGCTGCCCGACCGCGACTTCGCGTACCTGCTCAGCGAATGGGCGCTGCCGGTCGGCTGCGAACGGCCGAACGTGGTCGAGATGACCGACTTCAACGTGCTGACGTTCAACGGCGCGGTGTTTCCGGCCACCGCCCCGATGGTGGCGCGCACCGGGCAACGCGTGCGCATCCGCATCGGCAACCTGAGTCCGATGGACCACCACCCGATCCACCTGCACGGCTTCGCCTTCGAAGTCACCGCAACCGACGGCGGTGTGATCCCGAAGGCGGCGCGCTGGCCCGAGACGACCGTGCTGGTGCCAACCGGCAGCACGCGCACGGTGGAGTTCGTGGCCGATGCGCCGGGCGACTGGGCGATGCACTGCCACATGACCCACCACGTGATGACCCAGATGGGCCACGACGTGCCGAACCTCACCGGCGTCGATCCGAGCCGCTTCGACCGGCGGCTCGCCGAGGTGTTGCCCGACTTCCCACATCTCCCGGGTTATGCGAGCGTGCCGCCGCCCGACATCGACCAGGCGCCGCTGCCGAAGAACAGCCAACCGATGGTCGGCGGGGCGGCCGGGTTCGGCTATGTCACCATGGGCGGCATGGTGACGGTGCTCAAGGTGCGGGACGAGCTGGATTCGTATGCGGATCCCGGTTGGTACCGGCATCCCGAGGGCACCGTGGCCGGTCCTGCGGGAACCGCAGAGTTGCAGCGGGATGGCATCACGGGGGCTGGCGGGCGGTGAGCGGAGGGAGCTGGCGGCACCGCGCTGCTACCCCCGAGCCAGCCGCCGCTCGACCCGGTGGTAGCCCCACGACAAGGCCACGAACACCAGCCCCACCAGCACGAACGCGAGGATCCGGTAGAGCTGCTGCGCCCCGGACATGTCGAGCACCAGCAGCTTGCCGGCCAACAAGGCGAACAGCCCGAGCGCCACGAGCCGCAGGGCCCGCACCCGCAGCCAGAATCCGACCACCATCGCGAGAGCACCCGTCACCACCCAGGTCACCGTCACCGAGAACAGCGCGAGCCGCGCGGCTTCGGTCGATTCGGCGACGTGCTCCAGGAACCACGCCGGCGGCTCCAGGGTGAGCCCGAGCAGCCCCGCCCCACCGGCCACCCAGCGCAGCCAGCGCCAAGGCACTTCGCGCGCCCAAACCGCCAGCGCCACCACCACCGTCACCACGAGTGCGAAGCGCAGGTTGCAGAACATCCAGCCCGCCGACCAGGGCAGGGTGTAGACCAGGAACGCCAGCGGCACCGAGAACGGCAGCACCACGAGCGCCACCGCCCCGAGGGCCCGGTTGCCGGTGGCCCGGGCACGGACCCCACCACCGAGGGCGCCGAGCACCGCCACCACGCCGAGCCCCCAGCAGGCCCAACCCACTCGCTCGTGCGCCAGCTGCACGCAGAACGACACCACGTCCGCGGCGCCGAACCAGAGCCCCAGGAGCAACGCGCCCGCGGCACAACGGTCCGCATCCGCACCACCACCGTTCCTGCGGAACATCCCGCGCTGGCCAGCGACCACGGCCGCCACCAGCAAGCCGAAGGCGAACTCGGGATGGGCGAACAGCCGCCGCGGGCTGCCCGCGCCATGCTGCGCCACCAGCCCTGCCAACACCGCAGCAGCCAACGGCACTTGAGCGAACCCAAGCGTGCGCCGGCTGGACAACGCCGCCCCCGCGAGGCTGGTGGCCAGCGCCACGCCGAGCCACAGCCATCCCGGCAGCAGCCGGGCCACCGGGGCTTCGGCAACGGCATCCCCGCGCTGCAGCCATGCGGCCGCCTCGAAGAGGCCGAGCGCCAGCGCCGCCTGCGACCAACCCCCGGGCCGTGCCGCGTGGCCCGACCCGGCCAGGCTCTGCGCCGTGCGTTCGAGGCCGGCGAGCAGCGCGATCCCGGCCAAACCGACCACGCAGCAACCGTTCAGCAACGGCCAGCCCTGGACGGGATAGTGCTGGTAGGCCAGGGCGAGCGCCACGGCGAGGGCTGCGAGCGGCAAGTAGGCGGCCGCGAGCGGCCCCGTGGCCCGCAGGCGCACCGCCGCCCCCCACAGCGCAGCGCTGCCGGCCACCTGCACCCAGGCGATCGCCAGGGCTGGCAGGCCTGCGGACCACGCTGCCGGATGGCCCGCGGCGTGGCGCGCGATCTCGAGTGTGGGCACCAGCAGCATCCCGAACCAGGCACCGAGGCAAGCGAACGCGCCGAGGCGTCGTTCGACGGTGGTGGCCGAGAACCACCGATGCAACCCGCCGAACGCGGCCAGAGCGAGGCCCGCGAACAGCACGGTGGCACTCCAAGAGTTCTGCAACAGCGGTGCGGACGGCTCGGGGAGCGGCAGCACGAACCCGATGCGCAGCAGTGCCGCAGCGAGCACGGCGAGCGCCGCCCAGCGGGTCGTCGGGTGCGCGAAACGGTGGCCGAGCCACAGCAGCACGATCGCTTCGAGGCTCCAGGCCAGCATGCCGGTCTCGCCCGGCAACAGGTGGAACAGGCCGAGCGTGAGCAGGAGGGCGGCGAGGCCGTGGCAACCGTCGCGGGTGCGGCGGTCGTCGGCGACCCGCCGGGCGAGCCACAGGCCGAGCCCGAGGTAGAGCACGGCTGCCACCAGGCACAGCGCTGCGAGCCATCGCGGCGCCACGTCGTGCAGGAGCCATGAGGCGCAGCCGAACGTCCACGCGATGTTGCCCAGCAAGAGCGCGAAGCGTTCGACGGTCACCGCCGTGCGCTGCCGCAGATGCTGCAGGAGCGGTAGGCAGGCGAACAGCGCGTGGAACAGGCACAGCCACACCAGGGTTGCGTCGGGCTGCGGGTGCTGGTGGCGCCAGGCCCCGAGCCAGCCCCCGAACAGCACCGCGGTGCCGACGAACGCCAGCACGTCCAATGCCCGCCACCGCCGTCGGGCTGCCACCCACAGCACGCCGAGGTCGAGCAGCAGCAAGTACGAGCCCAACAGGTCGCGATGGTCCTGGCCGCTCTGCACCAGCACCGGCGCGGCGAAACCCCCGAGCACGGCGAGGAAGGCCATCGGCAGCGCGTCGAGGCGCACCGCCGCCCACAGGCCCACGGCCGTGACCAGCGCCATGGCGAGAAACGCCATGGTCGGATCCAGCAGCGGCGCGTCGACGACGCGCACCGCGGGCTGGAACGCCGCGTAGATGGTCAGGTAGGCGAGCGCTTGGCCACCGCCGAGCAGGCTGTGGCCGAACGAATGCAGGCCCCGGCGCAGGTTCGCCACCCCGGTGGCGGCGAGGCCGAGCGCGGCGGCGGCGGCGGTGGCGATGCGCAGGCGCGGGCCGAACAGGTGGCCGAGCCAGTCGCGGTCGTAGGCGTACTTGAGAAAGAAGGCGACGCCGAGGAACAGCAACCCGGTGCCGACCCAGGTGAGCCAGCGGGTGCCGAGGGCCTGTTCGACCTCGGCGAAGCGGTCGGTGGGTTCGCGCGGCGGCGTGGGGTCCGCGGCCGTGGCTACGGGTTCGGGCAGCGGCGTGCTGGGCGCGCGCGGGGGCTGCGGCACCGCGGTGGGGTCGGGCAGCGGCGGCGGTGTGGGTGCAGGCTCGGGCCACGGTGCAGTGGCCGCATCGGGCGCCGGGCAGGGTGGCGCCGTGGCCGGCAGCGGCGGCGGCGCTGCCGCAGGTGCCGCGGCCGAGGTCGGGGTGCAGGCGTCGCCGCGCAGTTCGCGGCGCAGGGCGCGCACTTCGAGTTCCAGGCCGTGCACACGGCTCCGCAAATGGTCGGTGCGCACCTTGGCGACGATGCCGAGCACGGCGCCGACCACGACCACCAACAGGAGGCCGAAGAACAAGAACGAGAGGAACTCCATGTACGGCGGCGGCGGCACCATACCGCCTCTGGCCCCAGGCTACCGCGCCCGCGCGCTACCGCCGCGCGCCAGACACCTCATCCGTCGATCGCCGCCCGATGCCGTGCGTAGGCCGCGAGGGCCGCCGACACGGCCGCTTGCGCCTCCGCCGCCCCGCACGCGGCCGGCACGGCGAGCTGTCCCCTGCCGGCTTTCGCCCACCAGCCCAGCCGCAGCCCGCACACTGCCGAAGCCTGCCCTTCGCAGACCGCCAGCGCCCGCGCCCCGAGCCACGCCTGCCGCGCCAACGACTGCGCCGGCAACCACCGCACGGCCGCCACCTCACGCCGGCGATACTCCCGCCCCCACCACCGCCCCACGACCACGAACTCCGTCGACGTCGTGCAGCAGCGGTGCAACCGAGAACGCAGCCAGCGCGCCGCCGCCCGCTGCCCCACCGCCACCGCCTGCTGCGCTTCGCCTGCCGAGCGCAGCAGGCCCGCTTCGAGCACCGGCGCCACTCCCGCTGGCTCGCGCGGCCAGACTTCGCGCAGGAGCCGCGCGGCCACCCGCTTGCGCGCGCGCCGCTGCGGCCCCACCCAAGGCCCACACCTAGCCGACTGCAGGTCCAGCACCGCGAACGAGCCGTTCGCCAGGGCCACGAAGTTGCCCACGTGCAAGTCGAGCGGCTCGATGCCAGCTTCGAGCAGGCGCAGGCCCAGGTGCGCCGCGGTGGCCAACGGCGGCGGTGCTGGCACAGCCGCGACCGGCAAGGCGCGCAGCACCAGCAGGGAGCGATGCGGCAAGAGCCAGCGGCGCGCGGTGCGCACCGCGAGCACTTCCGGCACCGGCACGCCCGCTGCCGCAGCCACGCGCAAGAGCCGCGCTTCGTGGGCCCCCGGCAACGGCCGCAGCAGGTAACGCAGCCGGTCGCGCGGGCGCGGGAACGCCATCGTTTTGACGAACACCGGCCCAGACGGCAACGCGCCGCGATGCACGGCCCGGATCAGCCGGCCTTGCACCAGCACCAGCTCGGCCGGCAGCCGCCCCGTGCTGCAGAACTCCCGCCACCAGCGCTCCACCACCGGCGCATCCGCGGCGCCGAGCGCAGTCACCGCGGCACCTCGCGGCGGTCGAGCAGCTGTTGGTAGAACGTGCGCAGTGCGCGGGCCGCCCGCTCGGGATCCATGTCGAGCTGGGCGCGGCGCAGCGCCGCCGCACCGCGGGCGCGGCGCAGCCCCGCGTCGCGCAGCAGTTCGAGCAGGGCCGCGGCCAGGGTCGCGGCGTCCTCCCGGCACGCCACGCCCGGCACTTCGCCCGGCCGCCGCGTGGCGAGCAATTCGGGCAGGATGCCGCGGTCGGTGGCCACCACCGGCAGACCGAACGCCATCGCGTCGGCCACCGCGCGGCAGGTGCCATCGCTGCCGGGCACCAGGAACAGGAACGCATCCAGCGAACGCAGCGCGCTGTGGTAGTCCAGGCCGCGCTGGTAGCCGGGCAACACCACGAACGGCTGCAGGCCGCGCTTCGCGATCGGCTCGGTGACCAGCGCGCGGGTGTCGACTTCGTTGCCGCGCCCGAGCAAGACGAAGCGCGCGTTCGGCAGCTGCGCCGTGACTCGCGAGGCAACGTCCCACAGCAGGTCGAAACGCCGATGCGGCTGGATGCGCGCCGTGATGCCGACCACGAGCTGCTCGGGACCGAGCCCCCAGCGCGCGCGCTGATCCGGACCGTCCAGACGCTGCGGCTCGGTGACCGGTTCGAGCCGCAGGACCCGGTCCAGGTCGAGACCACAGCGGCCGACCAGGCCCTGCCGCGCCCGTTCGGTCGGCACCACCACGCCCGCGGTTCTGCGGAAGGCGTAGCGCATGCGCACGCCGAGCCGCGGCGCTTCCGGTTCGTACACGGTGCGCACCAGGAGCGGCGGCTGCGCCAGCCGACGGCAGGCGAGCGCCGCGAGCAGATGGTCCGCCGGCAGGTGGCAGTGCACCAGCTGGTACCGGTCGCGCAGCAGCAGCGCGCGCAGGGCCGCGAGGTCGGCGGTCAGCGACGGCAAATGGAAGTGTTTGCGCAGCTGCAAACCGGTGACCACCGGCACCGAGCGCGCCGCCAGTTCGGCGGCGATCCGGTGCTCGGTGCGCGGCAGCGTGTGGCCGGCCTGGGCGAACACCACGTCGAGGCCGAGCTGGCGCAGGCGCACCGCGGTGCGGATCGCCGGGTCGGCGGGACCGGTCCACTTGAAGTTGGCGAACAGGTGCAGGATGCGCACCCCGTCGACCGCAGTCACGACCGCCTCCGCGCCCGGCCTTCACCGTAGAGGCGCCAGTATTTCAGCCAGTCGCAGTAGGCGGCGGTGCTGGCGATCACGAGGCCGCGCCAACCGTCGACGAAGCCGCGCTTCACCAGCAAGCTCTTCACGAACACCGACGGGGGCCGCACCAGGAGATCGAACGGATTGGCGCGCCGCCCCTCGGCGGCGAGCGCCCGCGCGGCGATCCGCGTGTAGGAGTCGATGGTGCGCAGGTGGTGTCGGAAGTCCCGGTAACTGAGGTGCTCGATCGCCGCGTCGAGCCGGGTCACCGCACCGCCGGCGGTGACTTCGACGCGATCGTGCGGGTTGGTGCCGCCCCAGCGCGCCTGCGTGCGGTCGAACAACCGCAGCTTGCGGTCGGGCCAGAACAGGCCGCGCTTCACGATCGCGCCGAGGTAGTGGTTCTTGCGCGGCATCTCGTAGGCAGCGCCCCGCAGACCGGTCTGCGCGAGCTGCTGGATCGCCGCCTGCAGCTCCGGCGTGGCGCGTTCGTCGGCGTCGAGGCAGAACACCCAGCGGTGCGCCGCCTGCTCGACCGCGAACTGTTTCTGCTCGCGGTGGCCGGGGAACGGCGCGTTGGTGACCACGCGCGCGCCGAGGCTCGCCGCGAGTTCGCGGGTGCCGTCGGTGCTGCCGCTGTCGACCACCACCACTTCGCTGCAGAAACCGAGCGAACGCACGCAGTCGGCGATGCGGTCGGCCTCCTGGTAGCTGATGATGCAACCGCTGATCGGCGTCGGGCCAGCGGGCGCCGCCGCTGTGTCAGCGGCCATCGCGCGCCTCCAGAGGCGCTGGCGGCCCGGCCGGAGCCCCCGTGCGCAACTGCGCCTCGACGCGTTCCAGGGCCTGCTGCACCTCCGCGAGCCGCTGTTGCCAGCGCTGCAGCCGACCGTCCTGCGCCACCGCACTCGAAGCCGCCTCCAGCACGCGCTGGCGCTCGGCAGGCGGTACCGCCAGCTTCTCGTGCAGCAGGTACTGGTTGGCGTAGCCGAGCACCTGGTTCCAGCGCAGCAGCTCGAGCACTTCGCGGAGCAGGGCCACGAGCTGCAACTCGGCGACCGAGCGGCCCTGCTGCTCGGCCTTGCGCTTTTGCTTGCGGACCGAAGTCACGACCGCGGCCAGACCTCAGGCCTTGGCCAGGTTCTGGTTGGCGAAGTCCCAGTTCACCAAGTGCTCCAGGAAGGTCTTGATGTAGTCGGGGCGCCGGTTCTGGAAGTCGAGGTAATACGCGTGCTCCCAGACGTCCATGGTCAGGAGCGGCACGGTGCCGGCCTGGGTCAGCGGCGTCTCGGCGTTCGGCGTCTTGGTCACTTCGAGCTTGCCGCCCTTCAGCACCAGCCAGGCCCAGCCGCTGCCGAACTGGGTGGCGCCGGCCTGGGCGAACAGCTCGGCGAACTTCTCGTAGCTGCCGAAGTCGTTCTGGATCTTCTGCGCGATCGCGCCCGTCGGCTTGCCGCCGCCCTTCGGCTTCATCGAGTGCCAGTAGAAGGTGTGGTTCCAGACCTGGGCGGCGTTGTTGAACAGCCCTTGCTGGTCTTGCTTGCCTGCGGTCGCCATGACGATCTCCACCAGCGACTTGCTGGCCAGCGGCGACGTCTCCAGCAGCTTGTTGCCGTTCGTCACGTAGGCCTGATGATGCTTGCCGTGGTGGATCGACAAGGTTTGGGCGTTGATGTGGGGAGCCAGCGCGTCGAGCGCGTAGGGCAACGGGGGAAGTTCGATGGCCATGGGCGAAGGGCCGCGGTGGCGGCCAAGGGTTGAGGGGCGGACGAAGATACGGAGGCGCGCGTCGTTCGCACGCCGAAACCGGCCGCCACCGTGGCGACCGAAGCGCCGGGGATAGGCCGTGCGCGGCCCCGGCGGAAGGGTGCCCCTGGGACAACCGGGCGCTAGCGTGCGCGCATGGACGCCGACGCCTCCCTGCCCCCGCTCCGCGAACTCCTGGCCACGGTGGCGCGCTTGCGCGCGCCGGACGGCTGTCCCTGGGATCGAGCGCAGACCTTGGCCAGCCTCGCTCCGCACCTGCTCGAGGAAGCCTTCGAAGCGGCCGAAGCGCTCGCCACCGGCGACCCCGAAGCCGCGCGGGCCGAACTCGGCGACGTGCTGGTCAACGTGGTGCTGCTGAGCCAGATCGCCGCCGAAGCGGGCCAGTTCGATCTCGGCGCCGTGGCCGGCGTGGCGGCGCAGAAGCTGGTGCGGCGGCACCCGCACGTGTTCGGCGAGCAGAAGGTCGACGGGCAGGAAGCCGCCTACCGCAACTGGGAACGGCAGAAGCAGGCGGAACTGCGCGCGGCCGGCACCCCCGCTTCGGTGCTGGCCGGGGTACCCCAGGCGCTGCCAGCGCTGCTGCGGGCGTTCCGGATCGGAGAGAAGGCGGCGCGCGCCGGGTTCGACTGGCCCGACCGGCACGGGCCGCGGCAGAAGGTCGACGAAGAACTCGCCGAGCTGGACCAGGCGGTCGCCAGCGGGGTCGGGGCGGCGGTCGCGGAGGAGATCGGCGATATACTGTTCAGCGTATGCAACCTGGCGCGGCACCTGGGGGTGAACCCGGAGAGCGCGCTGGCGGCGACCACGCGCAAGTTCCAGCGGCGCTTCCAGTGCGTCGAGCAGGGGTTCGGCTACGACCTGCGCGGGCAGTCGCTGGAGGCGATGGACGCGGCGTGGCGGCAGGCGAAGGCGGCGGAACGGCCGGCGGGCGGCGGCGGGCCGTCGGGTAGCTGACGGGGTGGGCTGCTGCTGCGGGATCCCCTGCCGGTCTGGGCATTCTGCTGCCCATGGCATCCTGTGCATCCACCGCCCCTCGACGACGTCTGCCATGCAAGTTATAACCGGCGTAGCAACATGGAACTCAAGCTGCGCAAGATCGGCAACTCGTACGGCGTCATCCTGCCCGCCGAGGTCCTGAAGGCGCTGCAGGTCCGGGACGGCAGCGTGCTGACGCTCCTGCCCAATGAGCAGGGCTACCAGTTGTCGGTCGAGGACGCCGAGTTCGAAGCACAGATGCGCGCCGCGCGGTCGTTGATGGCGCGCTACAGCCGGGCACTGCGCGAGCTCGCCAAGTGAAGGAACCGATCTGGTTGAGCCGGGCGGCGGTGCTGGCCATGCACGCCGACAGCGTTCGCCTGTTTGGCGGGTCGGATGGGCTGCGTGCTGCCAGCCTGCTCGAGTCCGCGTTGGCGCGTCCGCAGCATCTGTTCGCGTACGAGCAGCCGGACCTGTGCCGCCTGGCGGCCGCGTACGGGCACGGCATCGCCAAGAACCACCCGTTCGTCGACGGCAACAAGCGCGTGGCCTTCCTCGCGACCACGGTGTTCCTCGAGCGCAACGGACTCACGTTCACCGCGCCTGAGGCACACGCCGTGACGTTCGTCCTGGGCCTTGCGGATGGCACGCTGGACGAGGAGGCATTCGCGGCTTGGTTGCGGGACCACTGCGGATCCAGCCGCCGCGGGCCGAAACGAAGCACGAAGCGTCGCCGTCCCAAGTAGCGGAGCCGCGTACGGCCTGCGTCCCCCGGTCAGCCCAGCGGCAGGCGAAGGCGGCGGCGGGCCGTCAGCCAAGTGACGGGGAACGGACGGGAAACTGACGGCAAGCCGACGCGGGATCGGTTCGGCCTCGCTCAGGCAGGTCCGCCCCGGCTCTATTTCGCTATACAGAAAGTATAGCAAGTCATTTACTTGCAATGGTTTCCATTAAACTCGAACAAACTCGGCAGCCACCATCCGCCCTGGCACGGGTTGTGCTCTAGAGGGGCGGTGGAAAGAAACGCCTGGGCATGGGCCCAGTGGCAGGGACGGGCCTCGGTGTGGGGTGGTGCCTCACCGGGGCCCATTTTTTGTACCCCGGGCGCCCCCACGAAATTCGGCCGAACGAAAGATGGGCTGGTTGCACACCTCGGCGGCAGACGCACGCCCCCGGCCAGAGAGGATCGGCCCGATCCGAGAGCGGCCCGCGGCCGTTCCCGCCTACTTGCCGTCGCCGCCCGGCGCTTCCGGAGCCTTCGGCGCCGCCGGATCGAACCAGCCCGCCGGATCCACCTCGAAGCTCGTCACCAACCCCGCTGCCCAGGTCATCAGGAACGTCGTCTCCGAACTGGTCAGGTAGTTCTCGTTCTTGCCCTCGGTGTGGTTGCCGACCGCGAACTTCGCGGTGCGCAACACATCACCCTCGAGGTAGTCGAGTTCGAACTCGATCTGCGCCGGCTGCAGCCCGAGCTCGGCCAGGTTGCCCGCACGGCTCAGCGGCTTCTTGAAGTCCTGCACCGTGATCCAGCGCAGCCGCTGCAAGAACGCCTCGACCTCGGACTGCCGCACCGCACCGCGGTCCGGCGGCGGCTCGGCACAGGTCCACAGCGCCTTGCCGTCCTGCTTGGCGAACGTGTAGGTCTTGCCCCCGGTCGCGGCGTTGCGCAGCGACAGGCGCTGCACCTGCGTCGGATCGAGCTTGAGCAGCACCTTGTCGACCCAGAGTTCGGGCTGCACCGTGAAGTACCAGGGCTTCTCGTACTCGTAGAGCAGCACGTCGGTGCTGTCGGTCTTGCGTACGAAGCGCCCCTTCACACCTTCGGTGCCGGTGAACTCGGCGCCGGCTTCGTTGCCGACGTAGAGCTCGGCGACCACCGTCTGGTTGTTGCGGTCGCTGACCTTGACCAAGGTGGCGTGCTCTTCGTCGAGACCGAAGCTCTTCAACTGGTCGGGGGTGGCAGCCGCCTGCACACGCGCTTCCTTGTCGGCGCGGATGCGACGCAGGTGCGCGAACACGTCGCTCTCCACCTTGTCCTTGCTGACCGGCGCACCAGCCAAGTCGAACGGCTGGCCGCCGAGCATCGGGCCTTGCGGCTGGGCCAGCGCCCAGCCCTTGTCGGTGCGCACCAGCGCCACCTGGTCGTACTGCAGCGGCACCTTCTGGTTCGGCGCCTGGGGGTTGGGTGGCGGCTGCTCCTTCTTCGGCGTGCCGATCGCGATCGACCCGACGTTCTCGGCGGAGAAGCCGTCGAACAGGAGCGGGATGCGGTTCACGTCGACGAAGGTCTCGGCGTCGGCGAACAGCTGCACGGTCGTCGGCACGGCAAGGCCGAGCGCGGCGACCAGCAACACGAGATTGGCTTTGGCGAGGTTCATGGCGACGGCCTCACGACAGAGACGCGAGGAAGGCCCGCTTCTGTGCCCGGCGCACGAAGAAGACGCACAGGCCGAAGGCGGTGAGCAAGAGCCCTGGCAGCACGATGTTGAGGCCACGCAGCCAGCGCGTGGTGTTCGCCAGCGCTTGCTCGGCGACGCGCGGATCGGCCGAAGTGCCGACCGCGGTGTCGACGAACTTCAACGCGCGATCGACCGGCACGCGCGACTGCAGCGCCACCAGATCCTTGTCCTCGGCCAGCCAATCGAGCAGCTGCGCCCAGAACACCCGGCCGAAGATCGACACCGGGCCGCCCGCTTCGGCGTAGGTGCCCTGCACCAGATCGTCGCGCAGGAAGTCGGCGTCCCCGATCACCACCAGCCGGCCCGGCTTGGCCGAACGCAGCAGCGGTTCGGGCTCGGGCGCTGGTTTGCTGGCCTCGGCGTCCATCTCTTCCGGCGACTTGGGGGCTTCCGGACCGATCAGGTCCTTCGGCTTGGCCGCCAGCGGATCGGCGCCATCGGCCGGCTTCTCGCCGTCCTTGGCCGCCTTGCCATCGGCCGCCGCGTCGTCCGCCGCCTTCTTGGCCTCGGCTTCCTTGATCTCGGACGGGCGCTTCGGCCGCTCGCCGCCGGCGAAGAACGAGGCGAACGTGCCGCGCACGTCGACCATCAGCGGCGCCTGCTGCGCCGGCTCGGACTTCTTGCGCTCCTCGAGCTTGCCGACGAACTTGCCGAAGGTCTCGTTGATGCGCGCCATGTCGCGGCCGATCGGGTCGAGGTTCTGCGGCGGCTCTTCGGCCAGCACCAGCGGGCTCGACCACAGCAGCACCTTGCCGGTCGCGCCCTCGGGCAGGTCGGGCTGGTCGAGCTTCTGCCGCAGCCCGACCCAGGTCGGCCAGTAGAAGCCCGGCCCACGGCCGAACTGCTTGAAGGTCTTGAACAGGAACTCGTCGCTGGGCAGCCCGGGCTGGAGTTGGCGCTTCAGTTGCTCGGCGACGGCCGCGTTCGGCTGGCCGCCCTGCTTCAACTGCGCCACCTGCTCGGCGATCTTGCTCCAGTCGCCGGCGACGGCGTGGAAGAAGTACGGGTAGGCCGCCACCGCATAGGAACGACCGAACATGGTCTGCTGCGGCACCGCCAAATACTCCTGCGCTCCCTGGATGCGGTCGCGCGGGGAGAACGCCTCGGGCGACATGTCGGCGAGCACCTTCTGCCGCCAGTCGATCCCGTAGCTCAGCAACTGGTCCTGGAAACGCTTCTGGCTGCCAGCGGCATCGAGTTGCAGCGGCATCTTGGTGAACATGCGGTTCGGCCCGATCGCGTACTCCGCGGCATCGGCGAACACCACCACCGTGCCGCCCTTCAGCACGAACTGGTCGATCACGTACTTCTGACGATCGGTCAGGTCCTTGGGGCGGAACAGCAGCAGGGTCGTCAGATCGTCGGCCAGCAGCGCGCCGTCCTCGTCCTTGACGTTCTGGAACTCGTAGCGCTTGGCCACGTCCTCGGCGCTGCGCACGACGTTCCAACCGATGCCACCGGGCTGCTGCTGGCCGATCGCGGTGGCCGGCCACTCCATGTAGCCGAATTTGTGCTTCTGCGCGCTCAGCACTTCCTTGATCGCCGGGGTGATGGCAGCTTCGGCCTGGAACGACGACTGCGGGCCGATCTGCGGGATCACCTTCTGCTTGCTGCCGCCGTAGACCAAGCGCAAGCCTTGCCAGTGGCGGTCGAACGACACCGAGGTGGCGGTGCCGCCGCGCAGGTCGGCCGGCTGCACGCCGATGCGCTGGCACTTGTCGGCAATCGCCTTGTCGCTGTTCGGGTCGAAGCGCTGTACGGCGACCCGGCCCTTGCCGAGCTGCACCAGCTCGTCGAGGAAGTTGTCCAGCACCACGCGCGTGTCGCGCAGGGTCACCGGCAGCTTCTCCTTCGGCGAGAAGTAGGCTTCGACCAAGAGCTGCTTGTCGAGCCGCCCCAGCAAGGTGCGGGTCGACTCGGTCAGCGAATACATCTGGTCGGAGGTCAGGTCGACGCGCACGCGATGGCGCGACGCCAGGAACACGATCTGCCCGAGCACTGCGGCGAGCAGCAGCACGTGCACGGCCAGCGCCAGGGCGGCGCCGAACTGCGCATGCGCGGCCCTCGAATGGGTCTTCGCGGCGCCGGTCTGGATCGTCACGGTAGCGGTGCGGTGGAGTTGGCGGACCATCGCAATCATCCCTTCTGGCGCCGGTTGTGCAGCACCAGCGCGTTGGCGTAGAGGAAGAACCCGCAGAAGCAGGCGAAGTAGACCAAGTCGCGGCTGTCCAGCACGCCGCGGCCGATGCTCTCGAAGTACTTGTAGGGGCTGATGCCGTTGACCAGATCGACCAGCCAGGCCGGCATCCAGCCGGTCAGCGCCTCGATCAGCGCCGGGTAACCGAGCAGGTAGAGCACCAGCAGCGACACCAAGGACAGCAGCATCGCCACGATCTGGTCGCGCGTGGTGCTCGACCAGAACATGCCGACGGCGACGAAGCTGCCGGCGAACAACAGCGACGCGACATAGGCGCCGAGCACTGGGGGCCAGTCGACCCGACCGTAGGCGGACAGCGTCAGCGGCAGACCCAGCGTCATCACCAGCACGAAACCGAGGAACACCACCGCGGCGGCGAACTTGCCGAGCACCAGATGCCCGATGCGCACCGGGAAGGTCATCAGCAGCTCGAGCGTGCCCATCTTGCGCTCCTCGGCCCACAAGCGCATGGTCAGCCCGGGCAGGAACAAAAGGAACACCAGCGGCAGCGCACCGAAGAACGCCTGCATGCTGGCCTGCTGGCCGTGCACCAGACTCGACGACGCGGCCAAGAACAGCAGCAGCACCGTCAGCAGCACGCCGAACACGTAGGCGATCGGCGAATAGAAGTAGCTCGTCAGTTCGCGGCGGAAGATCACCAGGGTCTCACGCATGGGCCACCTCCTTCTCGCTGCCGAGGGTCAAGGTGCGGAACACGTCCTCCAGCGTCGGCCGTTCGCGCTGCAGTTCGAGCAGTTCGAAGCCGTTCTGCACCACCACCTGGGCAAAGGTGCGCTCGACCGGACCGCCATCGCTGCCGGCGTCGACCCGGTACTCGACCACGTCGCCACTGCGGCCCACCACCACGGCCGGACAACCGGCCAAGTGGGTGCCGAGCTGCGCCAGCACCGCCGCCTCGGGGCCGCGCACACGCGCGCGCAGCGCCCCAGCCGGCCGGCCGGCGATCAGCTGCGCCTGGGTGCCGTCGGCGACGATCTCACCCTGGTTGACGATGATCACGCGCGAGCAGGACTTTTCGACTTCCTGCAGGTAGTGCGTGCTCAGGATCACGGTGTGTTCGGTGCCGAGCCGTTCGATCAGCTTGCGCACTTCGACGATCTGGTTCGGATCCAGGCCGGAGGTCGGCTCGTCGAGCACCAGCACCGGCGGTTCGTGCACGATCGCCTGGGCGAGGCCGACGCGCTGCTTGTAGCCCTTGGACAGCTCGACGATGTTCTTGCCGGTCACGCGCTGCAGACCGCACAAGCCGACCGCGCGCTCGATCGCCGCCTTGCGCTGCCCCGCCGGCACACCACGCACCTCGGCGCAGAAGCGCAGGTAGTCGTCGACGCGCATCTCGGCGTAGAGCGGCGTGCTCTCCGGCAGGTAGCCGATCCGGGCTCGCACCTGCAGCGAGTCCTCGACCACGTCGAAGCCAGCCACCTGCGCCCGACCGGAGGTCGGCAGCAGATAGCCGGTCAGGATCTTCATCGTCGTCGACTTGCCGGCGCCATTGGGGCCGAGAAAGCCGACCACCTCGCCCTTCTGCACCTGGAAGGAGATGCCCTTCAGTGCGCGGGCGAAGCCGTAACTCTTCTCGAGTCTATCGACCTCGATCATGGGACTGGTTGGGGAGTCGGAGAGGGGGGCCGGAAACGGTGCCGCCGGGAGATTACTCCCGGGTTGCGCGACGGCGGCGCACCCCGGGTCGCGGTCGGACCAGTGCCGGTCGCGAACGGCCGGTGGCACCGGCCCTGCGCCAACACTGCGCCGACGCACGAAGCGCGCGTCACTCTTCGAGCCGGAACGAGTCCAAGAACACCTTGTTGGTGTCGGTCTTCATCAGGCGGTCGATGAGCAGCGGCATCGCGTCGAGCGCATTCATGCGCGCCAGCACCCGGCGCAGCGTGTAGAGGCGCTTGGTCACGTCCGGGCCGAGCAACAGCTCTTCCTTGCGCGTGCCGGACAGTTCGATGTCGATGGCCGGGAAGATGCGGCGCTCGGCGAGCTGCCGGTTCAGCACCAGCTCCATGTTGCCGGTGCCCTTGAACTCCTCGAAGATCACCTGGTCCATGCGCGAGCCGGTGTCGACCAGGGTGGTGGCCAGGATGGTCAGCGAACCGCCCTCCTCGCAGTTGCGCGCCGAGCCGAAGAACTTCTTCGGCACCTCGAGCACCTTCGAGCCGAGGCCGCCCGACATGGTGCCGCCGCCGCGCCCGCCGAGGAAACTGTTGTAGGCGCGGGTCAGACGGGTGATCGAGTCGAGCAGGATCACCACATCGCGCCCGGTCTCGACCAGGCGCTGGGCGCGCTTCAAGCACACCTCGCTGACCATGATGTGGTGCTTCGGCCCTTCGTCGAGCGTCGACACCAGCACTTCGCGGTTCGGCCCTTCGACGCTGCGCTTCCAGCCGGTCGCCTCTTCGGGGCGTTCGTCGATCAGCAGCACCATCATGTGCACGTCGGGATAGTGCTTGGCGATGGCGTGGCAGATCTGCTGCATCAGCACGGTCTTGCCCGACCGCGGCGGCGCCACCACCAGCCCGCGCTGGCCGAAGCCGAGCGGGCACAAGAGGTCGACGATGCGCAGGCTGATGTTCTCGTCGTCGCCGGGCGCCAGCACGAACTGCGGCTCCGGGTCGATGACCGTGAGGTCGCGGAACGTCTTGCATTCGCGCCGCTCCTCGGGGGGCATGCCGTCGACGCGGTCGACCGCCGCCAGGGTGAACCGCTGCGGCCCTCGGCTCGGCAAGCCGGCTTGGCCGACGATCTCGCTGCCTTCCTGCAGGCGGTAGCTGCGGATCAGCGCCCCCGGCACGAACACGTCGCCGTTGGGGATCGAGTCGGGCATGAAGCTGTTCTGCCGCTTGCGCAGCCAGCCGTTGCCCTCCTTGGTGTACTCCAGCACGCCCACGGTTTCTTCGGTCGGGCCCTCGACCAGCGGACGGGCATCCCCGCCACCAGGGCCACCGCCCCCGGCGCCTTCGGCGAAGCCACCCCCGAACCCGCCACCCTGGCCGCCACCACCGCCAAAGCCGCCGCCTTGGCCATAGCCGCCGCCCTGGTTGCCGTAGCCGCCGCCTTGGCCATAGCCGCCGCCCTGACCACCACCACCACCGCCACCACCACCACCACCGCCGCGACGACGACGGCGGCGGCGACCGCCGCGCCAGCGCCTGCGCTCAGGGCCACCCGAATCGGGAGCCGGGTCCATGCCGCCGGAGAAATCGTTGTCGCTGATGCTCATGCCGTGCGAGCGGCCACCCACGCGGGGCAGCCTCGGGAAATGCTGCACCAAGCCGTTCGGGAACCGGGACGAGCCCAAACAAGGGGACCAGCCCGGAGCCACCGCGCCGCACTTGGTTCGGCGACTGCCAGTGCTCCGACTCACCGCCGGACCCACACTGCGTTTCGCCTGCACACCATCTGCTTCACCGCCCAACCGCCGGCTCGAGAGGCCAGAGGCTGAACGAACCGGGTCGAGACACCCAGCCGAGAAAACCTGTGCCGCAGGGCACAGACGAAGCCGGACCCGGGGCCAACGCCGAAACTGCGCCCAAGGCTGCACCGCTACCGGAGGACCGGCACCGTAGCCCCGGGGCTCGAACAGCGAGCACCACCGGGAACCCCGGGCATGCACCCGGGAATCTGCTGACCGCCGGGCCTACAGCCATCCACGCTGCAGGCGGCGTCTGCCGCAGGGAACCGACCCGCGCTGCGCTTGCGCCACGCGATCGACAGCCCCACGACGCGAAAAAAGTAACGATCTTCGCCCTTGGGCGCAAGGGCGCAGCGCATTTTTCGCCGCAGCAGAGCCCAGGCCACGCAGCGCGCGGTTGCGGCGCAGCGCAGCGTGCGCTATCCACGCTCCCCTGCGATCGACGGTTCGGACTCAACCCGGCCGGGCTCGCTGCCCGAAACAAGGGCAGGCCAACACGCAGGACCCAAGACCGGAACGAACATGCAGAATCCCAATGACTTCGATCCCAAGCGGCTCCACCTCCACGACGACGAGGAGGACGACGGCGAAGGCGGCGGTTGCCAGCACGGGGAGCGCGACAAGGGCGGCGTGGGCCCGTACGAGAAGGCCCTGCTCGACGCCCGCACGCTGCTGATCAGCGGCCCGGTCGACGACAAGATGCTGAAGGAGGCCACCATCCGCTGCCTCGCGATGGAGCAGGCCGACAGCACCAAGCCGATCACGGTGTTCATCAACTCTCCGGGCGGCAGCGCCGACGCCGGCTTCGCCATCTACGACCTGCTGCGCTTCATCGCGCCGCCCGTGACCACGGTGGTCAACGGCCTGTGTGCGTCCGCGGGCATCCTGATCCACCTCGCCGCGGACAAGAAGCGTCGCTTCTGCATGAGCGAGAGCCGCTTCATGATCCACCAGCCGTCCACCATGGGCCGCGGCACCGCCAGCGACCTCGACATCACGGCCAAGGAGATCCTGAAGCTGCGCGACCGCTACAACCGGATCATCGCCGAGACCTGCGGCAAGACGCTGGAACAGGTGACCGAAGCGGCCCGGCGCGACTTCTGGCTCGACGCAGGACAGGCGCTGGAGTACGGGCTGGTGGCGAAGGTGGTGAAGCGCCGCGACGAACTGCCGAAGTGATCCAGGCCTGAGACCGGCCTCCGAGGGGGAGGCCGCGTCGGCCCGATGCATCAGCCCCCCCCCGATGCATCAGGCCCGGCGCTTCACGCCTCGTCGACCCAGCGCAGCCCCGGCAGACCGTCCAGGCTGCGCGCGTTCTTCTGCCGCTGGTACTGGCGCACGCCATCGGCGCCCTTGCGCCGGCACCAGCTCGCCATCTGGTCGCGTTCGCCGCGGAAGTCGAACTGCGGCACGCCGTAGCCACACGACTCGGCGACCCGGTGCACGGTGGCGCACAGGATGGCGCGCACCGCCGCCCCGGGCTCGGCCGGGAACACGGCCCGCAGCTCGGCGAACTCGGCGTCCTGCGGTTCGACCACGCGGCCCCGGCCGTGCAGGCGCAGGATGCCGGGCGCCCCGTCGAACGCGCAGAACATCACGCAGACACGGCCGTTCTCGCGCAGATGCGCGATGGTCTCGGCACCACTGCCGACGAAGTCGAGCCAGGCGATGCGCTGCGCGTCCAGGATGCGGAAGCTGTCGAGGCCCTTGGGCGACAGATTGACGTGGCCGTGCGGGCCAGACGGTGCGGTGGCGACGAAGAACAGCTTCTGGCCGCGCACGAACGCGCGGTGGCGGTCTTCGATGCGGTCGGTGACGGAGCCCATTGCGGAAACCTGCGCCGCGGTCAGCCGCGCGCGCCGTACTGCTGCTCGTAGTAGGCCTGGTACGCGCCACTGCGCACCCGCTCCCACCACTGCCGGTTCTGCACGTACCAATCGACCGTCTGCCGCAACCCGCTCTCGAACGTGTGCTTCGGCGTCCAGCCCAACACCGCCCGCGCCTTGCTCGAGTCCATCGCGTAACGGCGGTCGTGCCCAGGGCGGTCCTTCACGTAGTGGATCAGTTCCTCGCCGCGCCCCACCAACCGCAGGATCTCCTTCACCACCGTCAGGTTCTCGCGCTCCGCGTCGCCACCGAAGTTGTAGACCTCGCCGGCTTTGCCGAGCTCCATCGCCTTCGCGATGCCTTCGCAGTGGTCGAGCACGTGGATCCAGTCGCGCACGTTCTTGCCGTCGCCGTAGACCGGCAGGGGCTTGTGCTCGAGCGCGTTGGCGATCATCAGCGGGATCAGCTTCTCGGGGAACTGGAACGGCCCATAGTTGTTCGAGCAGCGCGTCACCACGCAGTCCAGATGGTGCGTGTGCACCGCCGCCCGCACCAGCAGGTCGCTGGCGGCCTTGCTCGCCGAGTACGGGGAGTTCGGCTGGATCGGCGTGTCCTCGGTGAAGTAGCCCCAGGCGCCGAGCGAGCCGTAGACCTCGTCGGTGGACACGTGCACGAAGCGGCGGGTCTTGTAGATGCGACTCTTGTCGAGCAACACCTGGGTGCCCTGCACGTTGGTGCGCACGAAGGCCGTGGCGTCGAGCACCGAACGGTCGACGTGGCTCTCGGCCGCGAAGTGCACGACCAGTTCGGGCCGATGCTCGGCGAACACCCGATCCATCGCGGCGCTGTCGGCGATGTCGCCGCGCACGAACGTGTAACGCGGGTGCTGCTCGACGTCGGCGAGGTTCTCCAGGTTGCCCGCATAGGTCAGGGCGTCGACATTGACCACGCGGTGGTCGCGGCCGATCAGCAACATGCGGACGAAGTTGGAGCCGATGAAGCCGGCGCCGCCGGTGACGAGAATCGTGCTCATCGCAGTTCTTCTTGCAGGTAGCGCCGCAGCGCGTCTTGGTAGTGCGGCATGGGCCGCCCGCGCACGGTGTCGAGACGCTGGGTGTCGAGCACCGAGTATGCAGGTCGTGGCGCCGGCCGGCCGAGTTCGGCACTGGTCATGGTGCCGACCGGCACCTGATCGAGCCCGGCGGCGGCGAGGATCGCCACGGCGAACTCGTGCCACGAGCACTCGCCCTGGTTGGCCGCGTGGTAGATCCCACCGGGAGCACCGCTGCCGACCAGGTCCAGCAACGCCTCGGCGAGGTCGGTGGCGAACGTCGGTCGGCCGCGCTGGTCGGTGACCACCCGCAGCGGCTGCCCGCTCCGGGCGCGCGCCAGGATCGCGCGCGGGAAGTTCTTGCCGCCGATGCCGAACACCCAACTGGTGCGCACCACGTGGAAGTCCGGTCGACCGTGCCGCAGCACCGCCTGTTCGCCGAGCCACTTGCTGCGGCCGTAGGCGGACAACGGGGCCGGCGGGGCGTCGACCAGGTACGGGGTGGTGCGCCGGCCGTCGAACACGAAGTCGGTGCTGACGTGGACCAAGCCGATGCCGAGTTCGAGGCAGGCCTCGGCGAGATGGGCGGTGCCGAGGGCGTTGCTGCGTTCGGCGCGGGCCGGGTCGGCCTCGCAACCGTCCACGTCGGTCCAGGCTCCGCAGTGCAGGACCCAGCGCGGCCGGTGCTGGCCCAGTTCGGTGCGCACCCGGTCCCGATCCTCGACCGGCAATTCGGCGTGGCCGAGCCCCACGGCGGCACCACCACGGGCCGCGGCAGCACGCAGCAGTGCCTGGCCGAGTTGGCCACCGGCACCGGTGATCAGCAGCTCGGGTCGGGTCGCCACCGGCTCAGAGGTCCATGCGGTTGGCGCCGTTCTCGCGCACCAGGGCAGCCGAACGGTAGAGGCTCTCGAACGTGCCGGCGTCGGTCCACCAGCCGCGCAGCACTTCGTAGGTCAGGTTGCCGCGGCGCAGGTACTCGTTGTTCACGTCGGTGATCTCGAGCTCACCGCGGTGCGAGGGCTTCAACGTGCGGCAGATGTCGAACACCGACGGGTCGTACATGTAGATGCCGATCACCGCGAGGTTCGACTCCGGCGTCTTCGGCTTCTCGACGATCTTCAGCACCTTGCCGTCCTTCACCGAGGCGACGCCGAAGCGCTCGGGGTCGTGCACTTCCTTGAGCAGGATCTTCGCGCCGCCGCCCTGCTTCTTGAAGTCGTCGACGGCCTTCACGATGTTGCCCTCGATGATGTTGTCGCCGAGCACCACGCAGATCTCGGAGCCCTCGGCGAACGACTCGGCGAGCTTCAGCGCGTCGGCGATGCCACCTTCGCCTTCCTGGTAGGCGTAGTGCAGGCGCGCGAGGCCGAAGTCACTGCCGTTGCGCAGGAGTTGCAGGAAGTGCCCCGCCGAGTTGCCACCCGTGACCACCAGGATGTCGGTGATGCCCGCGTTCACCAGACACTGGATCGGGTAGTAGATCATCGGCTTGTTGAAGACCGGCAACAGGTGCTTGTTGGTGATCTTCGTGAGCGGATAGAGGCGGCTGCCAAGGCCACCGGCGAGAACGACTCCCTTCATGCTTGTTTGCTCCGACCTTCGGGGCCCGAACCTTCGGTACTCCGCACGAACGCTCGATGGTACCAGTCGAACGTACGCAGGAGGCCATCGGCGAAACCGACCTGCGGAGCGAAGCCGAACCGGGCTTTCGCCCGGGAACTGTCGGCCAGTGAGTGGCGCACGTCACCGGGCCGCGGCGGCGCGAAGCGCGGGGGGGGAACGGCGGCGAGGCCGAGCCGTTCGCGGGCGATCGCGGCGAGGCGTTCGTACAGTTCGAGGACACTGGTGCTGCGGCCGTAGGCGAGGTTCACCGTCTCGCAATTCGCCGTCCCGGCTTCGAGGCACCGCTGCACACCGGCCACCACGTCCTCGACGTAGGTGAAGTCGCGCGCCTGGGTGCCGTCGCCGTCGATGCGCGGCGCCTCGCCGCGCAGCAGCGCGCGGCAGAACGCCGCCACCACCCCCGAGTACGGACTGTCGGCCGGCTGGCGGGGGCCGAACACGTTGAAGAACCGCGTCACCACCACCTGGATGCCGTAGACGCGGGCGAACGCCCGGCAGTACAGCTCCCCGGCGAACTTCGCCGCGGCGTACGGCGACAGCGGATCCTCGCGCAGATCTTCGTGCTTCTGTTCGACCGGCTGGTTGCCGTAGGCCGAACTGCTGCCGGCGTAGACCACGCGCGCCTTGGCCTGCGCGGCGCCGTGCAGCACGGTGGCGGTGCCGGTGGCACAGGCATGGTGCGTGTCGAGTGGCTTCTCGACCGAACGCGCCACCGACGGCAGGGCTGCCAAGTGCACACAGTGGCGCACGCCGACGAACGCGCGCTGCACCGCCGCCGCGTCGGCCACCGACCCCTCGTGCACCTCGAGCTGCGCCGTGTCGACCCCGAGCACGGCCGCGGTGAGGTTCGCCCGCTGGCCGGTGCTGAAATCGTCGAGCACCCGCACCGCGCGCCCCTGGCCGAGCAGGCGCGCCACCAGGTGCGAGCCGATGAAGCCAGCACCACCGGTGACCAGGACCGGGCCGCTCATCGCACCCGCCCCGCGCGCTTCTGCGCCGAGTACCAGGAACAGAACCGCTCGATGCCCACCGCCAACGGCACTGCGCTGCGGTAGCCGAGTTCGCGCTGCGCCAGGCCGGTGTCCGCGTAGGTGATCGGCACGTCGCCCGGCTGGTCGGGCAGCCGCTGCAGCACCGCGCGTCGACCCAGGTGCTGTTCGAGCAGCGCCACCAACTCGGCCAGCGACGTGGTCGCCGAACCGCCGAGGTTGTAGATCGCCCAACCCTTCGGTGGCGCGAGCGCCAGCAGGATCCCCGCCACGATGTCGTCGACGTAGGTGTAGTCGCGCCGCGAACCGCCGTCGCCGAAGAACGGCAGCGGGGTGCCGTCGGTGATGTGCCGCGCGAACTGGTGGATCGCCATCTCCGGCCGCTGCCGTGGCCCGTAGACGGTGAAGAAGCGCAGACACACCACCGGATTGCCGCGCAGGTGGTGGAAGGCGTGGCAGAGCACTTCCCCGGCCTTCTTGCTGGCGGCGTAGGGCGACACCGGGTGGTCGACGTTGTCGCTCTCGGCGAACGGCACCTTGGTGTTGCCCCCGTACACCGAACTGCTGCCGCCGAACACGAACACCACCTCGCGGCGGTCGATCTGCTGCAGCAGCATCTGGGTGCCGGTGACGTTCACGTCCATGTAGCGCACCGGATCCTGGATCGACGGCCGCACCCCGGCCAACGCCGCCAGGTGCACCACGGCGCCACAACCGGCGACGGCGGTGCGGCACGCCGCCGCATCGCGCAAGTCCCCCTCGATCCAGGTGAAGCGGCCCCCGCCGAGTTCGGCCAGCTCGGCCAGGTTGCGACGCTTCAGCTCGGGGTCGTAGAACGGGTCCAGGTTGTCCAGCACCCGAACCCGAGCGCCGGCGCGCAGCAGCCGTTCGGCCAGGTGGCTGCCGATGAAACCGGCTCCGCCGGTGATCAGGACTGGGAGGCTCGGATCGGGCACAGAACGGCATAGCTACCGGATCGGCCCTGGCCAGTCCAACCCGGCCTTTTGCCACCCGCCCCCCGCCGCGCAAATTGACCAGCCCTTGGCGGTGGGCAAGCCAAGGCCGTCTCCGGTATCCTGGGCACCATGGCTGCTGTCGCACTTCGCCATCTCTGCTGGCTGCCACTGTTCTGTTGCGCCCTGGCGGCGCAAACCCCAGCCCCCGGTGGCGGGGCCACGCCCCCGGCCACGCCCCCCGCGGCGCCGGCGGCCCAGGATCCGGCCCTGCCGGAACTGCTGAAGGAACTGAAGAGCCTAGTCGCCGACCCGAAGATGGCCGGTGACTTCCAGGCGATCGGTTTGATCCAGAAGCTGGCCAAGGAGCCGGAGACCCGGCATCCGAAGGACAAGGAGCGGCTGGCCAAGGCCTTCGGCGAGGTGTTCCGCACCGGCAAGTTGCGCCCCGGCGACAAGGCCCACCTCTACGAAGAGGCCGGGCAGGCGCTGGGCAAGTTCGGCGAAGACGGCGCCAAGGAACTCGCCAAGGTGGTCGGCGACAACCGCTTCAAGGAACACCAACCTTTGCGCGCCAAGTTGTTGCTCGAAATCGGCCGCACCCAGGACGAGAAGCAAGCCGAGTTGCTGCTCAACGAAACCAGCCGTTCGCCACACGACGAGATCCGCGGCGCCGGAGGGGAGGCGCTGGGCCTCTACGACGACATGGACCTGAAGCTGCGCCGCGAAGTGGTCAAACTGCTGATCCGCGAATGGGGCAGCCTGCACAGCCAGGCCACCCGGCCGGTCGACAACAGCCCGCAGGCGCAGTTCGATCCGGGCCCACAGAACGCGCAGCGCACCCTGCGCGTGGTCGAAGACAAGTGGCGGAACACCCTGAGCAAGCTCACTGGACAGACCATGAGCACGCTGCCCGATTGGCAGCGCTGGCTGAACAAGAACAGCAACTGGGCGCCACCCGGCGCGACCAAGAAAGCGTGACGCTCATGCCCTGCAGGCTGCGGCGCGCCGCGCTCGCCGTGCTCACCGCGCTCGCCGCCGGACTGCCCGCCGGACTGCCCAGCCAGGATCCGGTGCCGCCACCCCCACCCACCCCGGCCCCAGCCGAGGGCCCGCCGGTGGCGGTGTTGCTGCAGCGCTGGCAGCAGCCCCAAGCCACCGTGGACGACCTGCGGACCCTGTGGCCCGAACTCACCGCCGCCGGCGGCACCGCCCGCGCCCAGGCGTTCGACGCCTTGCTGCGCCGCTACGAAGCCGACCTGCGCACGTGGCCCAAGGCCCGCGACCGGGCTCTGCAGCGCTTCGCCAAGGCCGTGCCGAAGGCCCAACAGGCCGGCCTCGGCAAACGCGGGGAGGCCAAGGTCGCGGCCGCGCGCAGCGCGCTGCTGGCGATCAGCCGCACGCCGGATCTGACCAAGGAACGCATCCACCAGGACTGCGATCCGCTGTTGCAGCAGCTCACCGAGTGGCTGCTGCCGACGGTCGACCAGGTGCTGGCGGCCGATCCGCAGGCCGACGCTCTGGTCACTGGCCTGCGCACCCAGACCGAGGCGCTGCGCAGCCTGTACGACTTCTACCTCGAAGTCCTGCAGGAACTGGACCAGGAGGCCGCCGGCCGCCGCCACGCCGACCAGCGGCGGCAGCTGGCCGAACCGCCGAACGGCGACGCCGTCGAGGCCGAACTCGGGCTGCTGTGCGTGCAGGCCCTGCCCCTTCCCGGGCGCGACGCCAAGGTGCTGGAGGCCAACGCCGCGCTGCGCGGCCGGCTCGACGCCGAGGAGTGGCGCGGCACGTTCGCCCTGAACCGCATCCGCGTGGCACTCGGCCTGCCGACCGTGCTGATCGACGAGAAGCTGGGCAACGCCGCGCGCGACCACAGCCAGGACATGCACGAGCAGCATTTCTTCAGCCACGAGTCGCCGGTGCCGGGCAAACGTTCGTTCGGCGACCGCGCCGCGCGCGCCGGCACTTCGGCGTCGGCCGAGAACATCGCCGCCGGCCACCAGACCGGGGCTTCGGCGATCGAAGGCTGGTGGTACAGCCCAGGACACCACAAGAACATGCTCGGCAACCACGGCCGCACCGGGCTCGGCCGGTGCGAAAACCTGTGGACGCAGATGTTCGGCGGGTGAGTGCAGATTGTGGTTGCCGTTCGCCCGGCCCGTCGTATCCCCTACCATGCCGCTCACACCCTCCTTCCGCCGCCTCTGGTGCTGCGCCGCGCTGCTCGCCGCAGCGAGTTTGGGCACCGCCTGCGGTGCCAGCGAAGGCACCGCGAACCAGGGGCAGCCGACGCCGAGCCCTGAGCCACCAGGCAGCAGGTTCCCGGCACCGACCAACCCGTTCGCCGCAGCCGAGCCTGCGGCGGCCGGGGCCAACCCCGCCGCCCCTCGAACCGACATGGCTGCCCCCACGCCGAATGCCGACCCGACCGCCTACAACCCGCTGACCACCTTCGAAGCCTGGGTGATCCAGCAAAAGGGCACCGAACGCGCCGGCACCGGGGAATACACCGACCACGAGGCCGAGGGCACCTATGTGTGCCGCCAGTGCAATGCGGCGCTGTACCGCTCCGCAGACAAGTTCCACAGCGGCTGCGGCTGGCCGGCGTTCGACGACGAGCTGCCGGGCGCGATCACGCGCCACCACGACCGCAGCCACGGCATGGAACGCACCGAGATCGTCTGTGCGAACTGCCAGGGCCACCTCGGCCACGTGTTCACCGGCGAACGCATGACGGCGAAGAACACGCGGCACTGCGTGAATTCGGTGTCGATGCGGTTCGTGCCGCAGGGCCAGCCGCTGCCGAAGCCGATCGTGCTGCGGCCCAAGGGCAGTTAGTCGGCGCGCCGCGCGCTTGGCCACCCGCGGCCACGCGGCTACGCTGGGCAGCGGCAGCGCCCACGCTGCCCACGCCCGCCATGCCGAACCCTCCGACCACGCGCCGTTCGTTCCTCGCCTCCGCTTCCGCAGCCGGCCTCGCCGCGGGCGGTTCCCTGGGCGCCCTGCGCGCGGCCGGGCCGGTGCACCAAGGCAGCGACACACTGCGCATCGGCATCGTCGGCATCGGCGGCCGCGGTTCGGGTGCGGCGGTGCAAGCGTTGATGGCACACCGCAAGAACGTGCTGGTGGCCGCCGGCGATGCGTTCGTCGACCGCCTCGAAGGCGGCCTCGCCGCGGTGACCGAAGCGATGGCGGAACAGAAGCGCCAGGATCAGGTCGACGTGCCGAAGGAACGCCAGTTCGTCGGCCTCTCGGCCATCGACCAAGTGCTGGCTGCCGGCGTCGACGTGGTGCTGCTCGCGACCCCGCCCGGCTTCCGGCCGCTGCAGATCGAACGCGCCATCCAGAAGGGCGTGCACGTGTTCTGCGAGAAGCCGGTCGCCACCGATGCGCCGGGCGTGCGCCGCGTGCTGGCCGCTTGCGAACTGGCCAAGCAAAAGGGCCTGAGCGTGGTCAGCGGCCTCTGCTACCGCTACCACGACGGCCGTCGGGCCATCGTCGAACGCCTGCAGGAAGGCGCCATCGGCGAGATCTTGGCCATCCAGGGCAACTACATCACCGGCGAGCTGTGGAGCTTCCCGCGCAAGCCACAGTGGACCGAGATGGAGTGGCAACTGCGCAACTGGCTCTACTACCCGTGGCTGTCGGGCGACCTGATCGCCGAACAACACATCCACACGCTCGACGTGATGGCTTGGATCAAGCGCGACGTCTACCCGATCGCCGCCGTGTCGCTGGGCGGCCGGCAAGTGCGCACGGATCCGCTGTTCGGCACCGTCTACGACCACTTCGCCACCGTCTACGAGTGGGAAGACGGCACCCGCGGCTACAGCTACTGTCGGCAGCAGAACAACTGCTGGCGCGACGTGAACGAGTACGTGCTCGGCACCGAGGGCCGCGCCAACGTGTTCCAACACGCGATCCGCGGCGCCAACGAGTGGCAGTTCACCGGCAAGGTGCGCGACATGTACCAGAACGAGCACGACGCGCTGTTCGCCGCGATCCGGGCCGGCAAGCCGATCCAGAACGGCGAGTACATGTGCAAGAGCACCATGATGGCGCTGCAAGGCCGGATGGCCGCCTACACCGGCAAGCGCATCACCTGGGACCAGGCCTGGAACAGCCAGGAGGTGCTGATGCCGGACGACGTGACGCTCGACATGACGCCGCCGCAGCACGGCGTGGCCATGCCCGGCATCACCAAGTTCTCCTGACTGCACACAGCCCCTGCGGGGCGGCCCGGTTCTCGATTCGAGGCAGCCGCAGCCGCGCTGCCATCGGCGGCAGGCAAGACACCCACGCCGCAGCGCAAACCCGCCCGGCGGCAGGAGGTAGACTGGGGGGCGTGAACACCGTGCTCCACCCCCTGCCGGCTGCTCCCAACGCCCCCAGCACCCTGGACGAACGGCGGCATACCGACCGGCGCGCCCGGCCGACTCCGATGTGGAGCCGGTATGCGCTGTTCGGCGGGCGCCGGCGCACCGTCCGCCGCACCGAAGAGCGGGAGGGTGCTTTCGTCGACGCCCACGGCGCGAAACTGTTCCTGATGGTGGCGGCGATCCTGGCCCTGAACCTGCTCGACGCCTGGTTCACCCTGCTGTTCCTGTCGCACGGCGGCAAAGAGCTCAACCCGTTCGTGCAGAGCATCCTGGATCTGGCCACCCACCCCTGGCCGTTCTTGGTGTTCAAGACCGTCGGCATCGGCCTGTGCTGCGCGTTCCTGACGCTGACCAAGAACTTCCGCTCGGCGCGTTTCGGCCTGTGGTTCGTGTTGCTCGCCTACACGGCACTGCTCGGGTGGCACCTGTATCTGCTGCAGTGGCTGCACGTGGCCGGCTGAGCTTCGCCACCGAGATTCGGTTGCGGCCGAGGCCGCGACGGGTAAGCAGGACGGCATGCGGGTGCTGCGCATCCTGACCCGGCCCAACCTCGGCGGCCCGACCCGGCAAGCCGTCGCGCTGTGGCACGCGCACGCAGCCCAGGGACTGACGACCCTGCTGGTCACCGGCGCCGTGGACTCGGCCGAAACGGCCCTCAGCCCCGCCGACGCGGGAGTGCCGTCCGTGGACCGCGCCCGCCTGCTCGCCGGCGCACCCGCGGCTGGCTGGCTGGCACTGCCCGAACTGCAGCGGCGGCCGCACCTGCTGCGCGACCGCCAGGCGTTGGCCGCACTGCGCCACCTGATCGCGGCGTTCCAACCCGATGTGGTGCACACCCACACCAGCAAAGCCGGCTGGCTCGGCCGCCGCGCGGCGTGGGACGTGGGCATCGGCCGTACCGCGCACACCTTCCACGGGCACGTGCTGCGCGACTACTTCGGCCCGCTGCGGTCCTGGCTGCTGGCGCGCCTCGAGCAGCGGCTCGCCGCGCGCACCGACTTGCTGTTCGCCGTCAGCGCCTCGTGCGCCGACGAACTCGCCGCAGCGCGCGTCGCACCGCGAGCCCGCATCGCCGTGGTGCCCCCGGCAGTGCCGCTGCCCGAGTTCGTGGCGCGCAACGCGGCGCGGCAGGAGCTTGGACTGCAAGAAGACGCCCTGTGCCTCGTCGCCATCGGCCGGCTCGTGCCGATCAAGAGGCTCGAGCACTTCGCCGCAGTGTTGCGGCACCTGCCAAAGGCCCGCGGCGTCGTGTTCGGCGACGGGCCCATGCGCACGGCCTTGCGCGCGGGCAGCCGCGATCTGAGTGGTCGGTTGGATTGGGTCGGGGCGCGCCCTGACGCGGTGCGGCTGCTGCCCGCCTTCGACGCCCTGGTGCTGCCGAGCCGCCGCGAAGGGCTGCCCCTGGTCGCGGTCGAAGCCGCCGCAGCGGGTGTGCCAGTGGTCGGCTACGACGTGCCTGGGGTTGGCGATGCCCTGGCCGCTGGTGCCGGCATGCTGGTGCCCGAGCGCGCCGGGCCCGCGGGGCTCGCCGCCGCGGTGCAAGAGCTCGCCGCGTCCACGGCCCTTGCGCGCCGCTGTCTGGACGCCGCCGCGGCTCGCGTTGCCGCTTCGGCACCGGAGCGGGTTGCCGCGACTCTGGCCGCAGCCTACCGCGGGAGCCGATGACGCTGCGGGCCAAGCGCTTGCCGAACCAGCCCCGAGAGCGTTCGATGGCGCGATGAGCAACGGCGACTTCCTCGGCGCCTTCGCCGTGCACTGCCGCGGCGACCGGTATCTGATGGTCGGCAACGATCGCCTGCTGGGCGGTGGCACGGTGCGGACCTGGGACCTGCCGGGCGGTCGGGTCGAAGCCGGCGAACTGCTGCACGAGGCGCTGGGTCGCGAGCTGCGCGAGGAGACCGGCCTGCACCTGGTCGGCACGCCGCAGTTCCTGTTCGTGCAGGAAGGCCAGCGCTGCCACCGCGGTCAGCGCCGCCACGCGTGGCGCTCGTTCTTCTTCGCCGTCGACGTGGCCCCGGGCGAACCCGTGGCAGGATGCGAAGTCCGCGCCGTGCGCTGGATGTCCCGCGCCGAGCTGATGCGAGAATTGACCGCGCCCTACCACGACAGTTTCCGCCGCTGGCTCGAGGTCGGTGGCGCGTTCCACCTCGGCCACTGGGACGACTGAAGGAGCAGCGCTGGGGCTGCGGCCCGGGCCTGCGGCGGCAGCTGTGCTGGCTCGGGCAGCGGGAACCTGGAGCAGCCGCCGCGCGCTCAGCGCAGCAGCAACTGGCCGCCCGCGGGGACTTCGATCTGCCAGGTGCGCCCGGCGACCTGGACCAAGTAGTGGCCCGGCGGCACCCCCGCGATCTCCCACGACTGCAGGGGACCGGTGAACCGCACCAGCGTCGGCTGCAGGCCGCGGAGCGGCGGATCCAGCCGTTCGAGTTGGACCGCCACGGCGGCCCCGGTCGGGTTGCGCAGGGCAGCGTCGAGCAGGATGCGGCCGCACTCGGCCAACTGCAGGTCCATGCCGTCGCCGGCGGCGGTGAGCTCACAGCCAGCCAAGCTGCCGTCCGCAGCGAGCACCACGACGCCGTACTCGCCGGGCTCGCAATCGAGCAGCATGCTGCCACTCGACGGCACCAAGCCCAGGAACCGCTGGACGCCGAGGTCCCGCACCGGGCCGGCACGAACCGCGAACACCTGCGCTCCGATCCCAGACCGGCCACCGAAGGCGTCCTGAACGGCCAGCACGACCCCGGCCGAGGGCGCGCTGGACGCCGTGCGGAAGCGCTGGAAGCGGCTGGAGGATGCAATCAGCAATTCGGTGCCGAGCAGTGGTTGCTGCGCCTGGAACACGCTGCCCAAGAGCCGCGGCGACCCGCCTTGCGGCCGATACGGCGCATCGGCGACCGTGCCATCGCGGACCAGTTCGCGCAGCATGGGCTGGGTCGGACTCGAGTTGCGCAGCCACAACCGGCCGCCGCCGACCGACAGAGTTGCCGAACCCGAGGCATCTGCCGCCACGGGACGGCGCACGGCAGCCACCCCGGGCGGGAACCCGGGCACGTCTTCGAACACGGTCAGCGCACTGTTCGCCGGCAAACCCACCAGCGGCACCGTGCGCAGAGCGCGCAACACACCACGGGCGCCACCGGGTGCCAGGATGTTGGTGCCGCGCTCCGGCACCGGGAGCACCGCCGGCTCGAACTGCTCGTGGTAGAGCAGCAGGGCCAAGCGCTGGTGCCTGGGCAGCTGTCCGGGCAACCGGCGCACGACGAACTCGCCAGCCGGGCCGGTCAGCACTTGCCCTGCGGACCACACCAGCACCGCGGCGAACAACTCGTCGACGACGCACGGCACCACGCGCACGCCACCGAGTGCGCCCCCGTCTTCGTCGGCCACCGAGCCGAACACCGGCACCGTAGCGTCCAGCACCACAGGCTCGGCGAGGCGGGCATGGCCATCGCGATGAACCAAGCTGTGCACGTCCGGCAGGCCGAACCCCAGATCCTGCCGCCCCGTCGGCGCCAGCACCTGGACGATCGCGAAGGCCGCACCACAGGCGCTGGGCGAACCGACGACCCCGGTTTCGACGAAGAACGAGCCAGCTGCTGCCGTGCCGGTGGCCAACATGCGCTGCAGCCCCTGGCTGCCGAACGACACCAGCACGTCGGCGCCACCCACGGCCAAGCCGGCGCGATCCACGACCACGCCGCTGAGCAGTGCCTGGCGGGTCTCGGGGTTCTCGACCGGCTCGCGTCGGCGCCCAGCGCCCAAGGCTTCGCCACCCGAAGCCGACACCGCGACCAAGTCCACGGCCGATCCACCGCGGTAGACACCGAGCTGCCCGACGTCGACCAAGGTCGCGCCCCGGGCACCGCGCACCACCTGGGCCGCATCGCCACGCCGCACTTCGATCGACACCCTGAGGTCTTCCGGCGTGGCACCGAGCAGATTGCGCCCCCGATCCGGACGCAGGTCGTCGACACCGATCAGATACTCACCGATCCCGAGGTCGAGGCGACTGCCATCGGCGACCGGAATCGACAGCGGACGCCGGGACTCCACCAGCAAGTTGCCCTGCACCAGCACCGTGGTGCCGTCCTGCACGCGCACTTCGCCACGGTTGGTGATCTCGAAGGTGGCAGCCGGCTGGCGCTTGGCGGAAGCATCGTGCCACTCGGCGCGCGCGAGACCGCTGCTGCCGACCCAGAGAGATTGGGCGTCGCCGAGCCCATCGCCGCGCTCCAAACGCGTGCCATCGTCGCTGTAGGTCTCCGCCGCCGCGGTGATCACCAGACGGGCGTGTGCCACCGGCCGCGATTCGACCCACAACCACTCGTACCCCACGCCGAGCGCGAGCAACAGCATCAGCAGGGCCGCACTGTAGAGCACCGCAAACCAGCGCCACCGCCGGGCCGCAGGCCGCCGCACTACCATACCGTCGCCACCGCCCGCAGCCCGATCGGTTCGCTGGCCGGAAACATGTCCGGGAACAACCGAGCTCGGAACAACCGAGCCCGGAACAACCGAACCACGCAGCAACTGCTCACGCGGCAACAGCGAGGTTTCGTCGAGCACCAGGCGATCCACGACCCGCCGCGCAAAGCCAACGGGCACCGCGGCCACGTCCTCGCGGGCGAACGCCCGCCGCAGCCGCAACACTTCGTGTTCGGCCTGACTGAGCGCGATGCCACACTCGCGGCAGCCATGCACGTGCTCGTCGACGACCCGCTGGTCAGCGGCCTCGAGGTCGCCGTCCGCGCTGTCGCGCAACAACCCGCGCACCACGGCACACGCCGGATTGCGCGGCGGTCGCGCCCGCAACAGATCAGGATCGGGCGGCTGGTGCAGGGGCTCGCGCTGCCCATCGCCATAATTCTGGCCGCCAAAGTTCAGGCCGCCAAAATTCAGGCCATCCGGCTGGCGATCCCCCGGCTGGAAGTCACCCTGCTGGCCACCCCGTAGGTCGCTCATGCTTCGCGCACCTTTTGCAGGCGACTCTGCAGGATGTCCTTGCCGCGCGCGATCTGCACCTTGACGTTGCTGAGCGAGATGCCGAGGGCCTCGGCGATCTGCTGGTTGGTCAAGCCGCGCAGGTACTTGAGCTCCAGGGGTTGACGCACCTTGTCGCTGAGGCGATCCAGCTCGGCCCGCACCGCTTGGTCTGCATGCTGGTGCTGCAGGGAACGTTCCCGGGGGTCGGCGATCTGCATGGCCAACTCGTCGGCGATCGCAACCGCCGGCAGCGCGGCCGCCTTGCGGCGCCGCAGCTTGTCGCGGCAGGCGTTGCCCGCGATGCGCAGCAACCAGGGCTCCAGACTGCGGCTGGGATCGAAGCTGCCGCGGGCGCGGAACACCTTGAGGAAGGTGTCCTGAGCCGCCTCTTCGGCATCCTCGGGACGCCGCAGCATGGTCATCGCCAATCCGTACACGACGTTCTGGAACCTCTGGACGAGCTGCGAAAACGCCTCGAGATCCCCCGCCTGGACGCGGAGCATCAGTTCGGAGTCAGGGCTCGGGCTCAAGGTGCGGAACGAGGTGGGGACGACGAGCGTTGCAGTATGCCGGCCTTACGCCCGCACGGGCTGCCTTGGCCAGAATTTCCACAGCAACCGGCCGGCGGCCAGCCGAGGCCCCAAGCTCTTCGATCCTGGTGGGTTGTGGCCGATTCCTGCCCAGAGGCCCACCGCCTGGCGGCGAGGAATTGGTCGGGCAATTTTCCCTCATTCTCCAGGGCCGCAGCCAAACAGCCGATGCCATGGCCAGCTCCAGGCCCCTCCTGGCGCCGCCAGCCACCCCCACCCCACCGCTCCCGAGCCGCCAGACCATGGCCAAGATCCCCGACAAGCAAGGCGTGTTCTTCGAACTCGACGGCGTCCTGGTGCAGAAAGCCGCACTCGGCCAAGACGGCACCGTGCCGTTCCTCGACCGCGCTCTCGAAGCGCTCGGCCGCATCGACCCCAAGCAATTCAAGCTGTTCGTCGCGACCAGCCGCCAGGACATCGCCTTCGGCCAGCTCAAAGAGAAGGAGTTCACGGCGTTCTGCGCGGCACTGCTCGACCGCCTGCGCGCCGAGGGCATCCCGATCACCAAGATCTACTCCTGTCCCTACCATCCGAAGGGCAAGGGGCGGTTCCGCAAGGAGAGCGTGTTCCGCAAGCCCGGCCCCGGCATCTTCAAGATGGCGCAGCAGGAGTTCGACCTGAACCTGCAGCGCTGCTGGATGATCGGCCACACCACTGCCGACGTGCTGGCCGGGCAGCGCGCCGAACTGGGCACGATCCTGGTGCGCACCGGGCAAGGCGGCCGCGACCGGGAGTTCTCGGTCGAGCCACACTTCGTCGAAGACGACCTGTGGTCGGCGGTGGCGCGGCTCAACCAGTTCGAGTACGCACTGCGCTGCTGAGCGCCGCGACGACTTCAGCGGAGCGCGGCGACGCCCGGCAGCACCTTGCCCTCGAGCAGCTCGAGCGAAGCGCCGCCGCCGGTCGACACGTGCGACAGTTTGGCGACCACGCCCATCTGTTCGGCCGCGGCCACCGAATCGCCGCCGCCCACCACGGTGAAGGCGCCGGACGCGGCGACCGCCAACGCCACCGCACGCGTGCCCTGGGCAAAGCTCGCCATCTCGAACACCCCCATCGGGCCGTTCCAGACGATGGTCTGCGCCGAGCGCAGCGCTTCGACGTAGAGCTGCACCGTGGCCGGACCGATGTCGAGGCCCATCTGGCCCTCGGGGATGTGGCCCACGTGCACGCTGGGCGCCGCGTCGGCCTTGAACTCGGCAGCGCAAACGTGGTCGACCGGGAGCAACAGCCGCTTGCCCTGGGCCTTGGCCTGCGCCAGCACCCGGCCGGCCTCGCCGACCAACTCGCGTTCGACCAGGGACTTGCCCACGCCGATGCCCTGCTGGGCGAGGAAGGTGTAGGCCATCGCGCCGCCGACGATCAGCGTGTCGACCTTGGGCAGCAGGTTCTCGATCACCGGCAGCTTGTCGCTGACCTTGGCGCCGCCGAGGATCGCCACGAACGGCCGCGCCGGCCGCTCCAGAACCCGGGCGAACGCATCCAGTTCGCGCTGCAGCAGCAGGCCAGCGGCCTTCGGCAGGTGCTGGCAGACGCCACTCACCGAAGCATGGGCGCGGTGCGCGGTGCCGAACGCGTCGTTGACGTAGACGTCGCCGTTCTTGGCCAGCGCCGCGGCGAACGCCGGATCCCCGGCTTCTTCGGCATCGCGAAAGCGCAGGTTCTCCAGCACGAGGCATGCGCCGGCCGGCAAGGCGCGCGAGGCCGCTTCCGCCTCGGGACCGATGCAGTCCTTGACGTATTGCACCGGCGAGCCGAGCAGTTCCTGGAGGCGCTTGGCCACGGGGGCGAGGCGCATCGACTCGACCACTTTGCCCTTCGGTCGGCCGAGGTGCGACATCAGCACCGGCCGGCCACCGGCGGCCAGGATCGCGCGGATCGTCGGCAGGCTCTCGCGGATGCGCGCGTCGCTGGTGACGTGACCTGCCGCGTCGAGCGGCACGTTGAAGTCGACGCGGACCAGGACACGCTGGCCGCGGAGATCGAGATCGGAGAGCTTCTTCATGGGAACGGCTTGGGCGCGGCATCTTGCCAGGGCGGTGCGATGCGTTCCATTGCCCGGCAGGGGCTGGAAGCCGTAGCCTCCATGCCTTGGACCTGTCGCTCGCCGTGTTCGTCGCCGTCTACGCCGTGATGATCGCCGGGCGGGTGCCCGGACTCGGCCTCGACCGCACCGGGGCCGCGCTGCTCGGCGCGGTGGCGCTGGTCGCCGGCGGCACCATGACCCCGGCGGCAGCGTGGGCCGCGATCGACGTCGGCACCATCGGTCTGTTGCTCGGGCTGATGCTGGTCTCGGCACAGTTCCGCCGCGCGGGCTTCTACGCCGAAGTGACGCGGCGGTTGGCGGCGCATCCGGGGTCGCCCGAACGACTGCTGTTCGAACTGGTCCTGACGGCCGGCGCGCTGGCGGCGCTGCTGACCAACGACGTGGTGTGCCTCGCGGTGGCGCCGGTGCTGGTCGACGTGTGCCGGCAGCGGCGGCTCGATCCGGTGCCGTTCCTGCTCGGACTGGCGGCCGCCAGCAACGTCGGTTCGGCGGCGACCTTGATCGGCAACCCGCAGAACATGCTGATCGGCCAGGCGCTGCACCTGCCGTTCGGCCGGTATCTGCTCGACGGCGGGGTACCGGCAGCGCTCGGCCTGTTGGTGGTGTGGTGGGTGCTGGCGCGCGCCTACCGCGGCCGCTTTGCGCGCGAACTGCCCGAGCAGGCATGCGCCGCGGAGCCGTTCGACCGCGGGCAGACGCAGAAGGGCCTCGTGGTGCTGGTGCTGCTGGTGGCTGGCCTGCTGGCCGGCCCGCTGCCGCGCGAAGCGCTGGCGATGCTGGCGGGCGGGGTGCTGCTGGTGTCGCGCCGCCAGACCACGCGGGCGATGCTCGACCTGGTGGACTGGCAGCTCCTGGTGTTGTTCGCGGGGCTGTTCGTCACCAACCACGCGCTGCAGGCGGCGGGCCATCCCGACCGATGGTTCGGCGCGTTTTCGGCCTGGGGAGTCGATTGCCACCGGCCGGAGGCCCTGTTCGCCGTGGCGGTGGTCGGTTCGAACGTGGTGTCGAACGTGCCACTGACCATGCTGCTGCTGCCGGTCGCCGACCACGCGCTGGCCGGACCGATCCTGGCGCTGGCGACGACGCTGGCCGGCAATGCGCTGCTGGTCGGTTCGATCGCCAACTTGATCGTGGTCGAACAGGCGGGACGGCTCGGGGTGCAGCCGGTCGGCCGGAGTTGGGTGCACGAACACCTGCGCACTGGGCTGCCGATCACGGCGCTGACGCTGGCGCTGGCGGCTGGGTGGCTGTGGCTGCGCAGCCACTGGGCAGCCTTCTGACCAAGCATCCGGCCCACCGCCGCGCGGCGCGCCAACGAGGCCTTCCGGCGCCTCTCCTGTGACGGCGCCTCGGCACCCGCTACCCTGATCGGGTGCCCGCGGGACTGACCCTCTACCACAGCCACCGCCTCGAGGAATTGCTCGAAGCGCTGGCCATGCACCTGCACAGCGCGCCGCTGCCGCCGCTGGCCACCGAGACCGTGGTGGTTCCAGGCC
>JAEUHP010000048.1 GCA_016795295.1 Planctomycetota bacterium | reverse complement strand
CACTTCTGGGTGTCCGGCCCGCGCCGAGACGGGATGGACTGCCTCTACCCAGGCGTGGTCGAGATCGATGAGGACGTTCGCGAGGAGTACTGGCGAGACGTGCGCCGACTTCCGGAGTCGGTCCACCTCACTTCGTTCCGTTCGCCGGGCAAGTACACGCGGCGCCGGCCCCAGCCTGCACGGGTCGCTCGTGGTTCCGCAGCCGTCGGATGCTCTCGTCGGAAGTGACGGACGGAGTCGCTACGATGCTGCCCAACAAGAACCTTGGACCCGACCGGCGCCCCAAGCGGCGCGCGCCGCTCGAGAGCAAAGACGCCAGCCCCGAGATCCCAGTGGCTCCTCAGCAGATCAAGGCCTTGATCGAGAGGGCGTTTGCCGCCGCCGAGCACCCAGGCGACGGGTGCTTGGTCGACTCCGTCGAAGGGGACGAGCCCGCGAGAGTTGCCGACCTTGCCACGTGGATCATCCGAAGCTCTGCGCCGCTCAGCAGCGCACCCGTGAGGTTGCACACCGCATGAAACTCACCATCACGATTCTCTCTGGGTTGTTGGGTTCGTGCGCGCTTCCGCACGCGCCTGGTGGCGAGGCTGGAACGCGCCCGAGATTGCCGGTCGTCGTGTGCGTGGACGGCCAACCCCAGCCGCGGGAGGTGCGGTTCAAGGACGTCCGCGCTGGCCAGGTGCTGGTCGAGGGCGTCTGGACCGTCCTTTTCTCGGTCGATGATGCCGACATGGCCTGGATCCGTGATCTTGCTGCGCGACATGAAGCCGTGGCGCTCGAGTGGGAGGGCCGCGAGGTGTGGAAGTTCGGCGCGAGGCCCCACGGCGATGGCTACTTCATCGACCGCGGGTTCAGCGACGAGGTGACGGCGCGACGCGTGGCCGAGGAGGTCAGGACGAAGCAGCTCGCGCCTGCCAAGTAGTCGGCCCGACCTGCCGACATGACCGCGGCGTTGGCGAGCGCCGCCACGTCGACGCTGGCTGCCCGACCCCAAGGACGTGGGGCGGGTAGATCCGCATGCCGAGTTCGATCGCCATCGCGAGAACGGAACACCTCGCGCGATGCCCTGTCCAGCAGGGTTGCCCATGAGAGCGAGACGCGAGCCGGATCGTCGGCTAGTGTGCCCGGCCAACGAGCCGCAGGATGCGACCGGCCGCCAAGTCGGCCGGTGCCGCAGCGGCGGATCCGCCAGAACCACCAGGCACCGTGCATGAAAGCCGCCGAAGTCTACGCCTTGCTGAAGCCGGACTTGGCCCCGTGGTTCCAGAGCGCAGGTTTCCAGCGTGCCAAGGGCTTCCTCGGTTGGTGTCGCTCCCGCGGTGATGCCTACACCGTGGTGTGGTGCCAAGTGTCCCGAGATGCCTGGGATGCCTATGCCGGAGCCAAGTTCGTCGTGACGTTCCAGAGGTCTGTCGAGCCGGTTCCTGGCGCCGTGCCGGCGCGGAGTGAGAGGTTGGCGAACTTGCTCCAGCACGATGCGCGAGAGCAGCTGCGGTGCTTGCAGAATGCCGTCATCGCTGGTTTGGTCGCTCCGCCGGATTCGCACGTAGCTCTGCATGTGTCGGACAGCGTGACGCAGTGGTACCGCAAGAAGTTCGTGCTGGTCGCCGAGCCGTACTCGGACCGGGATGACGTTTGGCTTCGCTACGCGACCCCAGACCACGTGCGCGCGTGGTCGCGCTTCCTCCTGGCGCAGTTGCCGGCATGCGTGGCGACGGTGGAGTCGTGGGCCTGACAAGACCCGTGGGGCGTCGAGCACCGCAGGGGCGCACCGCCCGACCACCCGAGCCCGCCCGCGAACCGGCACCCACCGACCCTCAAGCCCCACGCACCAGCCGTTCCACCACGGCATGCGCCGCCGCGACCCGTGCCGCGATCGGCACATTGCGGTTCGCGAGCAGGACCAGCCCGAGGCGGTGCTGGGGCACGAACACCACATACGCCCCGAAGCCGTTCGTCGACCCGGTCTTGTGGAACCACGTCGCCGCGGGCGAGGCCGCCGCTGGCAACTCCCGTGCGGCCAGACCTTCCTCCGACACGGCTGCGGCCGCGATCGCCAGCAGACCTTCGCGCGTCACCGGCAACCCGACCTGTTCCCAGCCGAGCCCCTGCACGAAGCCCCCGCAGGCGAAACGGCCAACTTGCGTGGCACGCACCGCCGCCGCGATTTCCGCCGGCAGCTCGTCGGGACGCAGATTGGCCTCGAGCAGGGTCAACAGATCGCCGACGTTCGTCTTGATGCCGTAGGTCTCGTCGGCGAACGGCCCGTTGGCCACGCGCACCCGCTCGCCGGTGCGCCGACGCCCCCAGGCGTACTCCGCGGACGCGGCCTCCGGAACTTCGACATGGGTGTGCGTCATGCCCAGGGGCTGCAGCAACTCGCCACGCAGGCAGGCCGCGAAGTCGCGCCGCCATGCTTTCGCCACCAGATGGCCGAGCAGCCCGATGCTCGGATTGGAGTAGCAGCGTTGACTGCCGGGTTCGCTGGTGCGCACGAAGGCGCGGCAATAGGCCGTGGCCGCTGCGGGCTCGATCGCCTCCGGAAACTGCAGCGGCAGCCCGCCGGCCGTGTAGGTGCCGAAGTGCCAGAGCTGGGCGCGGTCGAGCGAGGCGTTCGCGAACGCGGGATCGATGCGGCTCGGCGCGTCCGTGAGTGACACCACTGAGCGTTCGGCGGCGAGGCAGGCGAGCGTCGCGGTGAAGACCTTCGACACGGACCCGATCTCGAAGAGTGTGGCTGCGGTGGCCGGGAGCTTGCGTTCGTCGTCCGCGTAGCCCGTGCAGAACACGTGCCGGCGGCCGGCGATGGTCAGGCCGGCGACGAGACCGGGGACCTGGTGCTCCTGGGCGAAGCGCGCGAACTCGGCGGCGAGCACCGCGGGTGCGGGGCTGGGTTCGGGAGTGGTGGTGCAGGCCGTGAGGGCAAGGCCGAGCAGGGCGGCGAGGCGGAGGGGCATCATGCGGCACGGGATCGGAGCGCCTCGTTCTCCCTAGGGCCAGCGGAGACCATGCCGTGGCGTGGACTGCAGCGACCTGCAGTTCCGCGCAGAGGCCGTGGCTGCTGGCGGGCCTGGGGCTATGCTGTCGGTGGCACCTCCCCGAGTGCGGAGACACCAAGGCCAGGGTTCATGGACAAGGGCAGACGGTTAGCGAAAGCTCACGGTTGCTGGATCAAGTGGGTGGCCGCTGCCGCCCTGGTGCAATGCACCGCGCAACCCGTGGCACGCGAAGCCGACGTGGCCCTGCTGAAGGCCGGTGAATGGCAGGTACGCAACCAGGCAGCTCTCGACTTGGCCGTGGCGCGTCCAGAGGCCCAAGCGCTGCTGGCGATTCTGGTCGATGGCCAGGATCGGCACGAGCCCGTGCCGGACGGCCCAGAGTGGTCGATCGGGGGCGGTTCCGGGATGGACCGCGTGGAGACGCTGGAACGTGGTTTGGGCGGTGCGTTGGCGCTGCCGGCGCGGCGCGCGCCGGTGCCGCGCATCCTGCGCACGGCTCGAGACCTGGTGGTGCCATTCACGCCGCGGGAACTGGCCCTGTGGGTGGCCGGTGAAGTGGGCGTCGAGGCGGATTTGCTCGGTGCGGGTGCTGTCACCTTGGTGCGCACGGGCACTTGGGCGGAGCAGATTGCCGCAGCAGACCGGCTCTGGCGGCTCGGAGCCGCCGCTGCGTCGCATCGCCATGAGCTGCTGATCGACCCGCGCACCGCAGGTGCGATGGCCCATGCGGCCGGTGAGAACCTGGAGGTGTCGGACCATGAGCTGGCCCAAGTGTTGCGCAGCCAGGATTCACCAGCAGCGTTGCCGATCCTGCAGCAAGTGCGGCCCGCAGACTGCGCTGCGGCGCCCGCCCTGGCGGCGGCGGTGCTGGAGTGTTGTCTCTCGAGCCGCGACGAAGCGACCCGGCACCTGGCGGCGCGTCAGTTCTTGGATGCAGGAATCGGCATGCCGTCGGAACTGCTGCAAGCATGTGACGACCCGAGGCGCCGAGAGCGGGCTGTGGGCCTGTTGCTGCGCCTTGGCCATGCGGCTCGGCCGGCTGGGGACAAGCTGCTGCAGATCCTCGCGGCGGAGGCGGTGGACACCACCACCCGAGCGTGCGCGGCGCTGGCTTTGGCAGCGCTCGACGCCGACCGCGAACTCGCTGAACGGTCGGTGCAGGCGATCCTGGGCCTCTTGGCGCGGACCAGCTTGCCGCCGCGTGCCAGCGGCGCCTTGCTGCTCGCACTCGGGGGTCTGCAAGCGGGTCTGCCTGAAGCCGTGCTGGCCCAACTCGCCGACTGGAAGCTCATGCCTGCTGCTCACGACCCGCTGGCAGCTTTTCATGCCTTGGTTCGCCTCGGGCGGGTGGACCTGTTGACCGATGCCCAGTTGCTCGGGCTGGCGAAGCAGGACTTTGCAGGCGGGAGTGTCGCCAGGGCTGCGATCGCACGCGGCAAGGCCGGCCTTGGTGTGTTGTCGCCGCTCCTGGAGCGCGGTCTCTGGCGAGAGGATTTCGCCGCGGCCATCGGCACGCACCTCGCTGGGGAGGCTCGCCGCTGGCTGGTCGGTCCTTCGGCGCACCTGCGCCTGTTTGGCGCCCGGGGTCTGGCAACCCTCGGTGCCGATGCTGGCGTCGACAGTCGGGTGCTGCAGGATTTGCTGGGCGACGGCGCTGCCGAAGTGCGGCGGCTGGCGGCGCGCATTCTGGTTCGGCAAACCCGCGGCGCGGCGCTGGATCTGGTCGCGGCCTCGCTCGATGCCGGAGACCGGTTGGAGCTGGTGCTCGAACTGCCGTGGTCTGCCGCGGAGCGCCATCGGCGTCTGCTGCCACTGCTGCGCGAAGGGCAAGCTTGGTGGTGGCGCCACCAAGCGCTGGCCGACGACGAAGTGTACGCGCTCGCCGTTGCCGTGCTCACCGACTTGCCGCAGCACCCGTTTGCTCTGGCGGCTTTGGCGCGGGTAGGCCCACGCAGCACCCGGGACCATGCCTGGTTGCTGCGTGCGCTCCGCGAGCAGCCGACCCAGGAGTTGCTCCTCAGTCTCGCGGAGGGGCCATGCTGGTCCGCGGCGTGGCTGCCGAGCTTGCGTGCCCTGGTCCGCGAACGCGGCAGCCCTGAGGACCTGCAGATGGCGGAGTGTGCCGCCGAGTGCCTCTGGCGACATCGCGACACCGACGCAGCGCAGGCCCGTTAGACCACCCCGACCGCCGGGAGGATCTCCACGCCGAAGTGCGGAGTTTCCGCCGCCCGGATAGCGTCGAGGGCCGCCATGCCCCGCTCTTCGCTGTTTGCCTTCGTCGGCGTCACCGTCCTGCTGGTCGTCGCTTGGCTGCTCTGGAACACCCTGGGCCAGCCCGAGCCGGAGAACTTGCCCCAGCCGAACACCCCGGCCGCGGCTGCGCCCAGCGCGACTCCTGCCCCCGCCGCCGCCGCACGCACCGACCTCGCGGCCAAGGGGCAGACGCCGCCCGCCGCCGCCGACCACGAACGGGAAGCTGCGGCTGCCTCGCGCACCGACCAGACCCCCGCCACCGGACCCGCGGCGCGCATCACTGGCCGCCTGGTCGACAGCCAGGAGCAGCCGCGCGCGGGTGTGACCCTGCGCGTGCCGTCGTTCCGCACCTCGGGAGACTTCGAGTTCGACGTGCCGGTGGCGCGGAGTGCCGAGAAAGCGCCGACCGTGACCAGCGGCCCCGATGGCCGCTTCGAGTTCGCGCTGGGCTCGGATCGCCAGGCATTCCTGGAACTGACCGGCGACCTCGTGTTCGCCGAGGCGCAGCACCACGTGCAGGGCAACCGGGGCAACCAGGACCTCGGCAACCTCGTCGTGCTCGCCGGCAGCCGCGTGTCAGGGGTGGTGCGCGATGGCGCGGGCCGCCCGGTCGCGGGGGCCAAGGTCACGGCCTACCAGGGGGCGTTTGCGTTCGGCAGCCAGCATGTGGCGGGCCCGACCGGCAGCGACGGCGCGTTCGCCTTCACCAGGCTGCGCCCGGGCACCTACGAATTGCGCACGGCGTCGGCGGCGTATTTGCCGGCTTCGCAGCAGGTGATTGTGGCGGCCGAGCAGACCCTGGCCGACGTGGTGCTGACCGTGCAGCCGGGCCAGGCGATCTCGGGCCAGGTGGTCGACGACCGTGGCGTCCCGATCGCCGGGGCGAAGGTCGGCAAGAAGCGCAAGGAGCTGCGCGGCGGCGTCGAGATCGAGCGCTTCACCCAGGACGAAGCCGTGGCCACCGATGCCTACGGCTACTTCACCCTCTTGGGCCTCGAAGGTGCGGCCGCCACCGTGCGCGCCTCGGCCAAGGGCCACGCGCCGGCGGTCCAGCCCGAGGTGAAGGTCGGCAGCAGCGATCTGCTGCTGCGCCTGCAGCGGCATGCCGTGGTCGAAGGTGTGTTGGTCGCCGCCGACGGGTCCCCGCTCGCCGGCAGCCGCGTGTCGGTCGATGCGCTGCAGGCGCACGAGGCCGTCGAGGGCGCAGAAGACCACCGCGAACTGCTGCTGCCGTTCGCGGGCCGGGTGCAGGCGACCACGGCAGCCGATGGTTCGTTCCGTCTCGAAGGCGTGCCGTCCGGCAAGGTCGTGGTGGTTGCCGAGGGCAAAGGCCATCGTCCGGTACGGCAGGGCGACCTCGAGCTGGCGCCCGCACAGCACCTGCGCGGGCTGCGCCTGGTCGCAGACCGCGGCGGTGTGGTGCGCGTGCGGGTTGTCGATGCCGAAGGCCAGCCGGTCGCCGGCGCCAAGGTGGCGGTGGCCAAGCCTGGCGCGGCTGCGAGCGACGGTGCCATGCTGGTGCACGCCTCGCGGTCCGTGGGCGTGGACGACACTGGCGACGTCCAGGTGTTCGACGGCAACGAGCCGCTGGGCTCTGGCACTACCGATGCCGAGGGGCTTGCGGTGGTCGCGGGCTTGCCGGCAGGGCCTGCGGAAGTGCGCGCCGAGCACGAACGCTTCGCTCCGGCGCTGGCGGCGGCGGTGGTGGTGCCTGCAGCCGGCGCGGTCGAAGCCCAACTGCAGCTGCGCATCCCTGGGTTCGTCGCCGTGCAGGTACGTGACGCGGCCGGCCAACCCGTGGCCAACATCGAAGTGCGTCTGGAAGCGCGCGCCGGTGATGCCGCTGGTGGCATGCTGCGCGGCCTGCGCGGCGGTGGCGGGGAGAGCAAGCAGGCGAAGACCGACGCCGCCGGTCGCTGCCGCTTCGGTCCCCTGCTGCCCGGAGACTACCGCGCCAGCCTGTTGCGCGCCGTGGTGGGTCGGAGCATTGGTGGCGCCATGTTCGTGATCGGTGGCGAGGAAGGCGAAGCGATCGCCAGCAGTGCCCGCGACGTGGCCGTGGTCGGCGGCGCCACCGCCGAACTCGAACTGCTGCGGCCGACCCTGACGCGGCTCACCGGCACGGTCACCGGCGCCGCCGGTCCGGTGGCCGGCTGTGTGGTCGAACTCGCCAAGGCCGACGCCCCCGCGAACGGCCTGCCCATGCTCGACCTGGGCGGTGGTCGCTCGGTCACTGCGGGGGACGATGGGGTTTATGCCTTCGACGATGTCGAGGCCGGCCGTTACACGCTTCGGTATGGCCGTCCCGAGGCGCTGGTGATGGCGCGGGCCGAAGTCACGGTGGCTCAGGAGGCCGAGCAGCGCTGCGATCTGGTGTTGCGCACCGGCAGCCTGCGCATCCAGGCTTGGGATCGCGCGGCCGCGGTGCCGCTCGCGGGTGTCGAAGTGACCATCCGCGAAGCGGAGGTCCCTGGCGCGGGCCGCGTGCAGCGCACGCAGATGATGGTGATGTCGATGGGCACCACCGATGGCGAGGGCGATGGTGAGATGTCGTCGATGACCCTGGGCGGGCAGCGCGTGCGCACCGGCGCCGACGGCTTTGCCGAACTCGCCGACGTGCCGCCGGGCACCTACGACGTGCATCTCGAGCACGGCAAGTTCGCGCCGGGCGATGTGCGTGGGCAGGTGGTGGTGGAACGCCAGGTCACCGAGTGTCCGCGCGCCGAACTCGGTGCAGCGGGGCGCGTGCGTGGCAAGGTGGTGGCCGCGGATGGTTCGCCGGTGCGCATGGCATTGGTGCGGTACGTGGCGCGCGATGCGGCGGCCGATGCGCCGCGGCCGGAGCCGGTGCCGGCGCTGGGCGGCGCGTTCACCTGCAAGGGGTTGGCGCCGGGGAAGTACACGTTCAAGGCGCAGGAGATGGCGATGGGGCCCGGCGGCCCTGGCGCGCCCGGGCCGGAGGTCGAGGTCGTGGTGGTGGGGGGCGAGACGGCGACGGTCGAGCTGCGGTTGCCGCCGAAGTAGGGTGCGGCGGGCTGCGGGATGGTGGCGAAGCCCCTGCGCTGCGCGGCTGGCCCAGGTGCCGTATGCTGGCGCAATGGGCCTCCGCCTCCTGATCGCCACCGCTGTGCTCGTAGCGACCCCAGCCGCGCAGGCACCGGCCGGCTACCGCTCCTTCCAGAACAAGACGGCGCCGGTGCAGTTCGCCTACCCGACCAGCCTGCAGGAAGTGCCGTTGCCGCCGACGGAGCAGGTGCTGGTCGCCAAGTTGGTGGCCAAGGAGAAACCGGAAGAGCTGCACAAGCTGCACGACCGCATCTACAAGACCAACGAACACCAGCTGCACGTGTTCTACTTCGAGGGCGACGGACCGGCGACGGGTGTCGACGCCGAGAGCGCGCCGAGTGGGCCGACCTCCGTCCGCGAGGCCATGGAACAGGAGGGGCGGGTCACCACCTGGGAGGCGTTTTGCAAGGCCTTCGAAGACGCCTGGATCCTCACCGAAGAGCCGAAGAAGCCCGGGGTCTACACCATCGCCTCCCGCACTCCGAGGCCTGCCGGTGTGCCGCGCCCCGTCGGCTACCTGATCAGGAAGACCGTGGACCATGCCACGTTCGGCGTCTTCGGCTTCACCTTCGACGCCTGCCTGCCGCTGTTGCAGACCCAGGTGACCAAGGTCGCCGGGACTCTGGCGCCCGCGAACGAAGGCGCCGCGGCGCGTGCCCTGGCCGCCATCGACCGCCTCTATGCCAGCGGCAAGTACCGCGCCGTGGCGACCCGCAAGAAGGCGCGCCAAGACCTCGCCGAAGGCTGGAAAGCCCTGGACACCGAGAACTACCTGATCGTGCACCACTGCCGGAACGAAGATCTGGTGCGCAAGATCGCGCGGGAGATCGAGGCGATGCGGGCGCTCTACACCGAGTTGTTCCCGCCCTCGGGCGCGATGGACCAGCTCAGTGTGGTGCGCGTGTGCCGTACGATGGACGAATACCACCAGTACGGCGGCCCGCCGAACACCGGCGGCTATTGGCATCCGGGCAATGAAGAGCTCGTCTTCTTCGACTACACGCAGACGATGAAGACGATGGACAGCAAGGCCAAGCGCAGCCTGGGCAACCGCAAGCTGACCGACGAAGACACCTTGCTGGTGCTCTACCACGAAGCCTTCCACCAGTACATCTACTACGCCGTGGGCGAAGTGGCGCCGCACGACTGGTTCAACGAAGGCTATGGGGACTACTTCTCGGGCGCCGACGTCTCGAGTGGCGGCAAAGTGACCAAGGTCGAACCCAGTTCCTGGCGGATCCATCTCGCCAAAGACATGTGTGAGTACGGCGAAGGCTTCGTGCCGCTGGCCGAGTTGCTGCGCGCCGAGCGGGCGGTGTTCTACAATCCGGCGCGGATCCGCTTCTTCTACGCCGGCGCTTGGTCGTTCGTCTACTTCCTGCGCACCAGCAAGGAAGTGGCCGCGCATCCGCAGTGGTCGCAGCTGCTGACGGTGTACTTCGACACCATGAAGCAGACCTACCAGCAATTGCTGGCGGAACCGGGTGCCAAGGCGAGTCTGGAGCAGAAGCAGGTCGCCGGTTTCGAGGCGCGCAAGGCGGCGCTCACCAAGATGCTGGCGGGTCTCGATCTGGCTGCGCTGGAAGCGGCCTGGCGCAAGTACGTGGTCGAGATGAAGGACCCTTGGCCGGACCAGCGCAAGAAGCGCAAGTAGGTGCCGCACCTCGGCTGCAGGTTGCCTCGCGGTGCCATGAGAGCCGTGGCACAGGGGCAAAGTGGTTGCGACGCGGCCACGCCGGACGCATCGTGCGGCAATGCCCGTCGGTGGCAAACCCCTCGAGCGCCTGCTGTTCCGCTCCGGCAGCTGCCCGCGCGCCGAAGCGCGTGCCGCGATCCTCGCCGGACGCGTCACCGTGAACGGCCGCTTGCTCCGCGATCCCGACCAATGGGTCGACATTGCCCACGACGAGGTGGTGTTCGACGGCGTGCCGATCCGGCCACGGGCCAGGGAAGTGTGGTTGCTGCACAAGCCGGTCGGCTACGTGACGACCCTCGACGACGAACACGGCCACGACAGCGTGGCGGCGCTGCTGCCCGCGGATCGCCCGTGGTTGTCGCCGGTCGGGCGGCTCGACCGCGACTCCTCCGGGCTGTTGCTGTGCACCAACGACACGCACCTCGCGGCCAAGGTGTTGGCGCCGGCCAAGCAACTGCCGAAGGTCTACGAAGTGCGCTGCAAGGGGCCGTTGGCCGACGCGGCGCTCGAGCGGCTGCGCACCGGCGTGTGGTTGCACGATCGCATCACGTTGCCCGCCCAAGTCGAACGGCTCGCCGTCGACGCGCGCACCTCGACACTGCGCATCACGCTCGTCGAGGGGCGCAATCGGCAGATCCGGCGCATGGTGAAAGCCGTCGGTTCGCGCGTGCACACGCTGCATCGGGTGCGCATCGGCCCGCTCGGGCTCGGCGACTTGCCGGTCGGCGGGCTGCGCCGACTCGACGAGGCCGAGGTGGCGTTGCTGTGGGCGGCACTCGGCGGCTGCTGAGGGGATGCCCCGTAGGACCTGCCCTCCGCCGCACCGCCCAGCCCGCTTCCCGGGCGGCTTGGGGGATTCGGGCAGATTCGGCAACTGCTGCTGGGCGCTCGCGGCTACCAAGGTGCCATGGTCCATCCTGGGCTGTGGTTCGTCGTAGGGCTGTTGTTGGCAGGGCCGTGCTCGCCGCTTGCTCGCGCAGCAGGTGCGCAGGAACCAGTGCCTGCGGTGCCGGCTGCGCCGGCCGTGCCAGCCCCGCCAGCCCCGTCAGCGGCGCGGGCGCCGGCGAACGCCGCACTCGTCTACGCCGTTGCCGCCAAGGACCTGCTGCGCGCCTTCGCCGTCGATTCCGCATTCGAGCTCGAGTTGCCGGCCGCTCCCGACGACCCGGCGGCGTTCGCCGCGGCGGTGGCTGGGTGGCGGGACGTCGTCGCCAAGACCGCCGGGGAACGCGCCACGTTCGCCCAAGCCACGCGCTTGGCGGACTGCGACTTCGGGCCCGGGGCGGATGCGTTCTCGTGTGGCTACGAGACCCACTTCGTGAGCTTGTGGCAGCTGGTGCAGCTCACCGCGGCACACGGCTGGCAGGTCCTCGCCGAACGGCAATCCGGGGCCGCCAGCGCCGCCGCGGAGGATGCGTTCACGCTGCTGCGGCATGCCCGGCACCTCACCAGCCAGCCCGCGAAGGCCGCTGCGGTCCTGGCCGGCCAGACCGAGGTGCACGCGCTGGTGCTGCTGCTGAGCGTGCTGAAGGCCGAGCCGACGCCGGACGCGAAGTTGCTGGCGCGGGCGGCGGCGGAGCTTGCGGCGCACGAGGCGCAGCGGCTCGGGCGGCGCGGCGCGCGGGCGTGCATCCTCGCGGAACATCGGCGCCACCTCGAGGCGACGATCGGGGCGGCCAAGGCCCAGCCCCTCGGCAAGGCTGCCGACGAGACCGAGGCGAAGCTGCTGCGCGAGTTCGGGGGCCAGTTCACGGAACGGGTGCTGGGGCACTGTGGCGCCTGGTTGGCCTGCCTCGATGGCGCTGGCGACTTCGACCTCCAGGCGGCGCTGGCGGGGCAAGCGCAACGCAAAGCCGAGCTGCGGCGCGGCAGCGATCCCGCGCAGGTGCGGAAGGACCTGCCCGGCCAGCCGCCTCAGGTTGCGCTCGAGGCTCTCGCAAAGGTGTTCGCGACGATGCTGCTGGCGGACGTCGGTCCGGTGCTCGAGGCCGACCATCGGGCTTTGGCCTTGCTGCGGGAGTGCCGCACGCAGTTCGAAACCAAGCGAGCGGTGGCGGAGGATGGCAAGTGAGGCGTTGCGCGCGCAGATCTTCCTGAGACGTGCATCGACTCGGTGCTTGCGCAGGGTGCCTCCCGTGCCACCCTCGCCATCGACCACCTCTCGCGTCGGCAACGCAGGCGCTGCACTGCGGCTTCGCGCTCAGGGCGCCACGATGGCGAACCCGTTGGTCGTCGACACGACCGGGACGAGATCGACGCCCTGGGCGAACACCATCAGCGGTCGCAGCGCAGGCGGCACCACGAGCTGGAAGGACTGCGAGGGCAGCAGCAAGAGCACCGCGTCGAGCCGCGGCAACAACAAGCACGCGGTGGACAACGGCGACGGCACCAGGGTCGGGTTGGTGCCGATGCCGAGCACGGCGGCCACTGGTTGGAGGCTGTCGAAGGAGAGGTCGATGCCGCCGCTCTGCAAAGTCGGCAGCACGTGCAGGCGGGTGCTGCCGCAGCCGGTGATGGCTGGCAGGATGCTCAGGTTGGTTTGGGGGCGCGCCGTGACCCGGGTGACGACTTCCAGGTTCCCGCCGCCGGTCCGGCCCATGACGCTGGCAACCCGGATCCGCAGCGGCTGGGTGGTCAGCTGGACCGGCACGGTCACCGTGCCGGGGCTCGCTTCGGTGGCTTCGAAGCTGCCATCGTCCCCGACGTCGATCCGCCACACCGCGAGATTGCCCCCGGGGGCCGTGGCGTCCACTGCGCGCGCCAGTTCGAGGTTCACGAAGAGGGGGGCGCTGGCCTGCAGTTGCAGCAGGATGTCGGGAGCTGCCACGTGGCCGTTGGCCGGGCCGGGGCCGTAGACGCTGACCGCTTGGCGGAGGACCAGGGATGCGCCGAGGCGGTTCGCCTCGCTCGTCCAGTCGAAGTCCGCTCGTACGCTGGTGGGCAGGACCGGTGGTGGCGAGTTGTGGCTCAGGCTCTGGACCGGGCCCGTGGAGTTGGCGGGGAGCGACACGGCGGCGCTCTGCCCGCCGACGTCCGAACTCAGGACGACGGGGCTGGGATTGCTGACGATGAGGGTGGCTTGCTGCGCGGGCAGCAGGGGCAGCACCAGGCTGCACAGGACAATTGCGTTGGCGTGTGGGACGTGCATGCGGGTCTGTAGCCCAGGGGGGGGCGGCAGTAACCAGCGGACGGTTCGCGCGCCAGCGGGCGGCACGCTGCGGCGCCGCGGTTGGCAGGTCAGAAGAACAGGGAGACGCCGATCGACCAGGTGAACAGGTCGCTACGGTAGATCTCGGTGCGGTCCTCGGTCTTGGTGATCAGGTGGTGGTAGGCGCCGCCCATGGTCAGCGCCGCCTGCGGTTGCACGAACCAGCGCAGGCCGAGGCGCGCCCCGAGCACCGGAGATTCGTTGATCGACTCGCCGTAGGCGGCGCCGGCGCTGCCACCGACGAAGGGCCGCAGGGCGGCGCTGCCGAAGCTGCGTTCGTAAGTTGCGTCGAGCAGGCTGACGGCGCGCGCGGTGTCGTCTTCGGCGTAGAACGTGCGATGGCGGACTTGCACCGCATCGTTGGCCGTCAGGTGGTAGCCGACGCCGAGGTCGATCACGGCTTGACCACGGCTGCTCTGCGGGCCGGCTGCGGCGCCGCCGAGGGTGAGCTCGACCGAGCCCCGGTCCGGTCCGAGTTCGGGTGGTTCGGCGCGGGGGGGCGGGACGCTCGCCGCACTTTGGCAAGCTGGCAGCCACGCCAGCAGCAACAGCATGGCGCGCTGCCGAGAGCGGCTGCTGTGGATCGGGCGGCGGGGCTGCTTGGCTGGCATCGCTTCACGCTAGGCCAGGATCGCCGGGACGCAAGCTCGGGTGGCATGGCACTTCTTCTTCACGGTGGCCGGCCCGCCGAGCCAGCGGCCGTTGCCATCGAGGCGGCGCGAGCGATGGCTTCTGCACTTGCGGCGGGCCGCGCCCGGGTGGCCCGAAGCCTGGCGCACGCGGGGGCATTCCCGCCACCAGGGGACGCTGCCTTGTGGTAAAAGGTGCGCCCGCCGAGTCCGGCCACCGGCCGCGGCAGCTCCTGGTTTCGCCGCATGATCCACGATCCGACCACCCGCACGCTGGCTCGCCTGCCCGACGGCACGCCGCCCCAACTGCTGGTCGTCGTCGACACCGAAGAAGAGTTCGACTGGCAGCAGTTCGACCGCGCCAACATCTCGGTCGAAGCGATGGCCGACGCGCACCATGGGCAGACGGTCTGCGATCGGCACGGCATCGTGCCGACCTACGTCGCCGACCATCCGGTGGTGACGCAGCGCACCGGCATCGACGTGCTGCGCACGTTCTTGCGCGAGGGGCGCGCGGAGGTCGGGGCGCACCTGCATCCGTGGGTCAATCCGCCCTTCGAGGAGGCGGTGCACGCCGCCAACAGTTATCCCGGCAACCTGCCGCCGGCGCTCGAACGCGCCAAGATGCGTGCCCTCGGTGACGCGATCGAGCGCGCGTTCGGCAGCCGGCCGCGGATCTACAAGGCCGGTCGCTACGGCATCGGCGCCCACAGTGCGGCTGCGCTCGAAGCCGAAGGCTTCGACATCGATTGCAGTCCCTGTCCTGCCTACGACTTTTCGGGCGACGGCGGCCCCGACTACTCGCGGGTCGACGCGATGCCGTACTGGTTCGGCAAAGCCCGGCGTCTCCTGTGCGTGCCTACCACCGCCGGTTTCGTCGGTGCCGCCGGCTCGGCCGGAGCCCTGGCGCCGCGCTTGTGGCGCACGGCGACCGCGCCGCTGGCGGCGAAGTTGCGCGCGCCCGGCGTGCTGAGTCGGCTCGGCGTGTTGAGCCGCATCCGGCTGTCGCCGGAGGGCTTCGACCTGCACAGCCTGATGCGGCTGACCCGCTCGCTGCGCGCCCGCGGCCAGCAGGTGTTCGCCTTCAGCTACCACAGTTCGACGTTGCGACCCGGCTGCACGCAGTACGTGCACACGGTCGAGCAACGCGCTGCCTTCCTCGGAGTGATGAACGACTACTTCGCCTGGTTCCTGCGGGATTTCGGCGGCGCCGCCACGACGCCGCTGCGTTTGCGTGAGCGCCTGTTCGGCAAGGGCCGGGAGGTGACGGCATGATCGTGCTCGGCATCTCGCCGCTCGACAAGGATGCGACGGCGGCGCTCGTGGTCGACGGCAAGGTCGTGTTCGCGGCCGGCGAGGAGCGCTTCTCCCGCCAGAAGCAGCACGTTGGCTTTCCCTGGCAGGCGATCGAACACGCGCTGAAGTGGGGCGGTGTGACGACGAAGGATGTCGACCTCGTCGCCTATCCGTTCCTGACCGCGGCGCAGGAGGCGGACCTCATCACCAAGGCGTTCGCGGCCAACGAAGCGTTCGAACGCGAAAGCCACGACCAGGGGCTGGTCGGCCAGCTGCGGGCGGCTCTGGCACGCGTGCCAGAGCGCAAGCAGGCGATCCCGGGCCTCGGGCACCCCAACGAGCGGCTGCCGAAGGGGCTGGTCAAGGAAACCTACTACCGCCTGGTCGGTGGTGGTTCGGGCCTCGCGCGCAACAAGGCGCTGGCCCTGGCGCAGCAGTGGCAGACGGCGGCGATCGAGGCGCATCGCCGCCATGAAGCCGACCTGCTCGCCGGCCTGCAGAAACTCGGGCTCGGGACGAAGCTGCGGCGCTGCGAGCACCACCTCTCGCATGCGGCCAACGCGTTCCTCAGTTCGGGCTTCGAGCGCGCGCTGATCGTCACCTTCGACGGGTACGGCAGCGGCAAAGCCGGCTCGATCAGCGTCGGCACCCGCGGTCGCATCCAGCGCGTGCACGACTTCGCGTTCCCGCACTCGCTCGGCACGATGTACGAGAACGTCACTGGCGCGCTCGGCTTTCGACCCGACCGCCACGCCGGCAAGATCGTCGGCCTCGCCGCCTACGGGGACCCGGCGGTGCTCGGGCCGGTGCTGCTGTCGCGCATCGAGCAGCGGGATGGCGACTTCCGCATCCGGCAGAACCTCAACGTGCGGTTCACGCAGAACCTGACCAGCCGCTTCCCCAAGGTCGACGTCGCCGCCGCGTACCAGCACGTGCTCGAAGTGGTCGCCTGCAACGTGGTGGCGCACTGGAGCAAGCAGCTCGGCCTGCGCGACGTCGTGCTCTCGGGCGGGGTCACTGCCAACGTCAAGCTCAACCAACGCATCCACGCGCTCGACGGCATCGACCGCACCTTCGTCTATCCCGACATGGGCGACGGCGGCTGCGGCACCGGCCTCGCGTTGCAGCTGTCGTGGCCCGAAGGCAAAGTCGAACCGATCCGCGACGTCTACCTCGGTCCGTCGTACACCGATGCCGAGATCAAGACCGCGCTCGAGCAGGAAGGGCTGCGGTTCACCCAGCCCGCGTCGATCGCCGCCGAGGTGGCGCGCCGCATCCATGCCGGCGAAGTGATCGGCCGGTTCGACGGCCGCATGGAGTACGGTCCGCGCGCGCTCGGCAACCGTTCGGTGCTCTACCATGCGCGCGAGCCGGAAGTGAACCAGTGGCTCAACAAGCGCCTCGGCCGCACCGAGTTCATGCCGTTCGCGCCCGTGACCCTGTGGGAGGCGCGTGAGCGCTGCTACGTCGGGCTCGAGGGTGCCGAGCACGCGGCCGAGTTCATGACGATCACGTTCGATTGCACGCCGTGGATGCGCGCCCAGTGTCCGGCGGCGGTGCACGTCGACGGCACGGCGCGGCCGCAGTTGATCCGGCGCGAGATCAACCCCGGGTACCACGCGATCCTCACCGAGTACGAGAAGCTGTCGGGCATCCCGACGTTGATCAACACGAGCTTCAACATGCACGAGGAGCCGATCGTGTGCTCGCCGCGCGACGCGATCCGCGCGTTCCTGGCCGGGCGCATCGACGGGCTGGCGATCGGGCCGTACTTCGTCGAGCACCCCGAGCGGGCGAAGGCCTGACCGGGAGCCGCCGCGCTCGGGCGCCGCGGCGACTGGGCGCGGAGCTGGGCGGGCGAGCGGCCGCGGCCGCGGCCGCGCCCCGGCTCACTTCTTCTTGCCGCCGTTCTTCTCCAGCCACGCCTTCGCTTCGCTGGCGGTGCTGAAACGCTGCCCGGTCACCGCGAACAGGGCTTCTTTCACCTTGCCGCGCCACGCGGACCAGGCTTTCCAGCGCGCTTCCCAGTACTCCGCCGGCGGGTTGGCGGCGTCTTCGACGTTTTCGGCAGCCGGCTCGTCGAGGTTGCGGATCAACATCGGCAGCGCGCGCCGTTCTTTGTGTTCGGCCACCAGGTCGAGGATCGCCTCCTGCAGGCCGACTCGGTCGGTCGCGTACTGCCGTTCGAACAGCCCGTCGAGGTCGGCCCAGTGCGCCGGCTCGTAGCCGGTCTTCGCGATCACGCGCACCAGATCGGCTTGCACGGTGGGCTGCGCGTTGAGCTTGCGCAGCAGACCGCGCGCCATGGCGTTGGCCTCGGCGGCCGGTTGGTTGGCGAGCAGCTCCGCGGCGCGTTTGCGGATCACCAGCGACTTGTCGGTTTCGATGACCGTGGCCAGCGGCTTCACCAGCAGCTTGTGGGAACTGGTGGCGACCGCTTCGAGCGCGCGGTTCTTCTCGCTCATCGAGTTCGCCGTCTTCAGCGCCTTGGTCAGCTCGTCGGCGGTGGTCTTGCCGCTGCGGTCGTCGAGATTCACGACCACCTGCGGCGCCCCGGTGGGAGCTCCGGCGGGGGCTCCCGCAGGCGGCGTCGCGCTTTGCTTCGCCTCGGCGGGAGGTGGGCTCGGCGGCGGGGGGGTGCCCTGTGGGGCGGGGTTCTGCCAGACCAGGACGAGTGGGAGCAGGGACGCGAACATGGCCCGCGCAGGATACCGGGAGTGCCTGCGCCTGTCCGACCTGGCGGCAGAACTGCTGGCGATGGGGGGGCATCCGGGATTCTCTGGGTTCTTGTCCAGCGGTGCGGGCCAGGGGCACTTGTGGGTGTCGGTTTCCTTTCCACACAACCAAGCACGAACCCATGCCAGCACCACGACTCACCCTGCCGCTGCCCATGCCAGCCGCAGTGGCACCAAGCTCCGTTCCTCCTGCTGCCGGGATCCCCACCATCCGATGGGGCCGCCTGCTGGCCATGGCCGAGCCAGCGCTCCGGAAGGTTGCCGGCATCCTCCTGATCGGGGGGCTGGCGCCGGCCGCCCTGGCAGCAGCCAGCGTGCCGCAGGGGCCCTGCGCCACCAGCCAGGTCCGACTGGACACCGGGTACGATCACCCCAACCAGGCGGTGCTGCCTTTGGGGGCCATCGATGCCCGCTGGACGGTGGTGGATGATCCCTTCCCGGGGACCCTGGAGCCGCGACCGGCCACCGTGATCCAGAAGCACGCCGCGTGGGCCAACCCGGAGCCAGGAACCCAGTGGATCAGTGGGTATCCGACTTCCGCCCAGAACCAGAACGGGGCGTATTGGTTCGAGACCACCTTCTGTTTGCGCCCGGGAGCGGTGTTGAGCCAGTGCACCCTGCAGATCGGCATGCGCGGCGACGACGAGTGTTACGCCTACCTCAACGGCAATCTGTTCCACACTGGCCAGACGTTCAGCGCTCAGGCGCTCACCTTCGGTACCTACGCCCTCAGCACCTGCGGCGGGGTGATCGGCACCAACTCCCTGCGCATCCGGGTGCAGAACACGGATAGTGTTGCCATGGGCTTGAACCTCAAGGCCACCCTGTTCGCCGCGCCGAACCTCACGGCGGAGAAGCCCGAGTGCTGCTCTGGGTTCGGGGCCCTGCAGGGCCTCAAGTACAACGATGCGAACGGCAATGGCCAACGGGATGTCGGCGAGCCGGCGCTGCCGGGTTGGCACATTCGCCTCTACTCCTCGGGGGTGCCCGTGGCCACCGCCACCACC
>JAEUHP010000300.1 GCA_016795295.1 Planctomycetota bacterium | reverse complement strand
CCCACCGTCGAGGCGAAGTCCACGTCGCCCGTGATCTTGCCGTCGGCGCCTTGGTTGATCCCGACGTCGATCACGCAGGCGCCCGGCTTGACCATGCCGCCGTGGACCAAGCCCGCTTTGCCCACCGCGACCACCAGGATGTCGGCTCGCTTGGTGTGGTCGATCAGCTGCCGGGTGCCGATGTGGCACACGGTGACCGTCGACAGGTGGTGCAGGAGCAGCACGGCGATCGGCTTGCCGATGATCTCGCTGTGGCCGACCACCACCGTCTCGGCGCCGCGCAGGTCGATCCCGGTGCTGAGAATCAGTTGCTGCGCCGCGGCCGCGGTGCACGGCGGCAGCAGCGGTTCGCGGTACAGGATCGAACCCATGTTCGCCGGGTGCATGCCTTCGACGTCGCGCTGCGGGTCGATCGCCGATTGCACCGTGCGCGGGTCGATGCCGGGGGGCAGCGGCCGCTGCACGATCACCCCGGCCACGTCCGGGTCGGTGTGGCAGTGGCGGATGGCTGCGATCAGTTCCGCCTCGGTGGTGCCGAGTGGCAGGTTCTGCACCAGCATCTCGATGCCGACCTCGGCTGCGGCGCGTTGCTGGTTGCGCACGTAGACCGCGGCCGCTGGATTCTGCCCGACTTCCACCGACACCAGTTTCACGGTGGCGCGGCCCAGGGTCTGCCGGGCGGTGGCCAAGCGGGTGCGGATCTGTTGGGCGAGCAGCTTGCCGTCGAGCAGTTGGGCGGGCACGGAGTTCCAGGGGTTGGGCTCGCCGCAGGATAGCCGCGGTGCCACCGAATGCACCGCCGCGAACTCCCCTTGCCTCGACACCGCGGGACAGCCGAAGATGGGTCCTGGAGTCCGCCGTGCCCCACGATCCAACCGCTTCGAGCTTCCGCCTGCCGCTGCCCAGCTCTGCGATCCGCTGGCTGCTGGTGGCCAATGCCGTGGTGTTCGTCGCCAACGCCCTGCTGCTCGGCCGGCTCAGCGACCCACGCCCCGGCGGCGGGGCCTGGTTCGCGTGCAGCTGGGATCGGCTGTGGGACGGCTACGGTCTGGGACTGTTGCGCCTTGGCACCTACCAGTTCACCCACGCGTTCGCCGATCCGCTGCACTTCTTGCTGAACGCCCTGGTGTTGTGGTTCTTCGGGCCGATGGTCGAAGAGCGGCTGGGCGCGCGTGAGACCGTGCGCTTCTACCTGCTGGGGGGGGTGGCAGGGGCCTTGTTGCACCTCGGGGTCGCGGCACTGCAGGGCGAAGCGAACGTGCCCCTGGTCGGGGCCAGCGGCGCCTGCTACGCGTTCCTGTTGTACGCCGCCTGCGTGGCCCCGCGTGCGCAGGTGATCCTGTTCGTGATCCCGCTGCCACTGTGGGGGCTCGCCGCGCTGCTGGTCGGGATCGGCGTCTACAGCACGTTCGTCGAGTTCGCCACCGGCTTCACCGCCGGAACGGCGCACGGTGCGCACCTGGGCGGCGCGGCGTTCGGCGCCGCGGCGTGGCGGTGGGGGTTCGGCACGCGACCTGCTTGGGGACTTTGGGCGGCTTGGGCGCGCCGCGCCGCAGTCAATCGGGCGTTGGCCGAACAGCGCCACCAGGCCGAGCTCGACGCGGTGTTGGCCAAGGTCAAAGCCCACGGCCTGCCGTCCCTGACCAAGGCCGAACGCCGGGTGCTGGCCCGCGCCTCGGCTGCGGCTGCGGCGCGCCGCGGTTCCTGAGGCCTGGGGCAGGGCCCTGGCGTCGCCCTGCCGCCCAGCCCTGGTCCACGTGCAGCCCGCAAGCCTCGGGAGTAGCATGGCCTGCACTCCGATGGCCTCGCTGAATCGCTGCGCTGCGTCGCTTCTCCACTTCCTGCTCGCCGGTGGACTGCTCCTGGCTGCCGCCAGCGCCCAAGCGGTGACCAAAGAGCAGTTTCGCACCGAGTTCACCAAGGGGCTCGAGTTCGCCGACCAGAAGATGATGGACGGCGTGGTGAAGAAGGACCGCGGCGCCAGCGAAGCCGCGCTCTACTTCGAAGACCTCTACCGCGAACAGGTGCGCGGCAAGGACGATCTGGCCCCCAAGACCGAGGCGCTGCGCGCGTCGTGGGCGCGCTGCTTCAGCGGCAGCACCACCCTCGACAAGCTGGCGCGTTGGATCGACGGCGTGCGCCAGAGCGAGTTCGAGGCGGTGACCAAGAGCCGCAATGCCGCCGCGCGTTTGTGGGGCGACTTCACGGCGATCCCGGCGCCGAGCCACGACGAGTGCCTGCGGTTCATGAAGAACTTCGTCGACATGGCGAACCGCGCGCTCGAGGTGGGCCACATGATCGAAGCGTCGGATCTGTGGAGCATGGCTTCCGTGGTCGGGGGGCGTGCGCCGGAGAAGTCGCTCGACGACCGGCGCGAGGTGTTGCACTGCATCGAACAGTTCGTCACGGCGCGCGAGGCGTGGGACTTCACCTTCGATCGCCACTTCCTGCAGAACCGGGAGTACATCAAGGTCGAACGCGAGCGCATCGCCGAGGCCGGCAAGGCCGCCGAGAAGCGCGCCAACGAAGGCTACAGCGGCTCGGTGAAGGGCATCGACGCGCTGGTGATGCCGGGCGCCAAGCCGGACGTGCATTCCCTCGACTTCGAGGCCTTGAAGACCCAAGACGAACTCGACTACGGGCCGAAGAACGGGCCCCTGCCGTTCCTCTGGTGGAACCTCAACTGCGGCAAGGACGGCACCGCGACGCGCTTCGACTGGTTCCGCCGCGGGGAGATCTACCTGTCGCGGCCGTCCGCTTCCAAATTCGGCATCGCGCTCGACGTGGCCGACCTGAAGAAGGTGGTCGACGTCGACGTGTCGGGCAAGGGCAAGGTGAATCTGTTCTGGCTCGACGCCGAGAAGAAGCAGCCCTACGCGATGTTCTTCTGGACCGGCTCCGACCGCGAGAAGCTCGGTGAAGCGGAGTGCAACCTCGCGCCCACACCGGAGGCGGCGAACGTCTACTACCGCAGCGCCGCGTCCTGGAAGACCACCGTGGGCACCGAGACGCTGGTGTTCTACGACGACGATTGCAGCGGCTGGCCCGGGGAAGTGCCGCCCAACGATCCGCCGGTCCGCATCGGCACGCTCGGCGATCCGGTCGGCGACGGCACCCCGGTGCCGATGTTCGACTCGATGCGGATCGGCAAGGGGCCGCGGCAGCCGTTCTCCAAGTTCGTGCGGCTCGCGACCGGCTGGTTCCACCTCGAAGTCGACAAGCTGCAGATCGGTCTGCGGCCGCTCAATCCCGAGTACAACAAGCTGGGCAAGATCAAGCTGGTCTGGAGCGGGCCGAAGCCCAGCGCGCCGGCGCAATTGGTGGTGCAGGGCACCGGGGACTACGCCGCCGCGCTGTTCGACGTCGCCGGTGGCAAGGAAGTGGAGGTGCCGGCCGGCGACTACTCGGTGCTGTTCGGCCGGATCGTGATCGGCAAGGGCGCGCGTTGCCAGTCGGCGGCGCTCTACGCCGGCACCAGCAAGCCGTTCACCGTCGAAGCCGGCAAGGTGCACGAGCTGAAGATGGGGGCGCCGTACTCGCTGCACTTCGTGCGCGAAGGCGACGAGCAGGCCACGGTCGACGCCGGCAAAGTGCTGCTGCACGAAGCTTCCGGCTGTGTGCTGGCCGACTTGCAGGGGCTGGGGGTCCATCCCGAGGTGCTGGCGGCGAAGGGCGAAGACGGCAAGGGCGCCGCGGTGGTCGGCAAGTTCTTGCCGTTCGACGATCCCGAGCTGGTGAACGAAGCCGCCAAGCACTGCCGCCGGCTCGGCATCCTGTCGGCGCTGCTGCCGATGCCCGATGGCTATCGGAGCGGGGCGTTGGTGCTGAAGGTGAAGATGCCCGCCGCGGGCTACAAGATGGGCATGCAGGTGAAGAAGCACCCGGTGTTCGGGGCGATCGGCTCGGCCTGGAAGTAGGCGCAGGCCTCGCCCGGTGCCGTTCCACCGCGCACCAAGCCAACCTCGGCAGCGATCGTTCGCTGCTGCAGGACCTCACCCGGCTGGACCGCGAGATGCGGCTGCGCTGAGCGCGCGTGCCCGCGCCGCCCACACCATTACCACGGCGATGCCGAGCACACCGGCGGCGCCGAGCCACAGCCCGAGCGCGCTGCCCGCCGCGCGGAACGTGAACTCCACCGCGCAGCCTTCGGCCGGCAGCGCCACCAGCCGCTGGCACAGATTGGCCCGCGCAATCGGCACCTCCGCTCCGGCTACCGTGCACCGCCAGCCCGGGAAGAACGTGTCCGCGAGCACCAGGTAACACGGCGCACCCGGGTCGACCTTCAGCACCACCCGCCGGCTGTCTTCGTGCACGAACGCCACGGCCCGCGCGCTGGCGTCCGCGGCCTTGGCCAACTGCGGCAACTGCGCCAGGTCATCGGGCAGCAGCAGCGCCGCCGCCCGGGGCTGCAGGTCCGGGGCCACCAGCGCGTCGACCAACGCCGCTTCGTCCGCCACCATCCGCACCGCCGGCACGCAGTAGGCGCGCGGCAGCGCGTGCGGCCGTTCGTAGACGTAGTACTCGCCCAGGGGGCCACGCAGCTCGGGCCCGACCCGCGCGCCTGCGTGCTGCATCGGCACCGTGGCCAGCACGTAACGCAGGCCGAGCAGGTCCCACCAGGGCAGTGCGAGCCGTGCATCGTCGGGCAGCGCATCGCAGACGAAGCCGCGCAGGATCTGCGCGTCGCCGTAGAGCTTGCGGATCGGCCGGTCGCTCCACTTGTCGACGAACGTGTAGAAGTTGAGGTCGCGGATGTGCTCTATGGCGAGGGTGCCGCCGGGCAGGTTGTAGGCGCCGTAATCGCCGGCCCCGCGGCCGACCAGGAAACCACCGCGCTGCCGTTCGGCGTCGCGCCGTTCGCGCAGGAAGGCGTGCACGGCGCTGTCGTGGGGATGGGGCGTGGCTTGGCCGCGGTTCAGGGAAACGCCGTGGAGGCCCAGTTCGGCGGCGGTGGCGGCGATCAGCAGCCACACCAGCGGCCGGCCGAGCGGGCGCTTCGGGCCGCGCAGCGCTGCCAGCAGCAGCACGCCAGCACCCAGCCAGAGCGCCGTGCCGGTGCGTTGGAACTGCGCCTGCATGCGTTCGCGGCCGAGGCGCACGGTGTCGTGCGGAGTGTCCGGTGCTCCGGGATCGCGCGCGGCGAACAGGATGGTGCGCGCCGCCGCGGGGGTCACGGCAGCGCTGGGCACGCCCTTGTCCTCGGCATAGGCCGCGCCGTGCCGGGCGACGATGCGGGTGAGCCACGGGTCGTCGGCCGGGGTCGGACCGACCGGATGCGTGGCGTCGGCGAGCAGATAACTGCCCGCCGCTGCGAGCAGCACCGCAGCGCCGCCGAGCAGCCACGGCCGTCGTTGCGCCCGCAGGGCATCGAAGCCGGCCGCGGCCAGCAAAGCCACCAAAGCACAGGCCGGTCCCATGCAGCGGTACGGCGGCACCGCCTTCAGGCCGGGCAGCAGAAAAGCGTGCCAGGCGCCGAACGCCCCGGTCGCCAACAACCACAGCGCCGCCAAGCCGGTGGCCGCGAGCACGCGCCAGCGCGGCCCCGGCAGCAGCAGCGACAGTGGCGCCAGGACCAGCGGCAGAGTGCCGGCGAACACCGCATACTCGGTGAAATTGTAGTTCGGCAGCAACTGCGCCCCGGTCTGCCAGTGCCGCAGGTTCGACCACAGCCACGGCAGCGGTGCCGTGTCCTGCGGCATCGTGAGGTCGCCCGGATGCGAGAACAGGGCCGGGAACAGGTAACCGAGGAACCCCATTTCGGCGAACGCATGCCGGCTGGCGCGTTCGAGCGACTCGTCGATCGGTCGGTTCGACAGCGGATAGAACTGCAGCATCGGCACCAGCGACGGGCTCGCCAGCAACAGCCCGAGTCCGGCCGCCGCCAGCATCCAGCCCGCGAGCCCGAGCGCTCTGCGCGCGCCTTGCCGCAGCGCCCGCAAGCACAGCCACGCACCGAGCCCTGCCGCGAGCAGCGACGTGGGCACGCCGTACTGCGGGAACCCTGACAGCCAAGTGCACGCGAACAGCAGCGCGAAGGCGAGGGCCGGGCCGGCGCGGCTGGGGCCAGAGCGGCGCGCCAGCACCAGCAGCGACCACCACAGCCCGGGCAGGAGCGCCAGCGGTTCGAGGCGCATGAACCAGTGGCCGTTCGCGGTCAGCGTGCCCGACCACGCGAACGCCACGCCGCCGAACACCGCCGCGGCCACCGAGCAGCCGAGCGCGCGCAGCAAGCCGAACTGCAGCGCTCCGGCCAGCGCCAGCATCAGCCAGGTGACCGCCAGCAGCCCATCGGCCGGATCGGGGAACAGCAGGGCCGGCCAGTGCAGCGGGTCGAGGAAGCCGAGGTGGCCGTGCGCGAGCTGCGGCGCGCCGTTGCGCACGTATGGGTTCCAGTGCGGCAGTTGGCCCCGGGCCAGCGCCTCCCGCGCCAGCTGGATCTCGATGGCGAACCAGATCGGTGCCTCGGTGGCGTCGTAGTTCGCGGTCTGGCGCAGCGCTTGCTGCTGCTCCAGGGTCAGCGAGGTCGCAACCGGCGGGAACTCGGCGAGGTCGTAGGGCAGGTAGCGTTTGCCGAACAGGCATTCGCCGAGCAGGCCCGCGGGCAGCAGCAGGAACAACAAGACCCACAGGCGGTCGCGGCTCGTTTGCGCGTCGGGCACGCGGCCAGGGTATCCGGTGGGGGGGGAGCTGCAAACGCCCTCGGTTGGGGTGTGGCCGACCGGCGGGTGCGGTGCCAAGCGGCAGCACGGCCGCTCGGTTGCGAGCCGCCGGCCGGTGTCGGCTTGGCGCCTACCGGGCCTGGGACCTCTGCAGTCCCACACTCAGCAGCGTGGCGCCGAGGATCAGCGCCCCGCCGGCCACCACCAGGCCATGCGGCGTCTCGCCGTGCACCGCGTAGGCCAGCAGCGGGTTCAGCGCCGGTTCGACCATCAGCAGCAGCGAAGCGCGCACGGCGGGCACCCGCGGCATGGCCCGCACCAGCAGCGCATAGGCAGCGCCGACCTGGAACACGCCGAGCACGAGGATCGCCAGCCAATCGCCGGCCGAGCCTGGGATCGGCACTTGCCCGACCACGGGTAGCAGCGCGAACGCGGCGGGGAACGTGGCCACATTGCCCCACGCGATCGCCGCGCAGGCTTCCCCGGGGGCCTGCTGCCCGAGCCGGCGCATGCCGAGCAGCAGCGCGGCGAAGCTGATGCCCGAGCCGAGTGCCATCAGGTTGCCGAGGGTCGGGTTCGGCGCGGTGGCGACGACAGTGGTGGGGGCGAGGCAGCACAGGGCCATGCCGACGCCGATCGCCACCAGGGTGACGAGGTCGCGCCGGCTCGGTGGTTCGCGCACCAGCAGGGGGCTCAGCAGGGCCAGCCACAGCGGCGCGGTCGACTGCAGGAAGATCGCGTTCGCGGCGGTGGTCAGCGCGTTGGCGACCACGAACAGGCAGGTGGCGCCGAAGTAGGCGGGCAAGAGCCGCAGGATGCGCGCGTTCGGCCAGCGGCGCGCTTCGGGCAGCAGCGCGAACACCGCCAGGGCTGCGATGGCGGCGCGCAGCCCGGCGCGCTGCAGCGCCGGGAAGTCGCAGCACTTCAGCAACGCGCCGCCCGAAGCGAACAGGCAGCCGGCGAGCAGCACGCGGGTTTCGGGGCGCACGGTCAGGGTTGAAGCAGATCCGATGGCATGGGTCCAGCCGGGGCCGGCGGCGCGTGGCTGCCCGACGCAGGCGGGCGACGGCGCGGCGCTGCTGGTAGGCTGCCGCGCGGCCGCCAGCTCGGCCGCACCATGCCCCCTCGCCATCTGCCCGCCCTCGACGGTCTGCGCGCCTGTGCCGTGCTCCTGGTTCTCTGGTGCCACGTGCCGCTGCACACCGAGGGGTATCCGACCTGGCTGCTCGCCGCGCGCGCGCTGGTCGAGCCCGGGGCGCTCGGAGTCGAGATCTTCTTCGTGCTGAGTGGCTTCCTGATCACACGGATCCTGCGCGCCGAACGCCAGGACCAGCGGCCGGTGCGTTGGTTCCTGCTGCGGCGGGTGCTGCGCATCTTTCCGGCGTACTACCTGCTGCTCGCGATCCTGTGGTGGACCTGGCCCGGGGACTACTTCGGCCTGTGCGCGGTCTACCTGGCGAACGTGCTGACCATCGGCTGGCCCGAGCAGCAGTTCCCGATGCAGCATGCCTGGTCGCTGGCGATCGAAGAGCATTTCTATCTGCTGTGGCCGCTCCTGGTCGCGTTCGCCGCGCCCCAGCGGCCGCAGCAGGTGCTGCTGCTGGCACTGCCGCTCATGCTCGGGGCCGCGTTCGTGGTCGGCCACCAGTGCGAGCACGGTCTCGCCATGCGCCTGGTCGGCCAGGCTTCGCCGATCCGCTTCTTCAGCCTCGCGGCGGGATGCCTGGTCGCCTGCGCGGAGGACTGGTTTCGCGCCCGGCCGTCCCGTTGGTGGCTCGTGGCGTTGCTGCTGTTGGTGCCGGCGTTGCTGGCCAACAATCTGCTGCTGGTGGTGTTCGCGCCGCAGTGGACCGGGCGTCCGCCGCTGGTCGGGGTCGCGTGGCTGCCGGGTCTGTGGCTGTTGGCGCTGACCAGCACGGCGCTGGTGGCACTGCTGACCACGCTGGCGTTCGGCGCACGGCGCACACCGTGGGCGGTGCTGGCGAGCGCGCCGCTGCGCGCGATCGGCCGGATCAGCTACGGCCTCTACCTGTACCACCTGCCGATCTTCTACACGGTGCTGCATCCGCAGCCGACCTTGGAGCGGTTGCTGCTGGCCTTGGCGGCGACGTTCGCCGCGGCGGGGGCGTCGTATTGGTTGGTCGAACGGCCGATCTTGCGCTTTGGTGCGACGCTGCGCTGAACGCTGGCCGCTGACCATTGGCACGTGCTTTGCGAAGGGGTGGGCACCAGGAGCTCACCCATGGTCTCCACCCCTTTGCGTTGGTTGTCGGTCGTGCTGTTCGTCGCGGCGGCGCCTGGCTGGGCCCAGGCGCAGCGTTTCCACTTGCCGGATCCCTCGTATGTGTATGGCCCGCGCTTTGGGCCGCCGCTACGCGACCGTAACGCTACCGAATTGCCGAAGCCGCCGAGTGCCGACGAGCTGCGGCGCGATCAGGCGCTGGCGGCGCTCGGCCGGGTGCTGTTCTACGAGCCCCTGCTGTCGCGCAACGGCCAGCGTTCCTGCGGTTCGTGCCACCAACAGCAACATGCGTTCGCCGACCCGCGGCGCTTCAGCACGGGCCACACCGGACGCGCGACCGAGCGCAACAGCATGTCTTTGGTGCACCTGGCCGACTTGTCGCCAGCGCCGTACCAGACGCGCGGGGTGGGGTTCTTCTGGGACGGCCGGGCCAAGACCCTCGAAGCGGCGGTGTTGCAGCCGATCCAGCATCCGGTGGAGATGGGATTGCCGCTGGAACTGCTGCCGGAGCGTCTGGCCATGGATCCGGCGTACGGCGCGCTGTTTCTCGCCGCATTCGGCAGCGATCTCGTCACGGCGGGCAGGGTCGGCGCGGCGCTGGCCCGGTTTCTGCGCGCCATCGAGTCCCGCGCCTCGCGCTATGACGAGGGGCTCGCGCAGGTGCCGCACGTGGTCGTCGACTTTCCCGGGTTCACGGCGGCGGAGAATCGCGGCAAGCGGTTGTTCCTCGGCTCGGTCAGTGGGGCGCCGGGTGCGTGTGCCAGTTGCCACATGGGCTCCCGGCCCGTGACGTGCGGTCCTTCGGCCTCGGTCGACGCGACGTGTTTCCAGACGTTCGAGCTCAGGAACACCGGGCTCGAGCAGCGGGACCAGCGAGCTGGCGCCACTCCGGGTGTGGCAGGCAACCCGCAGCGAACGGACCGCTTCCGCGCGCCCTCGTTGCGCAATGTGGAAGTGACCGGTCCCTACATGCACGACGGCCGCTTCCAGACTCTGGAAGAGGTGGTGCGCTTCTATGCCCGAGGGGTGCGGCCGCACCGCAACCTCGACGCCATGCTGCAGGGTGGCGGTGCGGGTTGGCGCAGCGGGTGGGGCGGGTCGTCCGACTCGGATCGGGATCCGCACGCGATGGCCGAACTGGGCCTGCCGATGAACCGCCAGCAGCAGGCCGACCTGGTGGCGTTCCTGCGCACCCTCACCGACCGGGAACTGCTGCGCGATCCGCGGTTCGCCGATCCGTTCCGCAACGGGCGCTGACTTTGGCGCTCAGCCGGAGAGCGCCACGCGCATGCGCACCAGTTCGGCCAGCGATTCGGCGCGGGTCTTGCGCATCACGTTGGCGCGGTGCACTTCGACGGTCTTGGGCGACAGGCCGAGGCGCGCGGCGATCTCCTTGTTGGCGGCGCCGGCGACCACCAGCTCCATCACTTCGAGTTCGCGCGGGCTGAGCAGGTCGAAGCGGCTCTGCAGTTCGCCGCGGTTCGCCCGGGCGGCGCGGCGCGCCTGGTCGGCGGCCACGGCGCGCAACACGGCGGCTTGCATCACCGGCAGGTCGAACGGCTTCTCGACGAAGTCGCTGCTGCCGAGTTTCAGTGCGTCCACGGCGGAGGCCACCGTCGCCATGCCGCTCATGAACACGGTGGGCATGCCTTCGCTGTTGGCCGCGAGGTCGCGCAGGAGGTCGATGCCGCTGCAGTCGGGCAGGTTGAGGTCGAGCACCAGGCAACCGGTGCGCCGGCCGTCGAAATGGGCGCGGAACTCGGCGGCGCTGCCGTAGGCCACCACTTCGAAACCGGCCGCTTTGCCGAGGCTGCGGAACAGGGCCTGGATCGCCGGTTCGTCGTCGACGACGTGCACCAGCGGCAGGCTGGCGCTGGTGGGGGTGGTGGTCCGCCCCGGGGCCAGGGTCGGTTGCGCAGTCCGTTGGGTGAGCGTTGGCATGATTCTCCTGCCGGTCTGGGGGCCGGCATCGCTGCCATGGCCATCGGCGCCCAAGACGTCCCGACTTGAGCCTATGCAAGGGTGCCCGAGGTCGGCAGACTGCCGCCATGCATTGGCTTCGGCCCTGGTCCCGACTCGCATGGCTGCTCTGGTCGCTGGCGGCTCTGTTCGCCTCCTGTGGGCGGGGTGCCGAAGCCGACGGAGGGCGCCGCCTGCGCATCGCGGTGGTGCCGAAGGGCACTGCGCACGATTTCTGGCAGGCGGTGCACGCGGGTGCCCAGGCTGCCGCGACCGAACTCGGCGTCGAGATCACTTGGCAAGGGCCACAGCCCGAAGGCGATCGCGAGGCACAGATCCGGGTGGTGGAGGCTGTGGTGACGCGGCGCGTGGACGGGCTGTTGCTGGCGCCGGTCGACCATGAAGCCCTGGCCGGAGCCGTGGCCGACGCGGCCAAGAGCGGGGTGCCCACGGTGGTGTTCGACAGCGCGTTGGACGGCGCGGCGCACGTGGCGTTCGTCGCCACCGACAACCGGCGTGGTGGCGAGCTGGCCGGCGAGCGCCTGGCCGAACGGCTCGGCGGGCGCGGCCGGGTCGTGATGCTGCGCTACCAGGAGGGTTCGGCGAGCACCGCGGCCCGCGAAGCGGGGTGCCTGGCGGCACTGGCGCGGCATCCTGGCATCCAGGTGGTGAGCGACAACCAGCGCGCGGCCAACCTCGAGCAGGCGCGCACCGTCGCCGACGCGCTGTTGACGGCGCACCGGGACGTGGACGGGGTGTTCTGCCCCAACGAATCGACCACGCTCGGCATGCTGCGCGCACTGGAAGCACACGGCCGCGCCGGCAAAGTGCAGTTCGTGGGTTTCGATGCCAGTCCGCCACTCAGCGAAGCCCTGGCCGCCGGTCGGATCGATGCGCTGGTGGTGCAGGACCCAGCCGGCATGGGGCGCGCTGGTGTCGGGTTGCTGGTGCGGCATCTGCGGCGCGAGCAGGTCCCGGCCGTGGTGCACACCGAGCTGGTGGTGGCCACCAAGGACAATCTGGCGACGCCCGCGGTGCGCGCGTTGCTGTTCCCGGAAGCGGCGGGCTCCGGCAAGTGACTCCGCACGCTTCGCTCGGGCTCGGGAGGGCGCGGTGAAGGCGTTGCTCGGCCGGCTCGGTCCGCTCGGCGCGCTGGCGCTGGTGCTCCTGCTGTTCGCCGTGCGCAACGAAGCGTTCGCCAGTTTCGACAACCTGCGCACGGTGCTGCTGCAGACGGTGCTGGTGGCGCTGGCTGCGATCGGCATGACGTTCGTCACCGCCATCGGCGGCATCGACCTGTCGGTGGGCGCGGTGCTGGCCTTGGCGGCGGTGGCCACTGCCTTGCTGCGCGCTGCCGGTTGGCCCTTGGCTTTGGCGGCGGGCGGCGGGGTCGGGGTTGGCGCCCTGGTCGGGGCGACCAACGGCGCCCTGGTCGCCTTCGGCCGGCTGCCGCCGTTCCTGGTCACGCTGGGCACGCTCGGCATGGCCCGCGGGGCGGCGAAATGGCTGGCCGCCGAACGCACCGTGTCCGCGGATGCCGGCTGGCTGCCGGCCTGGGTGGCCAAGTTCCCCGAACCGGCGTGGCTGCTGCTCGCGCCCAGTGTCTGGCTGCTGCTCGCCCTGGCCGGGCTCGCGGCGATGGTCTTGCGGCGGTCGGTGTTCGGCCGGCACTGCTACGCGCTCGGCGGCAATCCGGTGGCGGCGGCCCACGCGGGCATCGCCACCCCGCGCGTGCAGTTCGCGGTCTACACGCTGTGCGGCGCGTTGGTGGGCCTGGCCGGGGTGCTGCACTTCGGGCGGGTGCGGGTCGGCGATCCGACCGCTGGCGCCGGGCTCGAACTGCAGGCGATCGCCGCGGTGGTGCTGGGCGGTGGCAGCCTCGCCGGCGGGGCCGGCTCGATCCAGGGCTCGCTGCTCGGCGCGTTCGGCATGGCGCTCCTGGCGAACGGGTGCACACTCGAAGGGCTGCCCAACTACGTCCAGGAAGTGCTGGTCGGGGCGATCATCCTCGGTGCCGTGGCCGTGGATCGCTGGCGCCGCCGCTGAGGCTGGAGTGGTCGGCGCCACGCACGCCCTCGTCTGCTACAAGTCCAGCATGCCATGTCTGCGCCTGTCGCCGTTCTGGTTCGGGGCCATGCTGTTGGCCCAGGTCCCTGAGCCGAGCCCAGCACCCAGCACCGTCGGCCCTGCACACCTGCAGCTCGCCGACTATCTCGAATGGGAGAGTGTCGCCGAGCCGCGCCTGTCCCCGGATGGCCGCTCCATCGTCTTTACCCGCACTTGGTTCGATGCCGTCGAGGACCGGCCGCGCCAGGAACTGTGGCTGATGCAGGCCGACGGCAGCCAGAAGCGCCACCTCGCCGCGGGCAGTGATGCCCAGTGGTCGCCGGACGGCACGCGCATCGCGTACCTGGCGGAGGGAGTGCCGCGCGGCACGCAGATCTTCGTGGTCTACGTGGCGACCCGCGAGGCCTCGCAGCTCACCCATGCCACCGAGGCGCCGGCCAACCTGCAATGGTCGCCGGACGGGCGGTGGCTGGCGTGCACCATGCAAGTGCAAGAGCGCGAAGCGCTGCCGATCGACCTGCCGAAGCCGCCGAAGGGCGCCAAGTGGCACGAAGATGCCAAGGTCATCACGCGCCTGCAGTATCGCCGTGACCACAGTGGCTACCGCCCGAGTGGCTACCGGCACTTGTTCGTGGTGCCCGCAGACGGCGGCACGCCGCGGCAGGTGAGCCAGGGCGACTTCGACCACGGCGCTCCGCAGTGGACCCCCGACGGCAAAGAGCTGGTCTGCGAAGGCCGGCGGTTCGCCGACGCGGATTGGCGCCACGACGAACAGGACCTGTACGCGATCGCGATCGCCGATGGCGCGGTGCGGGAGCTGGTCACCCGGCCGGGGTCCGACAGCAATCCGGTGGTGTGCGGCGACCAGGTGGTGTTCCTCGGTGCCGACGCCGAGAAGACCACCTACCGGCCGGTGCGGGCCTATGCCGTGGCGTTGGCCGGCGGCGAACTGCGGCCGCTGACGCCGCGCGTCGACCGTTCGCTGCAGGATCTGCGGCGGGCTGCGGCGCAGCGCCTCTTGTGCAGCTTCGAGGACCAGGGGGCGCTGCGGACGGCCCACCTCGGCCTCGACGGTGGGTTCGAACCCGAGACGCCGCTGCATGGCTGGTTTCGCGGCGCCGCGCGGCTGCCCGATGGCGGCTTGCTCGGCACCTGGACCGCTCCGGACGAACCCGGTGCGATCGCCGTCTGGCGGGCGCAGAAACTGCAGCTGCTGACGGCGGTGCACGACGACGTGTTGGCCGGCAAACGACTCGGTCGGGTCGAAGAGCGCCGCTGGCAGGCCTCCGACGGCACCGAGGTGCAGGGTTGGCTGGTGTATCCCCCGGATTTCCAGGAAGGGCGCAAGTACCCGCTGGTTCTCCAGATCCACGGCGGCCCACATGCCATGTATGGCGTCAACTTCGACTTCGAACGCCAGTGGCTGGCGGCCAAGGGCTACCTGCTGCTGTATTGCAATCCCCGCGGCAGCACCGGCTATGGCGCAGGCTTCGCCAATGCCATCCAGAACGCCTATCCCGGCAAGGACTACGACGATCTGATGGCGGGGGTCGACCACGTGCTCCAGGGTGGTGCCGCGGACCCTGAGCGTCTGTGTGTCTATGGTGGCAGCGGTGGCGGGGTGTTGACTTGCTGGATCATCGGTTCGAACGACCGGTTCCGCGCCGCGGTGTCGATGTTCCCGGTGACCAATTGGCTGAGTTTCGTCGGCACCACCGATGGTCCTGGTTGGTACGACAACTTCCGCAGTCTGCCGTGGCAGGATGCGACCGAACATTGGCAGCGTTCGCCGCTGCGGCTGGTCGGCAACGTCAAGACGCCGACGCTCTTGCTCACCGGCGAACTCGACTTGCGCACGCCGATGAGCCAGAGCGAGGAGTACTACCAAGCGCTGCGTTTGCGCAAGGTCGATGCCGCGCTGGTGCGCATCCAGGACGAATACCACGGCGCGGGATTGCGGCATCCGAGCAATCGGTTGCGCCGCATGGCGTACACCGAGGCGTGGTTCCGGCGCCACTTGCCGGCCGATCCGTCGGCGCCGAAGTGACGGATTCGCCGCCGCGGTGGCCCCCCCTCGGTGCACTGAGGGGGCATGAGGCGATCTTGGTTCGGCTGGCTGGCTGCTGCAGTGTGGTTGGTTGGGGTGGGCTCCGTGCCGGCTCAGGAGCTGGCGTGGCGGCTGCCGCTGCGCGGAGCCGTCGAGTACCGGCGCACCTGGCAGGCGGAAGCGAGCGGTGCCTTCGCGGCCGTGGCCCAGGCCCGGGCCGCGGCGACCGCGGCCAAGGTGCCCGAACGGTACCTGCACCGCTTGCCGCCAGCGCCGTTCCTGTGCCAGGGCGAACTCGACAGTGCGCAACGGGCGATCGCCGACCCGGTGCGCGATCTGCGCGACGTGCTGCGCGCGCTGGCGTTCGACCTGCAGAGCCGCTCGGGAGTGCGGAGCAAGTGGCCCAGGGTGCTGCCGTTCGGCGACCTGCAGGTGGTCGGCAGCTGGACCAACACGCCGGACGGCGGCCAGGAACTGCGCGGTGCGGTGTCGGCGCGGCCGGCGGCGGCGCTGCCCGACGAGAAGGGCACCGTGGCGCGGTTGCTGCAGCCGTTCTGCGTGCGGGGTGCGGAGGGCACCGTGGTCCTGCGCCGCAGCATCGATGGCGCCCTGGGGGTGGTGCGCACCTTCTCCGGCAGCGTGGATCTGGTGGTCGAGGAGGACGAAAAGCAGTTCCGCCGGCTCGTGCTGCGCGACGAGTGGCAGTTCCTGGCGGTGCGCGACAACCAGGACTTCGACTTCCGCAAACGTGTGCAGGCGGCGATCGAGCGCGGCGTGGCGTTCGTGCGCGAAGCGGTGCGCGGCCAGAAGTCGTTCCTCGGCGACGGCGGCAAGGAGCACCGCAGTTACGGCAGCGGCCGGCTGGCCCTGGCGTTGCTGACCATGCTGCACGGCCATGTGCCGCCGGACGACGCCGTGCTGCTGGCGGGCTTCGCCGAGCTGCGCCGACGCGAACTGGTCGACACCTACTCCCTCGCCGCGGCGTTGATGGCGGTCGCGGCGCGCTACGAATCGGCCGCGGACGCCGAACGGCTCGCCCAGGGCGGCATGGCGGCCTTGCCGGTGCGCAAGACGTCGGCCGAAGACCAGGAGGCCGTGCAGCGCTGGACCAAGCAGTTGCTGGCCAACCTCGATCCGCGCACCGACCCGCAGAAGGTGCTGCGCTTCAACTACGTGGCCGGGCCCCGCTACGACACGTCGCTGCAGCAGTATGGCCTGCTCGGGCTCTGGTCGGCCCATCTGTGCGGTGTCGACGTGCCGGGTGGCACGTTCGCCGCAGCGGCGCGGCACCTGCTCCAGGTGCAGGGCCCGCCGGCTGGCACCCGGCGCACGGTGTTGACCAGCCATGCGCAGGTGCAGGAGGGTTTCGTCGCCGGGGTGCCGCCGCGCGGCCTGGAGTTGCGCACGGCCCCGCGCGGCTTCGCCTACGAAGAGGCGCAGGAGCCAGCGTTCGGTTCGATGACCAGTGCCGGGGTCAGTGGCCTGCTGCTCGCCATCGCCGGCATGCAGGCCAAGGGCCACGGCGACAAGGCGCTGCTGGGAGAGTGCGAAGCGGCGGTCGCGGCGGGTTATGCGTGGCTCGCCGCCGAATTCTCGGTGCGCTGCAATCCGGGCTTCGCCGAACGCAGCAACCACCACTGGTACTACTGGCTCTACGGCCTCGAGCGCTCGTGCGAACTGCGCGGCGTCGAATGGCTCGACGGCCGCGACTGGTACTACGAAGGCGCGCTGCAACTGCTGGCCCAGCAGCAGGCGAACGGCGCGTTCCGCACCGAGTTCGCGGCCAGCATGCTGATCGAGAGCACCTGCTTCGCGGTGCTGTTCCTGGCGCGGTCGACGCCGTCGGGGCCGGCCACCGGCAAGTGAGCCGGGGCGCTGCTCTCGACGCCTCAGCGCGGCGGCATCGCCAGCTGGAAGCGCCGGATCGCCGCATCGTCGCGCGCGTCCAGCGGCCGCGGTGTGAGGCCCGCCGGGCCGGCCGCCACGCCCGAGGTTGCTTCCGTGTAGAGGCCCGCCGTGGCCACCAGATCGACCACCAGACGGCCGTGTTCGCGCACCACCACGAACGGCTGCTGCGTCGTCGCGCCGGTGTGCACCAGGAAGCCGAGCGGCGTGCGTTCGGCACCCTGCACCACGAGTCCAGGCTCGCGCCGCAGCCGCGACCACGGCAGTTCGGCCAGGGCCGGCCGCGAGTCGGTGGTGACCCGTTCGGCTGCGCCGTCCCGATCGCCGGCCTGCAGCGCGTCCTGGAACGCCGCGAACGCCGCGCAGGCCGCCGCCAAGTCCGGATCGGGGCCGGTGCAGCCGGTGGGCAGGCCCACCAGGGCCAACAAGCAGGTGCGGGCCAGGACTGCGGGGGAAAACAGCATGCTGCGCCCATCGACATGGTGCAGAGCGGGACTGGAGCGGTCCCGCGGTCCAGCAGCCGACTCAGGCAGAATCGGTCTACCGGGCGGTGGCGCGGCGGCGATACTGGCGGGCATGCGGTTCGTGTTCGCGGTCGCCCTCGCGCTCTGGCTCGGGCCGGCGGTTGCCCTGGCCCAGGCTCGGCCGCGGCAGCCCACGTTCGTGCGCGTGCTCGACGCCGCAGGGCAGCCGATCGCCGGCGCCGAAGTCACCTTTGCCGGGGGCCTGCCGCACTTTGCGGCTTCGGCGCCCAGCGACGTGTTGGTGGTGGTGAGCGATGCCCGTGGCCGCGCCACGGCCAAACTGCGCCCAGACCTCTGCTACGTCGCCTGGGCGGTGGTGGCGGACCGCAAAGGCGCGGCGGAGGTCGGGCAGCAGCGATCGGCCGTGCACGGCTATTTCGCTGCCGGCGCGCTGCTCGAGGTGCCGTGCACACAAGCCTGGGCCGCACCGCGGCTCCGCGTCCAGGGGTTCGAGGCCTGGGCCGAACACGGCCCTTTGCAGTGCGTGGCCTGGACCGACTACCCCGGCACCGCCGAGCCACTCGAGGGTTCGGCCGCCGCGGGCTTCGTGCTGGGGCGCGGCGCCGCCCACGCCAGCACGCTCGAAGTCCGGGATCGGCACGGCCGGGCGCTGTGGGCCACCGGGCTCGGTTCGGCCGAAGTGAGCCTGCCGCCGCCGCAGCAGGTCGCCGTGCGCGTGGTCGACGAGAGTGGCGCGCCGCTCCAAGGGGTGCCGATCCGGCAGCGGGTGTGGCGCCGCCAGGTCCTGCGCCCGTCGGGTGTCGGCGGCATGGCCGAAGCGCGCTTCGCCGAACTCGGGGTCACCGACGCCGATGGCCGCTGCACCGTGGTGGTCGCCTATGCACAGGACCCGCTGCAGAAGCCCGGCAGCGCGGATCTGTTCCTGTTCGCCTGCCCACCGGGCCGCGCCGAAGTCGCGGGCGGCGTGCTGCTGCGCAGGCCGCTGCGCTCCGACCGGCGCGTGACCGAAGTGGACGGCCGCGAGCTGGTGTTCACCTGCCCGACCGGCGAACCGCTGCGTGCGCGGGTGCAGGTGCCGGCCGGCACGCGCGCCTGCCTGCAGGCCGTGGCTACGTTCGCGACCGATGCCGGGTCCTACCAGCACGACCCGCGCTGGTACGAAGTGCCCGTCGACGGCGACGGGTGGTTCGACTTCGCGGCGGTCCCGGCCAAACTGCACGGCGCCGCGCTGCGCCTGTGGCATCCAGACGGATCGGTGTGGGCGTTTCCGTTTCTCGCGGGCCGCGAACTGCCCGAAGGCATGGCGGCCAGCGTGCAGCCCTGGCGCAACCCGACCCTCACGGCCCTGCAGGTTGCGGTGGTCGAGCCCGATGGCGGGCCGGCGCGCGGTGCGG
>JAEUHP010000293.1 GCA_016795295.1 Planctomycetota bacterium | reverse complement strand
AACCTCACTTCTTCGCCGGCTGCCGCGTGTAGACGATCTTCAACACCACCATCGGCTTGCCGTCCGGCCCCGGCACGGACATCTCGAACACCCGCGAGCCGTCGTCCTTGTCGGTCGTGACCATCGTGTGCTGCACCGGCTTGCCGTCCGGCCCCGGCGCCATCCCGACCATGGTCAGCACCTTGCCGCTCTTGTCGCAGGTGCCCTCCAACTGCATCACCGTGGTGCTCCACGAATCGACCCAGGTGCCGACGTACTTGCCCGTGGCCGGATCGAAACCCGTGGTGCCGTGCCCGGCGAACGGCGCCCCCATCAGCTCCGCTTCGAACTCGTCGATCACCCACAGCCCGCCCGGCCCGGCTTTGACCCGCGACACACCCTTCGACACCGCGGGCTTGCCGTCTTCGCCGAGCATCTCGACGCGCGCGTCCCAGACCCCGGCCTGCGCCGTGAGCCGCTGGTGCTCCACTCCCGGCTTCGGCGGCATCTGCGCCACCGCGGGTGCAGCGAGAACGAACAGGAACAGGACGCTGAGCGACGGTTTCATGAGCTGGTCTCCTTCGCTCCATCGTCGAGCCCGACCCGGCCCCGCGTCAACCCGCGCCCATGCGCAGCACCGGAGATTTTCCCCGGCGGGCCCCAAGCCGAAGCGCGAGCCGGCAGTCGCCCCAGGTGCCCTGGCGCACGGCGCGCCGCGCCAGCCTCACCATCACTTGGTTGGCCAGTCGCCCCAATCCACAGCCGCGACCGGAATGTCCACCGCACCCCCCAGATGCCGAACCAAGCGCTCGCGATGCGGGCTCAGGTTCAGCACGTAGACGAACAGGCGATGCCGGCGGCAGCCATTGTTCATTTCGCCGACGCAGGTACAGAAGTCGCGCAGGAACACCATCTGGTCGGTCAGGAAGCGCTTGCGGTGCTCGGTTGTGGAGCGCAATGCCAGCAGTCGCACGGCCTCGTCGAGATCGTCCGGAATGCCGAGGCACCAAGTGCGGAAGTAGGTCGAAGCCAAGAGCCGCGGATCGTCGTCGACGTGCGTGGCGCCGGCCGACAGAGGCGGCAGGTGCGAGAGGATCACGTCCGGCCGGATGGTCGCCTGATAGTGCGCCCGGACGGCTTCGGCAGTGCGCGTGCAGAACCCGTCGTCGACGAGGCCGGCTGGATCGATGTGATGAGCACCCGCGTGGTAGGGCGTGATCCCGGCGTGCGAGCAGTACAGCTGCAGCTGCCAACCGAGGCCGAACGCCCCCAGCGCCTTGCCGATGCGAGCGAACGCCGCGCCCACGGTGTCTTCGGCCACGGGCGCAGCAACGCGCGGCACCAGCGCCTGGAGCCGTGGCAGCGCGAGGGCGAGCACCAGCAGCGCCGCGCCGACCTGCAGCGAACGCTGCCACCGCGCGGTGTGGCCTTGCCCGTGGCAGCGCGCGAGCACGGCCGTCGCGCCATAGGCGCACACCGGGAGGATCGGCCAGGCGAAACGGTGGGCGAAGCCGATCTCGTGCACGATCGAGGCGCAGTAGCCGAGCCAGGCGACGGCGGTGACCGAGAGCCAGACCGGCAGCAGCCGAGGCTGCCGCCACGAGCTGCAGAACCCGGCGATGGCACAGCCGCTGGCGGCCGCGAACAGACCGAGGTCGAGCCCGTGCTCACACAGGAACGCCACCACGTGCGGCCACCCCGGCAGGCCTGGCGCAGTGGCCTTCATGTAGTACGGATTGGGCAGCAGATGGCCGAAGTAGGCGAGCTTCCAGAGCAGATACGCACCGATGCCAGAGGCGCCGACCGCGAGCGCGGTCCAGGCACCACGCGCAGACATGCCGCTTCGGCGCGCGCGGATCGACACCCACACCAACACCATGCCACCGATGCCGACGAACAGCGCGCCATCGGGCCGGCCGAGCACGACCAGCGTGGCGAGCACGCCGGCGCGGGCACCCAACCGCCACTGCTCCGGCGCCAGCGCGACCCGGTGCACGGCCCACGCCAAGGCCGCCGCCAGCGCGCCGAAGGCCACGGTCTCCAGCCCGTGGCTCAGATGGGTGGCGAGGTCTTCGCTGGCGAGCAGCACCGTGATCGGCAGCAAGGCCAGGGCCGACCAGGGCCGTTCGACGCAGGCCGTACGCAGCAGCAACACCGCGCCAAGCAACAAAGCCAAGCCATTGGCGAGCCAACTCGCCGTGTCGGGCTCCAGCGAGGCCGCGAAACCGGCGGCCACGAACAGGATCTGCAGCAGATTGGAATAGCCTTCGCAGGGCGCCGAGTCGGCGTTCCAACGCAGCCCGTGGCCGTCGTACAGGTTGCGTGCGTAGCGGAACGAGATGTAGGCGTCGTCGACCGCGAGGTGGCGTTCGCGACCGGTCACCCAGAGGGTGGCCCCGAGCAGGAGCAACACCCCGAGCAGGGCGGCCCAGCGTGCCACCCCGGCAACGCGCCAAGCGCAGCGATCCCAAGGATGCGCTGGCACTGCGGCCCTCGGGGGGATGTCTCGCGGTTCGGCCACGGCGGTGAGGTTGTAGGGATCGGCCACACCATGCCAAGCCCCGGCCCGCGCGAACCGCCCCGCAACGGACCGCCAGAAATCGTCTACACTGCGCCAATGCCTGCCCGCCCGCCGCAGTTGCTCGCCGTCCTTGCCGCGCTGACTTTCTGGAACGCACCTGCCTCCAGCCAAACCACCACCGTTCGCGAACTGCCCCAGATCACCGGTGCCAGCGCCGCGGTGTACGACCCGGAACGGCAGCGCACGTGGTTCGCGGTGCCGGGCCGGCCTGCGCAGCTGTTCGAATGGAACGGCGCGACTGCGCGGCTGCGCCCCGGCGAGTTCGACGGCTTGAACCGAGTCAGCGCGCTGGGCCGCGCGGCGGCGACTGGACACATCCACGCGCTGGGCTTCGACCTGCAGGACCGGCTGGTGCACGGCGTGCACGACGGCTGCCGCTGGATCTGGCAGATCACCCAGCAGTTCTTCCATCCGCTGAGCTTCCCGCCGATCGCCTATGACGAACAGCGCGGCCGCTTCGTGATCTACCTGCCCCCGCTCGCCGGCGGCAGCCAGGTCGCGGAGTTCGACGGCGCCAACTGGACGGCGTCACCGCAGCTGCCGCTGCCCTGGCGCAACGGGCCGGCGTTCGGCTACGACCCGGCACGAAACCACTGCGTGCTGTTCGGCGGCACCGACAGCCAGGGCGTACGCGGCGACGCGTGGCGCTGGAGCGGCACCAACTTCGTGCCGCTGGCCACCAACCCAGGGCCAGGGCCGCGCCTGGGTGCTGCGTTCGGCTACTCGGCGGCCCACGGTGGCCTCGTGCTCTACGGCGATGCACAGTTCGCTTGGCGCGACACCTGGGTGCTCACTGGCACCACCTGGACCCAACTGCCGACGCCGCAGGACGCCGGGCCGTTCGCGCAGCCCGTGCTGGTCGAAGACGGCCTGGGCCTGGTCCTCGTCGGCCAGTCCCAGGCCTTCCTCCGCTCGGGCCGCCGCCTGGTCGGCAATCTCTGGAGCCCGGTCGACGACCTCACGGCACCGACGTTCCGCCAGAACGCGGCCGTCGGCTTCGACCGCCGCCGCGGCGAACTGGTGGTGTTCGGCGGCACGACCGAGAACTCCGAACTTCTGCAGGTGTTCGACGGCCGCTGGCGTCAGCGCCAGCCGGCCGTGGCCCCGTCGCGCCGCAGCGGTGCGGCGTTCGCCTGGTCGGCGATCGACGGCGCCCTGCTGCTGCTCGGCGGCACCGACGCGAACGGTCTCTGCACGGACACCTGGACCTGGGACGGCACCGCCTGGCAGCAGCGTGCGGCAGCGCCGCCGGCCCGCTCGTTCGCGACGCTGGCCGCCGACCCGAGCGGCGGCGTGCTGCTCTATGGCGGCTTCGCCGGGACGGTGCGTGCCGACCATTGGCTGTGGAACGGTTCGACTTGGCAGCAGGTGGCCGCGGCGGCAGCACCCGGCGGCGTGTTCGGGGCCCTCGCGGCCTTCGACGAGGCGCGCCGCCGCACCGTGCTGCTCGGCAACTTCGCGAGCGGTGTGCGGACCTGGGAGTGGGATGGCGTGGCCTGGACGCTCGCCGACACGAGCACGCATCCGGCGCTCATCTCGACCCACCGCATGGCCTACGACCCAGGCCGCAGCCAGGTGGTGACGGTCCAGCCGGGATGCCGTGCCTGGACCGGCAGCAGCTGGCAGGTGGTGCCGTTGGCCGGTGCTGCGCCGAGCCCACAGGCTCTGGTCGGCGACCCGCGCCGGCTCGGGCTCTTGGCACTCGGTGCCGGCTCACCCATGCAGATGAGCCTGCTGACCACGCGCCCGGCTGTGGCGACGGCCGTGGGCACGGCCTGCGCGACCGGCGCACCTCCGGCATTGAGCAGTCTCGAACTGCCCGAACTCGGCCGCGCCGACTTCGCGCTCGCGCTCGGCAGCCAGACTCCGGGAACGCCGTGCGTGGTGTGGTTCGGCACCGGCGGCCCGAGTGCCATCGGCCCCTGCGCGATCGTCACCGCACCCCTGCTCGACGGTGTGTTCGCAGTGACGAACCAAGGCGGCAG
>JAEUHP010000280.1 GCA_016795295.1 Planctomycetota bacterium | reverse complement strand
GTCTCGGTCACGGTTCCGGACGTGTCGAGGAGCAGCGTGCCGCCCTGCAACGGCCCAATCTTGAACTTGGGACACGGATCCTTCTCTTCCTGCCCGACCAGCGATCCAGCCAATAGCAGCAGTACTGTGCAGAGGAGCGCTGCGCCCCCCCGATGCCACGAACCAGCAGACTCAGAGCATGCCAACGACGACGCGGGAGAGCGCGAGAAGAGTGCATTGCAGGATTCTTGGCGGGAGTCTGCACGTCGCGTCGGCGGCCACGGGCCGCCCCCAGGACCAAGGTCCCAGAAGCAGCCCTCGCCCGAAGCCGCACCACGCGGTGCGGTCGCCAGGCCGGGCACGACGGACTACTACCCTGTTGGCGTCTGCAGCGGTGGCGATCGTGTCAGAAAATCCGGAAAAACTCAGGACTCAAGGAAGCCCTGCGGGCAGATCGCACGCTCCTGGAGCATTCCGAGTGGCCCGGCCCCAGCGCAGCGCGGCCCAGCGACCAAGTCCTGCGGCTGCCAGGGCTGCGAACCGCCAAGCAGGCTGCTTCGGCAACCCAAACCCTCGGCTGGCCGGCACCGCGCGACCTGCTATCCTGCGCGGCCGATGCTCGCTTTCGCCTTCTGCTGCCTGCTCCTGCCAACGCCACAAGCGCCCACGGACGTGCTGGCCACCTACGAACTGGGCGGCAAACCGGCCCAGGTGACCCGGACCGACGTCGCCGTCGAAATGGCGTTCCACCTGCGCCGCCAGGACCTGGGCCAGAAGGCGCTCGACGTGCTGATCGACAGCCACCTCACCCGCAAAGCGGCCCAGCAGCAGGGCCAACTGCCCACCGACGCCGAAGTGCGCAAGTTCTGGCAGGACCTGCAGGCCGAACTGCGCGCCGCCGGCCAGCGCCCCGAACAGTTCGACGCCGTGCGCAACACCAGCGAGGCCGAACTGCTGGAGTTCCTCGGCCTGCAGCTCGCCCAAGAACGCCTGGTGCGCGCCGAACTCGGCCTCAAGGCCACCGACAAGGTCAGCGGCGACCTGCTGCGCCTGTGGCTGCAGGAGCAACGCAAGCAGGCGAAACTGGTGCTGGATCCCGACGCGCTGCCGGCCGGCGTGGCCGTGGCGATCGACGACACCCGCGTGCCGATGGTCGACTTCGGCCTGTTGCTGCTGCGCACCAGCACCGACGCCGAACGCGACCGCTTCGTCCAGCAGGTCGTCTACCTGGCGGCCCTCGAGGCGCTGGCCCGCGAGCGCGGCTGCGAACCCACCGCAGCGCAGCTCGAAGCGGCGATCGCCAAACTCGCCGAAGACGCCCGCGCCGAACCGCGCTACCGCGGCCTGCCGCTCGAGAAGCTGCTCGAAGCCCAGGGCTACACACTGGTCTCCCTGCAGCGTTCCCGCGTGTTCCGCGCCAAGGTGGCGCTGGATCTGCTGGCGCAGCAACTGCACCCGGACGCCACCCTGCGCGCCGAAGTTGCGGCCGATCCAGCCGGGGCCGCCGCGCGCGCCGGTGCCCGCCGGCGCCTCGGCGTGATCTTCGTGCGCGCGCTCGATCCGCCGAATGCGCTGATCCCGCGCAGTTTCCAGGCCGCCGAAGCGCACCTGCTCCAGGTGCTCGAACGCCTGGCCAAGCAGCCGTTCGCCGAAGTGGCACGCATCGAAACCGAGGACCCGGGCAGCAAGCCGCAGGGCGGCGACTTCGGCTGGCATCATCGCGCCTCGGAGCGCCTGCCCGAACTGGTGCTCGACGCCGGCTTCCGGCAGGCCAACGGCGAGGTGTCGAAGCCACTGCGCGGCCCCGACGGCGTCTACCTGGTCAAGGTGCTGGACGTCGAACCGGAGCCGGACGAGGCCACGCTGCTGCAGCGGCTGCGCACGCGGCACGCCCAGGAACTGCAGGCGCAGATCCTGCGCGACGCCAAACTGCGCTTTCCCGAGGCCAGGCCGGCGAGGACCGCCAAATGACGCCCACCCCCCTGTTGGCGCTGCCGTTCGCCGGCGACCCGCGCCTCGCCACCGCCGCCGTGCCGAACGCGCGCTGGCTCGTGCACTGCCAACTCTGGCAGCCGCAACCCAGCGACCACCTCACCACCGGCGAACACGAAACCGCCGTGGTGGTGTTGTCCGGCACGTTCGACCTGCGCGCCGGCAGTACCGCATGGCCGGCGCGCGGCACCCGCAGCACCCCGTTCGCCGGGCGGCCGATGGCGGTGTTCCTGCCCAAGCACACCGAGTTCCACGCCGCGAACGGCCAGGGCGAGATCCTGCTGGTGGCGGCCCGGCAGCCGGCCGCGCCAGCCGCCGCAGCGGGCCGCGCACAACTGGCCCAGAAGCCCCTGCTGCCGCTCGCCGGCAGCGGCAAGGCGTTCGACCCCATGTCCGGCGACTGGCGCCCGGCCGAGTCGTTCCCGACGGCGGCCGAATCGCTGCCGCCGCGGCGCATGCAGCAGCTTCCGGCCGGTGGCTGCACCGTCGAGCGCGTGCTGGCGCCCGACTACAAAGCCGCGACGCTGAGCCTCGACGAAGTGGTGCTGGCGCCGCAGCAGACCCTGCGGCTCGCCGCGGTGCCGGGGCGCCCTGTGGCGGACGAGCTGTTGGTGTTCGTGCGCAGCCGGGGTGCGGTGCGCATCGGCGCGGCGCTGGCGAGCGGCGACAGCGCGTGGTGCGTCACGGGCCCCGCGGCGATCGAAGGCCTCGAACTGGCCGCCGCTGCCGAGCCGGCCTACGTACTGCTCGCCTACGCGGGCAAGGGTCCGGCCTGACGCAGCACCTGCACGGCGCTGCCAGAGCCGAGCAGGAGCTGGCTCCCGGGCGCCTGGAAATCGGTGGGCAGGTAGCCAAGGCCGAGCCGGCCCGGCCCGACCCCAGAGGGCAGCTCCACCGCATGCATCACCCGCCCCACCGGGATGCGGTCGGCGGGTTCGAGGAGCGGCTCGGGCGCCACGATGGCCGGCCCCTCGGCCAACTGCAGGAGGCACAGGCGGCGGTTGGTGTGGCCGTAGGTGTGGATGCGCGCCACGATCTCCTGGCCCGTGTAGCAGCCCTTGTGGGTCGAACAGTGGTCGTCGAGGGCGGCTTCGAGGGCCAGCGTGGTGGGCTCGGTCTCCAGCCCAACCCGCACCCAACCGCCGACCATGCGCGCGCACTCGGCGCGCCGTTCGTCCAGCGGCCGCGGCACCACGGGCCGTTCGCGGCCCGGTGCTTCGACCAGCACCGCGGACGGGGTGGCGCCGTGCACGCGGTGGCAGGCGATGCCGTTGCGCGCCACCCCCACCAGCAGCGCACCGCCGTGGCGCTCGGCGCGCTGGTCGGCGCTCGAACCGGCGTGCCAGATCTGCTCGGCCACCGGCACCGCGGGCAGCAGTTCGATGCGCAGCTTCTCGGTGAAGTGGTAGCGCTCCAGCAGCGCCTGCAGCCGTTCGGCCTGCTCGGCGGGAACCTCGAGCCAGCAGGCATCCTCCAGGCGAAACACCTGCGCCGTCGCCTGCAGTTTGCCCTTCGCGTCCAAGAACGCCGCCGGGCGCACCTCACCCGGGGCCGCCCCGAGCACGTCCTGGCTGCACAGGCGCTGCAAAAAATCCCCCGCATCGGGACCGGACAGGCGCACCAGGCGGAACGGGGCGTCGCTGCGGGCGAACGGAGCGCTGAGGTCGGTGCCAACGAGGCAAGTGGGCAGGTCGAGCGGGGTCATCGGGTGCTGGGTGTCGGCCGGCGCGGCCTTCGAGGCAAGGAATGTGCCTGAAACTGGGGCTTTTTCGAGCCGATGGTTGAATGAGCCCTAAACCGGGCCTACTTTACCAGGACTGCATGCTGCGCATCTCGAAGAAAGCCGACTACGCGGTGTTCCTGCTGGGCACGATCGCCCGGCAAGGAGCCTACCCCGGCGGTCCGGCCCCCGAGAGCGTGCTGAGCGCGCACGAGATCGCCCGCCAGGCGGGCCTCAACAAGTCGGTGGTCGCCAACCTGCTCAAGGAGTTCGCGCGCGCCGGCATGCTCGAGTCCGTGCGCGGCCTGAAGGGTGGCTACAAGCTGCTGCAGTCGCCCTACGACATCTCGCTGGGCGCGATCCTCGAAGTGGTCGAAGGGCCGTTCACGCTGGTCGACTGCGTCGAGGGGCGGCTGACGGGTGGGCACGGGACGGGTGGGCACGGGACGGGTGGGCATGCCGCCATCCCAGGAGCCGCCCGCCCTGAAGCAGCCCGCCTGGAAGCTGCCCGCCCAGCAGGAACCGGCCTGCTGTCGCTGGCGAAGAGCCAGACCGAACCGGAGCACAGCTGTTCGCTGATCGGCTTCTGCCCGAGCCGGCAGCCCATGCGCATCGTGCACGAACGCATCGCGCAGCTGTTCCGCCAGATCCACCTGGCCGAACTCTGCAACCTGACGGCGCTGGCCACCACGCCGCTGTCCCAGAGCCGCACCCAGACGGCCCCCCGCTGACCCCGTTCGACCAACCCGCCGTGATGAAGACGCCCGTTTACCTCGACTACAGCGCCACCACCCCGTGCGATCCGCGCGTGGTGCAGCGCATGCTGCCGTTCTTCACCGAACAGTTCGGCAACGCCGCCAGCCGCAGCCACGCCTTCGGCTGGACCGCCGAAGCCGCGGTCGAAGAAGCGCGCGGGCAGGTCGCCAACCTGCTGCACGCCCACCCCAAGGAGATCCTGTGGACCAGCGGCTCCACCGAGGCCAACAACCTCGCGATCAAGGGCGTGGCGCAGATGTACCGGCAGAAGGGCAACCACCTGATCACCGCGGTCACCGAGCACAAGGCCGTGCTCGACCCGATGAAGTACCTGGAGACCCAGGGCTTCGAAGTGACGTTCCTGCCGGTCGATCGGCAGGGCCACGTCGACCTGGACCAGCTCGCCGCAGCGATCACCGAGCGCACCATCCTGGTGTCGCTGATGGCCGCCAACAACGAAGTCGGCACGCTGCACCCGCTGGCCGAGATCGGCGCGCTGTGCAAGCAGAAGGGCACGCTGTTCCACACCGACGCCACCCAGGCCGCCGGCAAGATCGAACTCGACGTCGAGGCGCAGCACATCGACCTCCTGTCGCTGTCGGCGCACAAGATGTACGGCCCCAAGGGCGTCGGCTGCCTCTACGTGCGGCGCAAGAACCCGCGCGTGCGCTTGACCGCCCAGATGGACGGCGGCGGGCACGAACGCGGCATGCGCTCGGGCACGCTCAACGTCACCGGGGTGGTGGGCATGGGCGAAGCGGCGCGCATCTGCAGCGCCGAGATGGCCACCGAAGTGCCGAAGCTGCGCGCGCTGCGCGACCGGCTCGAAGCGCGCATCTTCGCCGCGCTGCCCGACGCGGTGCGCAACGGCGACCAGAACGCGCGCTTGCCGCACCTCGCCAACGTGTCGTTCCCCTACGTCGAGGGCGAATCCCTGATCATGGGCGTGAAGGAGTTGGCGGTGTCGTCGGGTTCGGCCTGCACCTCCGCGAGCCTCGAGCCGAGCTACGTGCTGAAGAGCCTCGGTCTCGGCGACGAACTGGCGCACAGCTCGATCCGCTTCTCGCTGGGCCGCTTCACCACCGAAGCCGAAGTCGACTTCGCCGCCGACCGCGTGGTCGCCGAGGTCAAACGACTGCGCGAGATGTCGCCCCTGTGGGAGATGGTGCAAGAAGGCGTCGACCTGGCCCAGGTCAAGTGGACCGTGCACTGACGGACCGTGTCCTGACCGCCACGCGAACCACCAGCACACGAACCACCAGCACGCGAACCCGCCAACCACCCCACCACCCCATTCCAGCACCGTCGGAGACAACCCCATGGCTTACAGCGACAAGGTCCTCGACCACTACCAGAACCCCCGCAACGTCGGCGCCCTCGACAAGAACGACCCCAACGTCGGCACCGGCGTGGTCGGCGCACCCGAGTGCGGCGACGTGATGAAGTTGCAGATCAAAGTCGACGGCGAGGGCCGCATCGTCGACGCCAAGTTCAAGACCTACGGCTGCGGCTCGGCGATCGCTTCGTCGTCCCTGGCCACCGAGTGGCTGAAGGGCACCCACGTCGACGCCGCGGCCCAGATCAAGAACACGCAGATCGTCGAAGAACTGTCCCTGCCGCCGGTGAAGATCCACTGTTCGGTGCTCGCCGAAGACGCGATCAAGGCGGCGATCGAGGACTGGCGCAAGAAGCGCGCCGCGACCGCTGCAGTGCAGGCCTGAGCCGAAGCGCCCGAGCGAGGAACGACCATGACCCAGGAATCGAACGCGACCAGTTCCCCCGGCACGGCCCCGACCCCGGTGCTGCCCACCGAACCAAAGCAAGGGCGCGGCGTGCACCTGACCGAGCGGGCCGCCAAAGAGATCCAGCGCGTGATCCAGGAGCAGAACTTCCCCGCCGGCACCTGGGTGCGCATCGGCGCCAAGGGCGGCGGCTGCTCGGGTTTCACCTACGTGCTCGACTTCGACCCGCAGGGTCCGACCGAGTTCGACCTCGGTTTCGTCATGCACGGCGTGCAGTACTGCGTCGACAAGAAGAGCGAGTTCTTCATGGGCGGCACCGTGCTCGACTTCAACGACGGGCTGCTCGACCGCGGGTTCGTGTTCAAGAACCCGCAAGCGTCCGGCACCTGCGGCTGCGGCACCTCGTTCTCGGCGTGAGCCCCTCTGGACTTGCCAGCCCGTCGGGCACTCCGGATCCGTTCACCGTGTTCGGCTTGCCGCACACGCTGGATCTGGACGAAACCGCGCTGGAGCGCCGCTACCTGCGGCTGTCGCGGGAGTGCCACCCGGATCTGCACCGCGCCGCGGACACCGCGGATTGCATGGCGGTGCTGCAGCGCGCGGCCGAGATCAACGACGCCTGGCGGGTGCTGCGCGATCCGTGGCTGCGCACCAAGGCGCTGCTCGAACTGCTGCGCCCGGGCGTGTTGCAGCAGCACCAGAAACTCGACCCCGGCTTCCTCGCCGAAGCGCTCGAACTCGCCGAAGAAGTGGCGTTCGCCAGCGGGGCGGCCGTGCCACAGCTGCGCGAACGGCTGACCACCGCCCTCGCCGCCGACTTCGCCGCCGTGCGCACCGCAGTGCTGCAAGGCGATCTGGACACCGCGGCCCGCCGCTGCCACGCTGCGAACTACCACAAGAAAGCGCTCGCCGATCTGGACCTGAAATCGTGACTCCGCCTGCCTCAAACCCCACCGGCGCCCCAAACCCCACCGGCGCCCAGAACCCGACGGGCACTCCCCAACCGGCCGGTGCCCCCAAACCCGCCGGCGGCCGCTTGGTGGTCGGCATCGACCTCGGCACCACCAACAGCCTCGCCGCCGTGCGCACCGGCAAGCAGGCCCGGGTGCTGCGCGACCAGCAGGGCGAACCCCTGATCCCCTCGGTGGTCTGCTTCCATCCCGACGGCAGCACCCTGGTCGGCAGGGCGGCCAAAGCGCTGCGCCTGCAACACCCCGAACGCACCGTGTTCTCGGCCAAACGCCTGATCGGCCGTTCGGCCAGCGAGTGCCGCGCCGACGCGCGCAACCTGCCGTACCGCGTGGTCGCCGGCGAACGCGACCTGGTGCGCGTGCAGATCGGCGCCCGCCAGTGGTCGCCGGAGGCGATCTCGGCGCTGGTGCTGCAGCAGGTCAAGCAGACGGCCGAACAGGCGCTCGGCCAGCCGATCCGCGACGCCGTGATCACGGTGCCGGCCTGGTTCGACGACGCCCAGCGCCAGGCGACCAAGGACGCCGCAGCGCTGGCCGGCCTCGAATGCCTGCGCATCCTCAACGAGCCGACCGCCGCCGCACTCGCCTACGGCATCGACGGCAGCAAGGACGGCACGGTGCTGGTCTACGACCTCGGCGGCGGCACCTTCGACGTCTCGGTGCTGCGCATCGACGACGGCGTGTTCCGCGTCTTGGCGACCGCCGGCGACACGCACCTCGGCGGCGACGACTTCGACGCGCTGCTCGCCGAACGCATCCTGCAGGCGCTGCCGAAAGGCCCCCATGCCGACGATCCCTATGTGCTGCAAGCGGTGCGCAGCGCCGCCGAAGGGCTGAAGATCCGCCTCTCCAGCGAGGCCACGGCCGCGCTGGAGCTCGACCTCGGCGCCCACGGCACCGCCCGCCTCACCGTGGCGCGCACCGAGTTCGAAGCGGCGATCGCACCCCTGGTGCAGCGCACGCTCGACTGCGTGCAGAAGGCGCTGCTCGACGCCGCGGTGCGCCTCGAACAGCTCGACGAAGTGGTGCTGGTCGGCGGCAGCACGCGCGTGCCGCTGGTGCGCGCCCGCCTTGCCGCCTTCACCGGCCGCACCCCGCACACCGAAGTCGACCCCGACCTCGCGGTGGCCCTCGGCGCGGCGATCCAGGCCGACGTGCTGGCCGGCAACGACCGGTCGCTGCTGCTGCTCGACGTGATCCCGCTGTCGCTCGGCATCGAGACGCTCGGCGGCGCGGTGCAGAAGCTGATCCTGCGCAACAGCACGATCCCGACCAGCCGCACCGAAGAGTTCTCGACCGGCGTCGACCAGCAGACCAGCGTCGACCTCGCCATCTACCAGGGCGAGCGCGAGCTGGCGACGGACTGCCGCCTGCTCGGGCGGTTCAAGTTGCGCGGCATTCCGCCGATGCCCGCCGGCCTGCCGCGCATCGCGGTGACGTTCCTGGTCGACGCCGACGGCGTGCTGCGCGTCACCGCACGCGAACAGCGCACCGGCGTCGAAGCCGGCATCCAGGTGGTGCCCTCCTACGGGCTGTCGCGCGACGAAGTGAAGCGCATGATGCTCGATGCGATCGAACACGCGCAGCAGGACTACGTGGCGCGCGAAGCGATCGAAGTGCGCAACAAGGCCGAGGCGATGGTGCGCGGCACGCGCAGCGCCCTGCGGCTCGCCGAACTGCCACCCGACCAGACCTACGCCGTGCACAAGGCCCTGAAGCAGCTCGATGCCCTGCTGACGGCCAAGGCCGACGCGGCCGCACTCAAAGCCGGCTGCGAAGCGCTGACCAAGGTCACGGCGACCATCGCCGACGACGTGATCGGCGCGGCCGTGGCCAAGGCGCTGCGCGACGAACAGGCCGCCGCCACCCCGCCGGAGACACCGCGATGACCAGTTCCCCCGCAGGTTCCGCTGCCACAGGTTCCGCTGCCACGGATTCGGCCCGGCTGGCCGTGCGCGGCGAGAGCCGCACGTTCACGCTCGCCCAGGGGCAGAGCATCCTGGAAGCGGCGATGGCCCAGGGTTTGGCCCTCGACCACGCTTGCGGCGGGGTGTGCGCGTGTTCGACCTGCCACGTCAAGGTGCACCGCGGTGGCGAGTGCCTCTCCACCGCCAGCGAGGACGAACTGGACCAGCTCGACGAAGCCCGCGACGTCGGCCTCGAGTCGCGGCTCGGCTGCCAGGCGCGGCTGCTGCGCCGGCCTGCGGACGGCGTGGTCGAAATCGCCGTGCCGACCTGGAACGTCAACGCGGTGCGCGAAGGGCACTGAGGTGTCTCGCCCGCGGTTGCGGGCGAGACAGCTGAGCGAGTTGCTGGGAGCCGCTGCAACGCGGGGAACAGCCACGGGCGAGACGCACCATCCAGCCCGCTGTAGCGGCTCGAGTTCGGGTTGCTGGGAGCCGCTGCAACGCGGGGAACAGCCACCGGCGAGGCGAACCATCCAGCCCGCTGCAGCGGCTGGAGCGAGTTCCAGGGAGCCCTCAGCCGCCGCCGAAGTCGCGCGCCAGGCGTTCCAGCCGCTGCGCCGCCAGGTCCAGGAGCCGCACGGCTTCGGCGTCGCCGCAGCCGGGCCACTCCTTGTCGACCATGTGCAGCAGTTCGACCACGCGGTCGAGCTCGCCCAGCGCCGCCTCGGTGGCGGTCTCCGGCAACACGCCGAGCATGGTGTCGAGCACCGCGAACAGGTGCGCGGCGTGGCTCGGCACCTCGCCGAGGCGGGTCGACGGGGAGCCTGCCCCAAGCCCCTTGAGCAGGCGCACCGCGCGCTGCATCACCGCCGTCGTGGCCTGGCTCGACACGTTCCCCACGACCCTTCTATCGGCTGCGCACAAGGCAGCTTGAGGGCCGCGGGAAGGCTGCCTGGAGTCCGTACGGGTCGCCCCCTACGCTGCCATGGCATGACGGCCAGCGCTCCGGATCTCCCACTCGTCGCCAACGTCCTGCGCGGCCTTGCCATGGACGCCGTGCAGAAAGCCGACTCCGGCCACCCGGGCATGCCCATGGGCATGGCCGACGTGGCCGCGGTGCTGTGGACCGAGTTCCTGCGCTACAGCCCGAACGACCCGCATTGGCTCGGCCGCGACCGCTTCGTGCTGTCGGGCGGCCACGGCTCGATGCTGCTCTACGGTCTCCTGCACCTGGCGGGCTATCCGGTGGCGCTCGACGACCTGCGCCAGTTCCGCCAACTGCACAGCAAGACCCCCGGGCACCCTGAGTTCGGCGAAACCGTGGGGGTCGAGACCACCACCGGCCCGCTCGGCCAGGGGTTCGCCAATGCCGTCGGCATGGCGATCGCAGCCGAAATGGCGGCGGCGCGGTTCCAGCATCCGGGCCTGAAGAGCCGCGTGTTCGTCACCTGCGGCGACGGCGACCTGATGGAGGGCATCGGCTACGAAGCCGCCGCGCTGGCCGGACACCTGCGCCTCGGCAACCTGGTGTGCCTGTTCGACGACAACGGCATCACCATCGAAGGCCACACCGACCTCGCCACCAGCGAAGACCTGGCGGCGCGCTTCGCGGCCCAAGGCTGGGTGGTGCAGCAGGTGGACGGCCACGATCCCGCGGCGATCCGCCGCGCCCTGGCCTGCGCCACCGCGGCCACCGCCGACCGGCCGCAACTGCTGTGCTGCCGCACCGTGATCGGCAAGGGCAGCCCGAACAAGGCCGGCAGCCACGAAGTGCACGGCGCGCCGCTGGGCAAGGCCGAAGTCGCCGCGACCAAACAGGCCCTCGGCCTGCCGCCCGAGGAGTTCTTCGTCGACCCGCGCGCCAAAGCCGTGTTCGCCGGCGCCGTGGCGCGCAACGAGGCGCTGCGCGCTGCATGGCTGGCGGCCCACGCGGCCTGGCAGGCGGCCGACCCGACCCGCGCGGCGGCGTTCGCCGCGTTCCAAGAGCGGCGCGTGCCCGCCGACTTGTGCGCCCAGCTCGCCGCGGCGGCCGGTGCCGAACCCGCCGCCACCCGGGCTCTGTCCGGCAACCTGCTGCAGAAGGCCGCCGAACTGGTCCCCGGCCTCGTCACCGGCAGCGCCGACCTCGACCCGTCGACCAAAACCCGGCTGAAGAAGAGCCCCTCGTTCGCCGCGACCGAACGCAGCGGCCGCAACCTGCACTTCGGCGTGCGCGAACACGCCATGGGCGCGATCCTGAACGGCCTGTCGCTGTACGGCGGCTTCCTGCCCGCGGGCAGCACGTTCCTGGTGTTCGCCGACTACATGCGCACGCCGATGCGGCTCGCCGCGCTGATGCGCATCCCGGCGGTGTTCGTGTTCACCCACGACAGCCTGATGGTCGGCGAGGACGGCCCGACCCACCAACCGGTCGAACACCTCGCCACGCTGCGCGCGATCCCCAACCTGCACGTGTTCCGCCCCGCGGACGGCGCCGAAACCGCCGCCGCCTGGAGCCACGCGCTCACGCGCCGCGACGGCCCGGTGGCGCTGGCGCTGACCCGGCAGAACCTGCCCGCGCTGCCGCACGCCGCTTCGTTCCGCGCCAGCGATGCCCTGCGCGGCGGCTACCTGCTGGTCGACGCCCCCGGGGCGCGCGCCACCCTGATCGCCACCGGCGCCGAAGTCGGCCTCGCCGTGCAAACTGCCGAACTGCTGGGCCAGCGCGGCGTGCCGACCCGCGTGGTGTCGATGCCGTGCGTGGAGCTGTTCGGGCAACAGCCTGCCGACTACCGCCAGGCGGTGCTCGGCCAGGCCCCGGTGTTCGCGCTCGAGATGGGGCGCCCCGAGGCCTGGTGCCAGTTCACCGGCCGGCTCGACCGCTGCATCGGCCAGACGACGTTCGGCGCCAGCGCGCCGTACCAGGTGCTGGCGACGCACTTCGGTTTCACCAAAGCCGCCGTGGCCGACCGCGTCCTGGCTGCGCTGTGACGGGGGCCGGCGCAGCCATGCACGACGGCAACCGGAGCCCCGCGAACCATGACCACGCGGCGCAGGACGGCGGCACCGACACGCCGCGCACCCTGCGCGATCCGACCACCGGCCGGCCGGTGCTGCTCGCACCGCAGCGGCAGCAGCGGCCGCAGCTGACCTCGGGCGGCGAGGGCGCGCGGCGGTGCCCGTTCTGCCCCGGCCACGAAGCCGACACCCCGGCCGAAGTCGACGCAGTGCGCCCCGTCGCGAATGCGGCGAACGGCCCGGGCTGGGCCGCGCGCGCCTTCCCCAACAAGTACCCGGCCAACGCACACCACGAAGTGATCGCCGAGGGCAACACCCACCACGACCAGCCCGCCGATCTGGACGCCAAAGCCTGGCACGCCGCCGTGCTGCTGTGGCAACGCCGCGTGGCCGCCCTGGAGCGCACCCCGGGCCTCGCCACGGCGTTCTTGTTCAAGAACGTCGGCGCCTTGGCCGGCGCCTCGATCGCGCACAACCACAGCCAAGTGCTCGGCCTGCCCGAACTGCCGCCGCGCCTGCAACTCGAACTCGCCACCGTCCGCGGCCTGGCCGAGTGTCCCTGGTGCGCCGCGCTCGCCACGGCCGCAGGCGCAGGCCGGCTGGTCCACCGCGGCGCCCACCACAGCGTGCTCGCCCCCGCCGTGCCGAAGCTGCCGCACGAAACCTGGCTGCTGCCGCACCGCTGCGACGACGACTTCCTGACCACCGATGCCGCGGCCCTGGCGACCAGCCTGCACGCGCTGTTCACGGCCGTGGCAGCCGGCCTCGGCCGCCCAGCGTTCAATCTGTGGCTGCACCGCGTGCCCGGCGCGCGCTTCCACTGGCACTTCGAGTTGCAGCCGCGCACCGGCCAGATGGCCGGCCTCGAACTCGGCGGCGACATGTACATCAACTCGCTGCCGCCCGCCGTCTCGGCGGCGCGGTTGCGCGCCGGCTTGTCGCAGTCCTGATCGCGCGCGGCAGCGCCGGCGGTTCGCCTACTTGCCGCCGAGCCGCTTCTGCACCCGCCCACGGAACGTGGCCATGATGGCGGCGGCCAGTTCCCCTGAGCCGGCGAGCCACTCCGCGTTGCGGAACGCGCGCGGGCTGGTCTGCTCGCGGATCTGCGCCAGATACGGCTCGACTCGCGCGAACAGCAACAGGCCTTCGCCGTTGCTCTCCAGCAGGAAGTCGGCATGGATCACGCCGTGGCGGGCCATGCCATAGACCATCTCCCAATAGGTCGAGGTCTGCCGGTACGCCCGGTTCAACGGATGCTCCGGCTTCAAGATCGCCAGCGCCTCTTCGGCGTTGCGCGGCCAGTAGTCGCGGTTGATCGCATCGCGCGACTCCCGCATCACCGCTTCGCGGCGCAGGTCGTAGATCTTCAGGAGCAGTTCGGCATCGTGGTGGTCGGGTGCAGCTTTGGACATGGCCCTAGCGTCGCACGCAGGCCTCGTGGAACCAAGCCAATGGCAGCACCCCATGGCGACGCACGTGCCCGTGCGCCCAGAGCCCCACGGCCCGCGCACCGAAAGGCACTCCTGCCCCATCGTCCACCCGGCCGCTACCATCCCCTCGCCATGCCCTCCAAGCGCCGCACCCTCGCCATCGCCCTGGCCCAGGCTCTGGCCCTGGCAGCGGCCTTCGCCGCCGCCAACCCGCTCGCCGCGCAAGGCAAGCCACCGACACCCGGCACCGGCAGCCCCACCCCCGCGAACCCCGATCCCGCGCGCGAGTTCTTCGCCCGCGGTGACGTGGTCAAGGTCGAACTCACCCTGCCGCCCGCATCCCGCCAAGCGCTGCGCGACAAGCCGCGCGAATACACCGCCGCGGCGCTGCGCATCGACGGCAAGCTGTCGTGGGCGCAGGTCGGCGTGAAGTTGAAGGGCGCCGCGGGCAGTTTCCAGCCGATCGACGAACGCCCGGGCTTCACCGTGCACCTCGGCAAGTTCGGCGCCAGCGAGCGCTTCCACGGTCTTTTGCGTTTCCACCTCAACAACGGGGTGCAGGACGACAGCCGGTTGTGCGAATGGCTCGGCCACGACCTGTTCACCGCCGCCGGCCATCCCGCCCCGCGCACCGGCCACGCCCACCTCTGGCTCGACGGCGTCGACATGGGGCTCTACGTGCTGCGCGAAGGCTTCGACAAGCAGTTCCTGCTGCGCGTGTTCGGCACCGACGCCGGCAACCTCTACGACGGCGGTTTCTGCCAGGACCTCGACGCCGACCTGGAGAAGGACGCCGGCAACGGCCCCGCCGACCACAGCGATCTGCGCCGCCTGCGCGAACTGTGCACGGGTTTCGACGCCGAACGCACCGCGCGTTTCGAGCAGGCCGTCGACGTCGAAGCGCTGCTCGACTTCTGCGCCCTCGAGGCGATGGTCGGCCACTGGGACGGTTACAGCCAGAATCGCAACAACTACCGGCTGTGGATCGGCCAAGCGCCCGGCCGCGCCAGGTTCTTGCCGCACGGCATGGACCAGTTGTTCGGCGACGCCGAAGCATCGATCCTGCGCCACCCGCCCGCGCTGGCCGCGGGAGCGGTGATGCAGGTGCCCGCTTGGCGCAAGCGCTACCGCGAACGGCTGCGCCAGTTGCTGCCGCTGTTCGCGCCCGCGCGCCTGCAGCCCAAGGTGACGGCCCAGGCCGCCAAACTGCGCAAGGAACTCAGCGGGGACGCCGCCACGGCGTTCCAGGGCGCGGTGCAAGACCTGCTCGGCCGACTCGAAGCGCGCTACCGCAGTTTGCAGCAACAGGTCGCCGCCCCGGAACCGAAGCCGCTGCCGTTCCCCGGCGGGCGGCCGGTGGCCCTGCGCCAATGGCATCCTGCGGCGGAGACCGACCACCTCGACCTGAAGAAGCGCAGTTTCGAGGGCGTGACCGCGCTCTCGCTGTTCAGCCGGCAGCGCGGCAGCGAGCCGCTGCAGGGCGCGTGGCGCACCATGCTGCTGCTCGGCAAGGGGCGTTATCGGCTGCTGGCGACCGGCCGCAGCGAAGGTGTCGAGGCACCGCCCAAGGGCGACGACGGGCAACCGACCGGCGGGGTGCGGCTGGCGGTCGGCGACGCGCGCAGCGAGCGGCTGTTCGGCAACCAGGGCTGGACCAAGCTGGCCTGTGAGTTCGGCATCGACGCGTTCCAGGCAGACGTGGAACTGCGCTTGGAGCTGAAAGCGATGCAGGGCAAGGCGTGGTTCCGCTTCGACTCGCTGGTGCTCGAGAAGCTGCCGGACTGAGGCGGCTGCTGGCGAGGGTCTCGAGGGCCCTGCCCTGAACGACCCGGATTGCGCAACGCGTACCATCCGCAGCACCCAGGCCACACCGCCGCAAGGCAGCCGCGACCCCGTCGTCAGCCGCCGACCCGCCCCGCCAGGTCCGCCAAGCCCCGGCTCGCCCACCACTCGTCGAGCACCACCGTGCCGAGCCGGCCGCCGAACGTGCCCACCAACGCCTCGGCGGCCGCCACCGACGCCACGTCGAGCACCGCGAGCAACCCGGTGCCGTCGAAGCGTCCGCACAGCACCACCGCCGGGTGGTTCTGCAGCAGGGTCTCCGCCGCCGCCCCGGCGCTGGCCCGCAGCAGCACGTAGCTGCGGATGCGCGCCGCCGGATCGGCGGGTTGCCCCGCCGCCTGTGCCGCATCCTCCGCCGCCAACTCGGCGGTCAAGAACTCCGGCAGCGGCGCCGCCGTCACCAGGTCGTGGTATTCGAGCGCGAACACGCCCGCCGCGACGCCCGGGTCGCTGCTGGCGAGCCGTTCGGCCGCCGCCCGTTCGCCGGTGGCCAGCACGAACACGCCGCGCAGCCCCGCATCGCTGCGCACCTTGCCGAACGGGCCGGCCACCAGCAGGTGCCCGGCGCGCGCGAGGCGGTTCATGTTCGCGAAGTGGCCGCCGAAGATGCGGTCACTCTCGTCCTTGGCCAGCGGCTCGGTGCGCGGACCGGTCTTCAAGAACACCAGGGTGCGCGGGGTGGCCGGGGGCGTCTTGGACTCGGGTGGCGGGGCGGCACAGGCGCACAGCAGGGTGAGGGCGGCGAGAGCGGGCAGGTGGCGGCTGGCGGACACCGCGGCAGCGTAGCCGAGCCGGGGGCTGCGAGCGCATGGACGCGCTGGGTCGAACCGTCAAGTTCCTCGCGTTCCACCGGGACGCCGTGTTCTTGCGTTCGACGCGGTCGGCGTGACCTCCGGCCGAGCCCGCCGCCGCGTCCCCGGCAGACGGGTCCCCCGGCACCCCCTCCCCCGGCGGCGCGTCGGCACGGTCGAGGCCCAGCTCGCGGCGCAGGCGTTCGCGCGGCGCCGGCAGATCGAACTCCTCCGGATCCGGCCACGACCGGATCATCTGCAGCAAGCGCTCGCGGAACTCCGGCAGCGCTGCGACTTCGTTCGGGGAGCGCCCGCCGAACTCGCGCATCGGCTCGCGGAGCCGGCGCAGGTAGCGCCGCACGATGGCCGCCTCGGCGACCGCCAGCAACTCGGCAGGCAGCGACGTGCGGTCGTGGCGCGGCCGCCGGCGCGGCCGCTGCGGCGGCATCGCCCGCATCGAGACGAACTGCAGACCGGGGATCTGCTCCAGCCAGTTGCGCGCCTGATGCAACCACGGGCGCACTTCGCTGTGCACCAGCAGTTCGTCGACCACCCGCTCGAACTGGGCCACCATGCGCTCCCCGCGCGGTTCCGGCGCCGCCCATTCCCAGGCGAACTCGTCGACGCAGGCGACGTCCTCGCGGCGGTCCAGCGCCTGGCTCAGCGCCTGCCAGTCGGCCACCCGGTAGGTTGCGGTGAAGTGGCCCAGCATGCCCCGGGTCAGGTCCAGGAGCATGGCGAAGGAGTCCGCCGCAGGCCGCAGGAACAGCAGCCAGCACGTGCCGAGCCGTTCGGGCTGTTGCCGCAGCTCGGCAGCGGTCAACGTGCCGTGGCGCTGCCAGAGGTCGCTGAGGGCCGCGCGGATCGCCTCGCCGCGCAGCAGCGGCCCGGCCGGAACCAGGAAGCGATGGCCCTTGGCCGAGCCGATCCGCGCCGGTAGCGCCGCGCCGCGCTCGAGCCTCAGGCTGAGACTGCCATCGCGCAGCACCACCTGCCCGTCGGCGAACACGTCGCGCAGCAGGAGCAGCGGCGGGCGCACCGACTCCACCACGTACAGGCTGACGGGCGCTGCGATCCAGGCTTCGAGCAGGCAGCGTTCGGCATCGGGCAAGGGCCCGGCGAGCAGGCGCTCGGCGACGGTGCGCTGGTCCGGCCGCTGGCGGTGGCACAGGGCATACCAGTCGCGGTAGGCGCGGCGGTGGGTCTCGAGGCCGCCGTCGTCGAGATCCTGGACGGCGGACGCGACTCCGAAGTAGCGCCGGATCGCCTGCGGCTGCCACACCAGGGCCGGGTCGATCGCGTCGAGCAGCCGTTCGTAGAGCCGTTCGTGGTGGCGCTGCCACAACGCGCCGTCGCGGCCGTCCGGCACACTGGCCTGCAACCCGGCCCCGCGCGCCACCCGCTGCACGTGCTGCGCAAAGGTCTCGAAGCCGCGGCGGGTCATGCCGCCGTCCTCGTCGCAGACGATGACGCCGCGCTCGAACAGCATCGCACAGGCGTCGAACAGGCACGGGGAGACGACCAGGAGCAGGCGCGGCAAGCATGGTT
>JAEUHP010000268.1 GCA_016795295.1 Planctomycetota bacterium | reverse complement strand
TCCTGCTCTCGGGACTCGCGCACGGGGTCACCGGCCAAACGCTCTACGTCGACGCCGGCTACAGCATCATGGGCGTGTGAGCAGCGGCTTCGCCCCGTGAGGGGCTCACCGCACGGTGAGGTTGCGCAGGCGTTCCGCGATACGCTTGCGCTCCGCGTCGCGCAGATCCGAACGTTCCGCCGGCACCGCCAGGGCCCGCTGCAGCAGGCCTGCCGCAGACGATCGGTCGTCGTCGGCCAGCGCCAGGTTGGCCAGGTTCAGCAGCGCACCCAGGTGTTCGGCATCCCGCTCGAGCGCCGCGGCATAGGCGGCACGCGCCGCCGGGCGGTCCAACGCCGCCTCGGCGGCGATGCCCAGCCGAAAACACGGCTCGGCCGCCTGCGGCCACTCCGCAGCCAGCCGCTGGTACAGCTGGACGGCCGCAGCACGGTGCCGATCGCGAACGGCGTCGTCCTTGCGTTCGCCGGCCAGCTCGGCGGCGCGCAACCAGGCCGTACCGATGGCGAGTGCCGCATCGAGGTCCTGCGGCGCCAGCTGCACACTGCGCTCGAAGGCCGCCGCCGCGGCTTCGGCTTGCTGTTGTGCCACCAGCGGCCCGCGGGGCCCCGTCGGCACCTGGGCGATGCGCAACAGGCAGGCGCCGATGCGGTAGTGGGCCGTGGCATCGCCCGGCCGCAGCCCGGTGTACGCCTGCAACAGCGGCAGCGCTGCCCGTTCTTCGCCGAGTTCGTACCGGTAGGTGCCGGCGATGCCGAGCAGGGCGGCGCGTTCGGCCGGTGGTGCCGCCGCGCAGCGCTCCAGGGCCGCATCGGCCGCTGCGGCTGCCGCGCTGAGGTGGCCGGTTTCCGCGAGCAACGCCGCGTGCAACCACCCGACGAACGCATCGGCCGGAGCCAGTTGCGCCGCCAGCACCGCGTCGGTCTCCCCGGCCTCGGCGAGCTGCAGATCGGGTGGTTCGGTGCGCCGGGCCCGCTGCAAGACCGCCATGCCGCGCACTGCGAGGGCCCGCGGCGCCCTGGGGTCGATCGCCAGCGCGGTGACCGCGTCGCGCTCGGCCTCGGCATACCGCCGTTCCAGCAGGGCGGCGATCGCGGTGCGGATCAGCTCGTCCCGGCGGGCGGCAGAGGGGGCATCGACCAGCCGCTGCGGCAGGCTTTCGGCGTCGGCTGCCACCGGCCGCGGCGGCACGCTCGAGCAGGCGGCCAGAGCCAGTGCCATGGCGAAGGGAGCGAACGAACGCATCCGCGCATCATCGTCTGGCCTGCCCGCAGCGCCAAGCTACGCTTGCCGGGAACCGCGCGCCGCCGTTCCCGGCGCCGCGCAACTGCCCCGACGATGGCCACCGATCCGATCGAAACTCGCGCCCGCGAACTGCTGACCAAGGTCGCCGCGTTGCGCACCGAGCTGAGTCGTCAAGTGATCGGCCAGCCGCAGCTGGTCGAGGATCTGCTGGTGGCGATGCTCGCCGGCGGCCACGTGCTGCTCGAAGGCCTGCCGGGCCTCGGCAAGACGCGCTTGGTGCGCGCCCTCGGCCGTGGCCTGGGTCTGGAGTTCGCACGCATCCAGTTCACACCGGACCTGATGCCCAGCGACGTGACCGGCACCCAGGTGATCGACGAAGCCGGCGGCCAGCGGTCGTTCCGCTTCCAACGCGGCCCGCTGTTCGCCGGCCTGGTGCTCGCCGACGAGATCAACCGAGCTTCGCCGAAGACCCAATCCGCGCTGCTCGAGGCGATGCAAGAGCACTCGGTCACCGTGGCCGGCACCACCCACCGCTTGCCCGAACCGTTCCATGTGGTGGCGACGCAGAACCCGATCGAACTCGAAGGCACGTTCCCGTTGCCCGAGGCCCAGCTCGACCGCTTCTTGTTCCGGCTCGACGTGCGCACCCCCGACGTGACGGCGATGACGAAGATCTTGGCCGCCACCACCGGCGAGCCGGCGGCCGAGAGCTCCGTGCAGCTGAGCGCCGCGGAACTGGCCGAACTGCAGCAGCTGGTGCGCCACGTGCTGTGTGGCAGCCACCTGCTGCGCTTCGTTGCGGAGCTGGTCCTGGCCACGCACCCGGACCAAACCAACGCCGACGAACGCACGCGACGGTTCGTGCGCTACGGCGCGAGCGCCCGCGCAGGACAGGCAATCGTGTTGGGTGCCAAGGCGCGCGCCCTGCTCGCGGGCCGCCCCGCGGTGGTGCAAGCAGACCTTGATGCCTGCCTGCTGCCCGCGCTCCAGCATCGCGTGTTGCTGGGCTTCGAGGCCGAAGCCGAGCGGGTGGCGGTCGGCGACTTGCTGCCCACCTGGGCAAACACTGCACAACGCCGCGCCAACGCCTGAGTTTCGCGAATTCGCGAATGGTTCGCTGGCCGAGCCGCCAGAGTTCCCAGCACCGAACGGAGCATGCGGCCCGCCGCCTGTGTTTCCGGCAGCGGCGCGCCAAAAAACTCAGGCGCGCCAAAAAACTCAGCAGTCGCGGAAAGTTTTGTCCCCCTCAACGTCTACTAAGAGTGCATGGGACGAGCGGTCCCGGCCGCGCGGTCCTGCACCCGCAACTTCGCAAGAGAGGTGGGTGCAGGGCTGATCGAGAGGGCAAACTTGGCGCGACCGGGACCGCTAGCTGTGGCCGACGATCCAGGGAGAGGATCGTCGGCCACTCTTTTTTCTGCAAGCCCCCCGACAGGTTTTTCTGCTGGCAAGTGTGGACCGAGTTGCCCGCGTCGAAGCTTCGCAGAGGGGCCGTACAGCTAGCCTTCCGACTCTGGACCCACCACCCCTCCGCCCCATCCGGAACACGGCGTCGCCCACCACTTTACGCCCCTACGCATTCCGGGCTGAGGCAAGCCGCCTCTGGTGCCACGCCGTTGGGTGGCGCATCATGCGCCCCTCCGGAGCAGCACTCTTGACCACTTCCGCGGACCAGCAGTTTCTCGCCCAAGCCGACGCGTGCCTCCACGCGCTCCAAGCCGCCCTCGACGCCTTCGACCCGGACGAACTCGAGGCGGATCTCGCCGGCGGGGTGCTGCGCATCCGGTTTTCCTCGAACAGCATCTGCATCGCAAACCGCCAAGCAGCCGCGCATCAGATCTGGCTGGCGGAAGGCGCCTCGGCCTGGCACTTCGTATACGACGCAGCGCAAAAGGCCTGGATCGACACCAAGGGGCGCGGCAAACTGCACACCATCCTCGGTGAGATCGTCTCACGCCGCCTGGGTCGGGCAGTTTGCCTGCCTGGGTGAGCACCGGCCACGTTGCGCGTACCGCGGCGCCTGCCGGCCAGCGCCGAGCCACCGGCTGGCGAACCGCCAGCCAGGACGGCGCGCTGGGCTCGGCCTAGGCCGAATCCGACGCGCGGGCTGCCGACCACGCCATCGCGTGGGCGGCACGAGGGAAAGTCAGCCGGAACGTCGTGCCCTTGCCAAGCTCGCTCTGGAGCTGGATCGAACCGTTGCTGCTGCGCGCGAAGCGGGCGACCGCGGTCAACCCCAGTCCAGTGCCCTGCCCCGGCGGCTTGGTCGTGAAGTAGGGGTCGAAGATGCGCTCGCGCAGTTCCTTCGGGATGCCTGAGCCACTGTCGCTCACCTCGAACCAGACGTGCTCGGGATCGCCCCCGGCGCGGAAAACGATCCGCCCACCAGCCTGCATCGCCTGACGGGCGTTGATGGTCAGGTTCCACAGCACGTGGACCAAACCGCGGGGGTTCAGCAACACGGGCAGGGGCTCTTCGGGCAACAGACACGCAACGTCGATCGACTTCGGCAACACGAGCCGTGCCTGCTCGTGGAAGTTGCGCAGGATCGGGCGCAGGTCACACTGCGTCGCGGTGCCCTCCTCCGGGTGCGCCATCACCATCAACTGGTCGAGCAGCGGCCGCGTCTCGTCGAGCGTCCGCTCGATCAGCTGCAGCCGGTGCTTGCGCTCGGCATCGTCGGCGAGTTCGCCGAGCGAAACATGGCCCTGCAGCACCTGGAACGAATTGCGCAGCTGGTGGCAGACCATGCCCGCGAGGTCGCCGATGGTCTCGACGCGTAGTGCATGCCGCAGGAGCTTCTCGCGGTAGCGCAGAGCCCGACTCGATTCGAGGTTCTTGCGGCGCTGCGCCTCGGCCGTGAGCAGAGCCTGGAACACCAGCCGGTTGGTGATCGCTCCCGCCAGCGCCGAGGCCAACGTCAGACTGGCGAGACTCGCCGCATGCACCCACAGCGCCTCATCACCGATCAGCGTGGCCAGCTCGGTGCTCGGGCCGAACGCGGCCGCCGCCAACAGCGCCATCACGCTTGCCGTCGTCAGCAACAGCCCCGGGATCACGCCCAAACCGATGGTGGCCAACAACGCCAGGACCGGGTGCAGGTACCACGACACGCCGAACGCGCCGCGCGGCCAGTTCGCCAGGATCGTCAGCGTGAACAATGCGGTGAACAGCCAAGTGGCCGCTGGCTGCAGGCGACCCTGCCGCCAGCGCCACCAAGCCGCCAGGAATTGCGGGCAGGAGGCGAGCGCCGGCAACGCACCCGACCACGGCAAGTGAGCGGCCCAGAAGCCATCCTCGAACAGCACCCAACACACCGTGCCTTGGACCGCTGCGGCAACGCCGAGCCCCAGCGAGATCCAGCGGATCACACCCGCCAGACTCGACACCACGGGCAGCTTCGTGCTGGTCAGGAAACCGAACAGGGTTTCCTGCGTCATGCGAATGGGCACTGGCACTGCCCCGGGAGTGTAGCGAAACACCGATGCGAAGGCAGCATCCGCTTCACCGACGGCCAGGACGGCGCCGCCACCGCGGGCCGCGCGCGGCGGTTCGCTCAGGGCCGCAGCGCCGCCTCGGCGGGCAAGGACCGCAGCCGCACTTCGGTGCCCAACACCGGGTGGCGAAACCCCAGGGACCAAGAATGCAGCATCACCCGCTGGAACTTCTCACCCGGGCGGGCGCGAAATCCATACTTCCGGTCGCCGGCCAAGGCGCAACCCAGCGCTGCAAAGTGCGCACGGATCTGGTTGCGGCGTCCGGTCTCCAGCCGGCAGCGGACCAGCGCGCACCGGCCGCGGCGCGCCAGGGTTTCGTAATGGGTGACCGCGCGTTCCCCGCCCCTCGGCACCACCCGCACCACGCCCGCCGCGTCCTCCCGCAGCTGGGACTCGATGCGTCCAGCGGGGGGGGACGGCGCGGCGCTGGCCAGCGCCAGGTAGTCGCGTTCGATCGCATGGTCGCGAAACAGCCGCTCGAGGCCGGACTTGGCGGCGGCATCGAGCGCCAGGATCAGCAAGCCAGTGGTTTCTTCGTCCAGACGGTGCACCGCGAACACGGACCGGCCGAGTTGCTCCGCGACCAGGTCGACCACGGTTCGGCCGTTCCGGCCGGGAGCGGGCACCACCAGGGTGAACGCTGGCTTGTCGACCACCACCAGGTGCTCGTCGGCGAACAGGATCGGGACGGCAACCATGGCGTCTCGCTACCACGCCGGGCTCTGGATGCAAGTCCCGGGCGCCATCTCTCCGCCGCGCTCGGCTCGCGCCGACCGCCCGCAGGATGAAGCGGCCAGCTCAGTGCAGCCGCAAGCGGTACTGCTGGATCTTGCGGTAGAGGGTCGCTCGACCGATGCCCAGCAGCTGGGCGGCGCGTCGCACATTGCCCTTGGTGGCGCGGAGCGCCCGCGTCAGCAAGATCTGCTCTTCCTGCTCGAAGGGCCGAATCGAATCCTCCGTTGGTTCCACGTGCTCCGCAGCACCCACCGGACGCCCCGCCCCCGACGGCGCCGAGTGCGTGCCGCTGCCCGGCATCATGGGCGGCGGGACCAGGTGGTCGCGGTCGATGGCCTGCCCACCGGCCTGGATCTGAGCCTGGCGAACCACCGAGGCGAGCTGGGCGGCATTGCCCGGCCAAGGCATCGATTCCAGCAACATGACCGCGGCGGGCGTGAACACCGAGACCGCCCGGCCGCTTTGGGCGGCACCGAGCGCCAGGATCGCCTCGGCGATCGGCTGCACGTCTTCGGGGCGCTCGCGCAGGGCCGGCACCACCATCGGGAAGGCGTTCAGGCGGTAGTAGAGATCTTCGCGGAACGATCCGCGCGCCACCAGTTCGGGCAGGTGTGCCGAGGTGGTCGCGATCAAGCGTGGCTGTGGCAGTTTCGCGGCCTGGGAACGCTCCTTCAGGTGCTTCACCAGGATCGACTGAGCCGGTGGCGTCAGACGGTCGATGCTCTCGAGCACCAACGTGGTGTTGCGGCTGTCCTCGATGGCCTTGGCCACCGCATCGGCATCGGCCGTGGCGCAATCGAGCGTAACCAGCGGGCGAACGCCGCGACGGCTCTTGCAATGCACGACGCGCGCCACCAAGGACTTGCCGGCGCCGGCAGGGCCTTCCACCAACACCGTGGCGTCGCTGTCGGCCGCTCGGCTCACGACGCTGCACAACCTGCGGTGCAACGCGCTCCTGCCCGCCAGCGCCGAACCGCTGCGCACGCTCCCCGCAATCTGTTCCAGTTCGCGTGCCCGACCAACCGCCTCGCGCAACGCACAGCCCATCTGCAGCACCGCCGCCAGCGCAGCGTCCTGGCCATGGCTGGGCAGGCCGACGGCCTGACCGTTGGCGAGAATTCGATCACTGACGACGACCGTCGGCAGTGGCAGGTCCGCTGGCTGTTCCGCAGCAGCCTCGTCGTCGCAGAAGACCAGGTCCAGGCCGAGTTCCTGGTTCGCAAGGTCTTTCCAATCTGCGACTTCCCGAACTTCGTGGCCAGCCTGGACGAGCCCGGCGACGAAGCCGCCGAGCCCAGCCTTGGTCACCACGGCAACGTGCGCCTTGTCCAGCGACGCACCCACCTTCCCGATCAGTGCAGTTGTCATGCCGTTCCCGAACCGGGATCGGCATTCTGCCTCGACCCAGTGAAGACGCAGCGGGAGGAGCTGCCACCGCGACGCCGACCCGCCGATGCCAGCGCGGGTTCGTCAGGGTGAAATCACGGGCGGCGACGAACGGTCCGATCAGGACTCCGTCAGCCGGCGTGCCAATTCGTCGAAGTCGATCGCCGCCAGTTCGTCTTTGCCGATCGGCGGCAGCTTCCGGAACTTGCGGTACTCGTCGATGCTGGTCAGCTCGACGTAGTCCCGTGCCGACATCTGCGCGCGATCCTGTTCGGGCTTCGTGGCTGGCTTGCCGGCCGCGGTGCGCTCCAAGGTCTGCTTGGCGCGATGGCAGATCGACAAGGTGTTCTCGAGGTTGCTGCGAATCTTCAGCAGCCGTTCCTCGTTCGCACCGGGCAGATCCATGCTCTTCTGGATCTTGCCGATCGCAACTTCGAGCACCGCGATCAAGCAGTTCAGCTTGGTGGCCAGCCGAGTGCGGTATTCGGCAGAGCTCAGCGTTTCGGGGGACTGGGAGTTGTCGTTGGGGGTGGAGTCCATCGTCGAGTGCTCAGGAGTTCGACGTCGAAAAGCACCCCATGTGCCAAGTGGCGTCGCGCTCTCCAACACCCTTGCCAAGGCGAATGGGAACCGCCGCGGCGACCTTGGCGATCACGGCGTCGCGCGGATTCGACGGCAAGCGTAGCAGCCCTGCGATCCCCGTCGCAGACACGCGACGCACCACCGGGATGGATGGATCGCCGAACGGCGCCCGACAACTGCATCCGAGGGCGAATCGGCGCAGGGCAGCCTCAGCCGCCGAGGATCGCTTGGCGGTAGACCTGCTTGGCGAAATCGTCGAGCCGCCGCAACGACCCGCGGCCATCGACACGGAAGCCGGTGCCGCCCTGCCAGAAGAGCAGGCTGGTCATCTGTGCGTCACGGGTGCGAGCCATGGTCCTCGGCGCCCCGCCACCAGCCTTGCTCTGGCTGGGAAGACCGGCGAACCAGTCACTGGAGCCAGGCGACTGCACCACGAAGAACTCGTCGACGCCGTCGGTGTAGGCGAGCACCAACGACCGCCGACCGTTCAGCGGGTTGTCGACCACCTGGGCTTTGCCGAGCGCATACTCGGCCACGTCCTGCAAAGAAGGCTCGACCAACATGGCACCAGGCATCGAGCGGCGCGCCGCGTCGACACTCGGCACAGCCGTGATGCCCATCACCGGCACGAAGGGAGTGGTTACGTTCGCGGCGGGGGTGAAGGTCAAAGCTTCGACCTCGCCAAGCAGGCGCAGCTGCACGTCGTACTCGGCAGCGTAGAGCACCACGCAGGTGACGGAATCGACATCCAGCAACCAGACCGACTTGTCCAGCCGGACCGGGAACACCACGACCCGCCGCGCACTCCTACCGGCCCTCTGGCTGGGACCGAGATCGTGGAGGGTGTAGTTCGCCGTGGCTCGCTGCAGATCGCGAATGCGGAAGCTGCCATGACGATGGTAGAGGCCCGCGTAGCGCGCGTAGTTCTGTGCCCAGGTCGACCAACTCGAAGAGCCGCTGGGCTCCCCTTCGACGGCCAAGAACCGCAGCGAGAACTCGGGGTCTGGAGCTCCGTTGGCGGCGACGATCAACTCCTCGCGAACGGCCACGACGTTGCCATTCTCGAAGAAGCGACGCACCTGGGTCGCTGTACGCGGGACCCAGGCTTCGGCTTGGGCGAGGTTCGCCAGGGTGACGCTGGTCGATGCGGCCGGAGGCGGCGTGCCGCCGCCCGCAGCCACCGCCTTCGGTGCCGTCTGGGTCGCGACTTGGCCGATGGCAGGCCCCGACGCCAACATGCCGACCAGCAGTGGCAAGCTGGCCGCAACGCGCAGGAAGGCGCGCCATTGCCGGTGTAGGTGGGGGGTTGGCATGGAGGAATGCGCGAAACGAGGACGAGAGCGAACGAGAGGACTCAGTGGCCGCGGCGCACCACCGAGAACGGTGAGAATTCACCGGCCACAGACGAGGAACCGGGTTGAGTCATGGTATCGACGAGCACGATCCATGGCTCGTCCCGGGATTCCCGCGAAACCAGGAACAAGCCCAAGAACGCAGCTGCTGCAGTGCCGGCCAGGGCCAAACCGACCACGCGGGACCGACGCACGAGGGAGCGGTGCTGGTGTCGATCGTCGCGGAGCCTGGCCGCCACCGCAGCCCACTGCCCCGAGCTCGGCAGGGGTGGAGCCAAGGTGGCGGACGCCAGCAAACCGGCAGGCAGTTGTGGGCGAGGCGTCGAAGCAGCCACCGACGGAGGGGCGACGACTGGCATGCCTGCTGCCAGCAGGCGCCCAAGCGCACCGGACTCCAACTGAGAGTGGATCCGTTCCCACACTGCAGCGGAGCCAGCCGCTCCAGAGAGCTCTGCCGGCACGGCAACCGGCTGCTTCAAAGCCGCGACGAGCCGCTCGGCGGCAGCCAATCGAGCGGAGCAGTAGGAGCACGAAAGGCCATGGTCGCCTCGCCCCACCCCGTGCTCCAAAGCATCCGTCAGGTGAGCGCGGCATGCGGCGCTCGGCGGATGGTCGGGGACAGTGGGATCCAGTCGTTCGGGGGGATCCAGACCTTCGGGGAGAGTCATGCAACGCCTCCGGCTGCGGAATCAGGGGCCGCGACACCCAGGTCGAGTTGGGGAAACTTGGTGCGAACGAGGTGTTCCAGAGCGAGGTGAGCACGCGCCAGGCGTGATTTGACAGTTCCCAGGGACAACCCGAGCGTCGCGGCAAGTTCGTCGTAGGACATGTCTTCGAGGTAGCGCAGCGCCAGAATGGCGCGCAACTTGGGGCTGAGCAGGGACATGGCCTGCTGCACTTGGTCACTCAGTTCGGCGGCGACGGCATGCTCGGCAGGTCCACGCGCTTGGTCCGGAGCATCGGCATCCTCGTCCTCGGGCAGCGCACGAATGCCACGCTGCCGAACGGCAGTTCGACGGCGCTGGTCGATGCTGCTGTTGACCACGATGCGGAACAGCCAAGTGCTGAAGAGCGAACCGCCGCGGAACGTGTCGAGCTTCCGGAAGACCAGAGCAAAGGTCTCCTGAACCACATCCATGGCGTCGGCCGCCGAGCCCAAGGTCCGGAAGGCAATCGCGTAGACGCGATCCCGGTAGCGGGCGAACAGAGTCTCGAAGGCCCGCTCGAACTCGTCGCTGTCTGGGCGCCGACACGCGGCCACCAAGTCGGCGTCAGGGTCACGAACGAGGTCCATGCGTCGAAGACGTTTGCAGGCGGCAGCTGGGTTCCGTGGGAATTCCTCGAATTTGCCACGATCTCACTCCCACCAATCACCTCAAGGGGAGGAGGGGAAATAAGTTACATCGGCAAGCTCGCCTCTCCCGCGTCCCCTGCCTTGGAACCGAAGCAACCTGCGCCGCCAAGAACTCGCCGCGGAGCGCACCTGCGCTGGAACAGGCCAGGACCTCAGCCGCCGGTGCAGGACCTCAGCCGCCGGTGATCGTTTCGAGGCCGCCGGGAATCGAGAACACCCAACCGACCGAATCTGGGCACCCAGCGCCGCACTCCAACTCGTTGCAGTCCTCGCAGGCAGCTGCCACGACTTCGTACACCGTGCCCGAAGGGCCGCTGCCAGCGCGTGCAAGCGTCAACATGCAAACGCGGTTCGAACCTGGGGTGAGCGCTGCCCCGAGAGCTCCAATGCTCTGCATGGCGACACGATTCGTGTTGCTACCCAGGGGGGCCAAGGTGCAGACCACACCCTGCACGTCGAACAGCTTCACCCCCGTCACGACTGTCCTGCTGCCGATCGTGGCGCTCGCCTGGATGGAGCACGGCAGAATCGATCGAAGCAGGGGCTCCGAGACCATCGGCACCGACAAGCGCACCCAGAGGCCATCGGCAGCCGTGATGCGCTGGGCGAAATCGACGCCGTGAAAGCCCAGCAAGTCGAGAGGAACCCGAACACCCGGCAGATTCGGCACTTCCAACCAAGCCTGGAACGAACTCAGCAGCGAGGCGCTACCGACGAAGCGAAACAGGAGATGGAGCCAAGCCGGACCAGCGGACCCGAGCGGCGGTGCCGTGACGACGACGCGCATCTCGTGGTCCAGGGCACGAGTCGTTCCCGTGGCCCGCGGCGAACCCCTCTGCACCACCTCGACGAAGTCCGGCAACCCGTCCGTGTCGGTGTCGGCCGCATGCGCATTCGTCAGCACCGCCCACTCGACGGCATCGGGGAGGAAGTCGTCGTCGCTGTCCTCGAGCTCGATGGCTTGGTCGGCATGCAGAGGCGCTGGCGGCGCGCCGAGCAGCAGCCAGCTGCCACAAGCAGCAGCTGCCACCGCGCACAGCGATGCCAAGGTCCGAGTCATCGGTTCAGCTTTCAGGGGTCCGGGAGTTCTAGCCAGGGTGCAGCCAGAGGTTTCAGGGCTGAACGGGCGGCCAAGGTATTGAACCACTAGTTCCACCCCGAGGCAATCCAGGTTGGGGAGCCCACGAAGCGTGGGTGTCGGCGGAGCTAGCGTGTGAGGGGAACGGCGAGAGGCCAATTCCTGGATCGAGTCTCTTGCTCGGGCCCGTGGCACCGCTAGTGTACTGCTCTCTAGTTCGCGCCCGTAGCTCAATTGGATAGAGCGCTGCCCTCCGAAGGCAGAGGTTACAGGTTCAACTCCTGTCGGGCGTACCACCCGTGCGCCCTGCGCGTGCCGGCCTGCTTGCCGTGCGCGCGGGTCACCGTGCTTGGTCGGCGGGCCAACGCATCTTACGCCTCGGCGAAGATTCGCCGCGATCCAATCCGGGCAGAACGCCGCGCAAACTGCCTGCGTTCCCGCTGACGCCCTACGGAAGCAACCATCAGAACACAAGTTGTGACGACAAACGCATTCCGGGCGCCCGCCGTGGCGGGGCCCTTGCGGTTCGTCCTGGATGCCACCAGGCCAGAGACTCGCCACCTGCAGGTGGCACTGGAATTCGACACCCAGACGTCGGATCCCGGCGCACCAAGCATCGAGTTGTTCCTGCCTACCTGGACCCCAGGTAGCTACTTGGTCCGCGAGTACTCCAGGCACCTCGGCCGGGTACGCGCGCTCGATGCGGCATCTGGAGAACCACTGCCTTGCGCCAAGTCGGCGAAGAATCGCTTCACGATCGCAATCGCGCCGAGCACGCGTCGTGTTCGTGTCGAGTACTCGGTGCATGCTCACGAACTCAGCGTGCGAACGGCCGATCTCACCGCAGGGCACGCCTACTGGAACCACGCGTGCGTACTCCTGTGGCCGGTTGGCCAACCCGACGTTGGGGCCGAGATCCTGGTCCGCAAGCCGGCCGGCTGGCGCTTGGCCTGCAGCTTGCCACGCCGGACTGCAGACAACCGGGTGCTGCCATGGCCCACGGCAGCAACTGGCTCAGGCGCGACGCTGCAGACCGCGGTTGACGAGACGCTGGTGGCGGCGACTCTGGACGAAGCAATCGACGCCCCATGCCTGGTCGGAACTGGGTCTTGGCTCGAGTTCGTGGTCGAGGGTGTACCACACGGCGTGGTTCTCGACGGACTGGGTGGGTTGACCGCGCCAAGCTCGCTGCCACAGGACCTGTCCGCCATCGTGCGCGCCGCCGCCGGAGTGTTCGGTGGCCGCCTTCCGTATGCACACTACCTGTTCCTGTGTCTGTTCACCGCCGACGGCCACGGCGGACTCGAGCACGGTGAGTCCACGACCCTGCTGGCGAGCCGAACCGCGCTCCGGACCGACAAGGGTTACCGCGAGTTCCTCTCGCTGGCCGCTCACGAACTGTTCCACGCTTGGAACGTGAAGCGGCTGCGGCCAACCGAGTTCTGGAACTACGACTACGAACATGAGAACTACACCGAGCTGCTGTGGTTGATCGAGGGCTGGACTGCGTACTACGACGACCTCCTGTGCCTACGTGCGGGCCTCACGAACGTCGAGGAGTACCTGGCTGTGGCCGCGCGCAACATCACTGGGATGCGATCCGCCCCCGGACGCTTCCGGCTCTCGCTCGCGGAGTCGAGTTTCGACGCTTGGATCCGTCTCTATCGTCCGGACGCGAATACCAAGAACTCGTCGCAGAACTACTACGGCAACGGTGCCGTGGCGGCCATGTGCCTCGATCTCCAGCTGCGCGCTGCCACCGCGGGCCGCAGCTGCCTCGACGACGTTCTGCGGAGCCTCTACGCCGCCACCTTCGCCGCGGGACGCGGCTACCGCCGCGAAGACGTGTTCGCCGCAGTGGCCAGCATCGGTGGCCCTGAATGTGTCGCGTTGCTGCGTGCCTGGACCGAAGGCGTCCTCGACCCTGACTTGGCGCTACTGCTCGCTCCCTTCGGTCTGCGGCTCGTACACAAGGACGCCGGCCGCCCCTTCCTCGGCTTGAGCTTCGAAGCAGGCAAGACCACCGTAGCAACCGTGCAGGCAGATACACCCGCGGAGGCCAGCGGCATCGCCCCTGGTGACGAGATTCTGGCCCTGGCGGGCTTGCGAGTCGACCCAGACCGCTGGGGGGACGTCTTGCAGGCGGTGGCCACGGTTGGCCAACCCATCGAAGTTCTCCTCGCGCGCCGCGGTGTCGTGGCACAGTTGGTCATCACACCCTCGGCTGGCGTTGGCGCACTCACGATCGAGCGCGATCCTGGCGCAGGTGCTGCGGCGGTGTCGCTGCGCGACGCCTGGCTGCCGAACCATCGCACCACGCCACCCAAGCTGCTCTAGAGGCCAAGCTGCTCTAGACACCGGTCTGCTCCAGATACCAGCGCTCTATCCGTTCTCCGCACGTCTGCAGTGCGATCCATCGCAGAACGGTGCGTTCCTTGACGCGCCACAAGCGCACCAAGCAACCGTCTGTTCCGCTTCGAGGACGATCTTCAAGGGCGTGATGCCAGTGCCGCGGTGAGATCCATCGCAGTACGGATACGACTTCGACTCGCCACACCGACACCACGCCCACTTTCCTGGCAGGCAGCGATCGACGAACGGACCGTCTAGCCGACGACCAGGAGGTTGCGGCTTCTCAGGACCGCCCGGGTCGGAGCCAGTCCCTGGTCGATCCCCCGGTTCGACCATACCAGGGTCAGCGGAATCGACGAATCACGCCGCGCACGACACCGCGGATCTGCAGATCCTGCACGATGATCGGGGCCATGCTCGCGTTGGCCGGCTGCAAACGGTACCGCCCACCTGGCTCGCGGTAGACTCGCTTCAAGGTGGCCTCCTCACCCTCCAAGATCGCAACCGCGATTTCACCGTCGCGAACCGTGGCGCGCTTCTCCACGACCACTAGGTCGCCGTCGTCGATGTGGTCCTCGATCATCGACTTGCCACGGACTCGCAACAGATAGATCTGGTCGCCAGTCGGCACCAGATCGGTGAGCTCGAGATCTTGACGATCCTCGATGGCCTCGATCGGGCGGCCTGCTGCAATGGAGCCAACCAGGGGCAACGATGGGACGGCAGATCGGCCTGCGTCACCGGCGCCCCCGACAGCACCGTCCGGGTCGTACAGAATGGCCACCGCGCGCGCCCTGGCCCGATCTCGGTGGATCGCCCCCTTACGCGCGAGCTGGTTGAGATGCTCGTGGATGGTGATCTTGCTGACGCCAAGCGCTGCTGCAGCCTCGTCGAGGGTCGGTGCGATGCCCTTCTCGCGCCGGTAGTCGCGGAAGTAGCGCAGCACCCGAATCTGCTTTTCGGTGAGCATGATGTCCATGGTGTCTCCAGCGGAGTTCGGGGAGTGTTCGTGGGAGAGGCGGTTACCGCTCGGAAGATTGCGGCTCGGGAGAACAGACCTAGGGGGCGCCGAGACCTCGGCGGAACAGCAGGACGGGTTTGCGGACGCAGAAGCTGCCGATGCATGCCAACCAGGGGGCATATCCCAGTGCCGAATCGAGAACCCGCGCTGCATCGAGTAGTTGGTTCAGGAGAACAGGGTCAAGATCAGGATGATGGCGAACATCATGCTAACACCGGCTTGCTCCACGGCGTACCGAAAACGCTTTGCAGCAAAGGACGGCGCCAAGTTACGATCGGTTTCCCGCGTGCAGGCACGCTGGTCTGCACTCGCACCAGCTTGCCGTACAAGAGGCACCGGACCAGCGTTCGGGGAGGACGCCTTGGGAATCGGCACCGCTTGGTCGGCACGCCCAGCCCTGCCAGCTCTCAGAGCACACTCATGCCCAGAACCTGACCGGCTAGGGTTCCCAATGGGGACGAATCTGCCGGTCGTGCTGCGCCGAGTCGGCGCGCTACCAAGCGAGCCAGACCCATCCAAAAGCCAGCTTCCGCCGCGGCCGACGGCTTCAGAACGCGGGGCGGAAAAAGGCAGAACAGACTGTCGCAACGTTCGCATGGATCACCTTGTGCGGTTCTTGTTGTCCTTATGTTAGCCTGCTGTTCGGCGAACGCAAGGCGAATTCTTTAGAACTTTCCAGGGCGGCTGGCTTGCTGGCCATGCGTGGGCGGGCGCCCCGAAATCTTCAGTGCCACCCCCGACTTGACCTCCTACTGATGCACCGGCCTGCTGCGCCACTCCGCCCCCGCATGCCCCGCCATACCGACCACTTGCGGGCTGACCATGCCCTGGTGCGACGTGCACTCGCGGCACTCGCGGCCATCGGCCAATACTCGGTTGTTGGCGGCAACCTGCCAGCCGAAGACACGGCAGAGCTCCTGCAGTTCTTGCGCGAGTTCCTGCTCACCGTGCACTTCCGCAAGGAGAGCGACCACGTCTGGCCAGCGCTCGTGATGCGCGGGGACGACTTCTGTGCCGGCAAGGTCGGAGATCTTCTGCGCCTACAGACGGAAGTGACCGACCTGGTTCACGCCCTGATGCTGCTCTGGGAACCCTTGGGCGATCTTTCGGCAGCCGAGCGCGAAGCCTTCCACGGGACAATCGAGGAATTGACCAGCCGAGTCTTGCACATGCAGGAGATCGAGGAGCGCTGGTTGCTTCCAGCCACGGATGCGGCGGTGCCACACGACGATCAAATCGACTGGAGTGCAGCGTTCCAGAGCCTCGACCAGCGTCACGACGACTGGGTGGCCAGCGTCGAACGGCTGAGCAGCCGCTGGCTCGACTGAATCACCCCGATTGGGGGACTTTCAGCTTGGGACGCAGGATGGAGCGCGATGCCGAGCAACGTGGGCCCGCCACCCGGACGCCGAGGGGGCAACGATCCACAGCCTCGGGTTCCGCCGGGGCCAGCCCATGCCGAGCTTGCCCTGGGTCGGGTCCTGCGCATGATGCCGTGGTCGCGACTTGGGTGCGGTCAGGTGCCCAGCGCAGCCACGAGGCGTCCCACCGATGATCCTGCAGCTCCAGCGTCCGCTCGTCTTTCTGGATTTCGAAACCACCGGTCTGGACACCCAGAAGGACCGCATCGTCGAGTTGGCATTCGTGCGACTCCTGCCCGACGGCCGGCGCGAGACGTTGGTGCAGCGCATCAACCCTGGGATCGAGATCAGCAAGTCCGCAACCAAGGTCACCGGCATCCACACCCTGGATGCCTGCGGTCTGTTCTGGGGCCCCCCGCTGAAGAAGGTGGCACAGAAGCTGGTCGATTTCCTCGGCGACAGCGATCTCGCGGGCTTCAACCAGATCGCCTACGACGTGCCGCTCTGGCTCGCGGAGTGTAAGCGACACGGCATTCCATTCGAGGCGAAGGGGCGCCACTTGGTCGATGCCAAGGTGATCTTCAACGTGAAGGAGACCGGTTGGGACCGGTTCCTGATGGGTCCGCGCAACCTCAGCGCTGCTGTCCGCCACTACTGCGGTCGTGATCTCGAGGGCGCACACTCCGCAGAAGCCGACACCCAGGCAACCGTCGACGTGCTGTTGGCCCAGCTGCAGCGCTACCCGGACCTGCCTCGGCAAGTGCCGGCTCTGGCCGATTGGTGCGCTCGCAACAGCGAACGCAATCGCGACGACGATGCGACCATGGCCGGTGCCGGCGGCGCCTCGGCATGAGCTTCCGCACGCGGTTGCGGTATCGCTTCGGCGACATCGACGACGCAGGCATCGCCTACTACCCAAAGCTGCTGCACTATTTCCACTGCGCGTTCGAGGACTGGTGGAGCGACGGCCTGGGACACCCGTATCCGCGCCTGCTGCACGACGACAAGCTCGGGCTGCCCACGGTCAAGCTGGACGTCGAGTTCTATGCTCCGGTGCGCTACGGCGACGAGCCCTGGGTCCATCTGGGAGTCCTGCGCATCGGCACTTCCTCGGTGGAGTTCGCGATGTGGATGACCCGCGGCGAAGATCCTGCGCCGCTGTGTCGCGCGCGCATCGTCACGGCGACCGTGGACATGGCCACGCTGCAAAAGAAGCCGCTGCCAGACGAATGGCGCCGGCGGTTCGCCCCGTTCACCATCCGCGAGCAGGACCTGCCCCGCGGCCGGTGAACCTGGCAATCGTCAGGCCGACAGCCACGGACCGGATCGAGTCACTTGCCCTTGCCGGTGTCCACCGGGCGGGTCGTCTCGATGCCCACGCTGCGGAACACCCGCACGAAATCGGCCACCGGGATCCGGAACATCCCAGCAGCAGTGGCATAGCCGTTGGCGAGCCCGGGCTCGCCCTTGGGCTTGAACCCGTTGCCGTGGGGATTCCACACCAACAACGTGTCGGCAGTCGCGTCGAACCCGAGCACGGCGTAGGCGTGCTTGCCGCTGATGCCCGGAGGCTGAGGCTCGGTACCAGTACCACAGGTGACCAACCGGCGCCCTTCGATCGCCGCTCCCACTTCGCGCCGCACGCGGGCCGCCAGCTCCTCCAAGTCACCCGCGGGCTGAGGAGTCGACACCACCGGCTTTCCATCAGGACCTTTCGCGGTGCTGCGCGGCACTCGCTTCAGAGCGATGCGCTCGGTCTGGTGCCCGGTGAGCATGCGCACGATCGTTGCGGCCGAGCCGCCGTTGGCGATGGCATCGGTTGCCGTCTCCATCGCGAACTTCTCGGGGTCCTTGCTGCGGCGGAGTTGTCCAAGAGCCTTCTCCAAGACGGGTAGCCAGAGGCCTTCGTCGCCCGTGCTTCCCGACAGCGCGATCTCGGCGTCGGTCAGAGGCGACACCTCGATGCTGCCACCATCGCCGAACGTGGCGCGAAAGCGGCCGTCCGGCAACGGCTCGAGCAGACGCTTCACCGCGAGGGCATCTCGATGCACGAACGCGCCCACGGCAGCGACGAAGTAGCAGTCGCCGAGTGGTCCTTGGCGGCACTTGTCGAGATCGGGCGTCTCGTCGGCGAACAAGACCCGCGGAGTGGTCTGGATCTTGCGCAGACAACTGGCAAAGCTGGCGGGGAAGTTGACGGGCCGCAGCGCGGCCGTCGGAGCACGCTCCGTCGAATCGGCTCGGTCGGCATCCTCGGCCTTGCCCGAACTCGCCGCCGGAGCGCGGGTCTTGTTGAGGATGCCGTCGGGGGTCAAAGGCGGCACGGCATACTTGCCACTTCGCACCACACGCTTGAGGGCGGCGACGGCAGCGGCTTCCGCACCACGGACCGCCGGATCCACGCAGAGCGCGTCGATCTCACTCGGCGACAAGGTGCCATTGCCGTCACGGTCCCAAGCAGCGAAGCGCTCGGTGACGACCATCGCGAACGACGGTACGGTCGCTTTGCTCTGGGGCGCCACCGGCTGCACCGCGGCCTGCGCGAACAACAGGGGCGCCAGCAACCAGGGCAGGACGAGCGATCGTTTGGTGGGATACACGGTGAGCAGCTCCGAATGCACAGGAACCACCCCACGCTAGGTGGTCGAGCCCAGTGGACAAGGCACCCACGCGACCTTCACGGCTTTGGGACAACTGCCACCCGGCACCCAGTCACCAAGGACGCCGGTAGTCGACCAGACCGGGCAATTCGTTGCCCAAGTAGGCGATCCGAACGATCCGGCGCAAACCGCGCTTGCCATCGCTCTCTGCTTCGATGCGCGTGACCATCCCGGTCTCCTCGTCCACCCGCAGGCGCAGGCCACGCACGGGAGAACGCGCTCCCGCACGAGGCTGGCCGGTCAGCACCACCTCACTGCGACCGCCGGCGACCGCCTCACGCTGGATCACCTGCAGATCGAGATCTGCAGGCAGCTTGGCCACGAACTCGTGCACATCGAGATAGCCGAGATCGAGCACACTGCCGAAGCCCTGCAGCAGCTGTTCGTGCTCGGCCAACGGCACGGCCCGGCGGAACATGCCGTTGGCGGGCAATGCCCACAACTCCTGGCCATCGCAACCGATGCGCAACTCACCAAGCTGCATGGTGCCCAGCGCAAACTTGCCTTCGAGCCGGAACTTCGATCCAGGGCGAGCGACCATGGCGAACTCTTGACGGAACGCCGGCTTGCCGGAGTCGTCGCCGATCTCGATCTCGATGTGGAAGCGACGGTCGACTTCGCGCGACAGCTCGACGACTGCACGCAACACCGCAGCATCTGCCGTGGGCAGCTGCTGCGGCAGGGACCACCAGATCGTGAGGGCCGCGAACAACAAGGCCGCGGAGGCGACCGCTGCCCAGTAACGCCGCGGCAGCACGCCGCGCCGCTCTCGTTCGATGCGATCCAGGATCGCCAGCACCCGCCCCTCGCGCGCCGCCGCGTCTGCGGTGTGCAAGCCACGCAACAGACCATGGACGAACCGCTGCTCGGCCAACCAGCGTTTGGCGGCTCCAGAGGGTTCGATCACGGGACCGTCGGCGAGCGTGTCGTCGCACTCGCGCCAATCGGTACCGGGGTCCTCGCCACCGAGTCCGCCCTCGGTCGAATCGATCATGCCAACCTCCCGCTGGGTACTTTGGTGGCCAGGCAACGCTGGAGCACGGCGCGGCCGCGCTGCAGATGCTTCTTCACCGCTTCGAAGCCGATGCCGAGCTTGGCGGCGATCTCCTTGCAGTGCAGACCATGCTCGTAGTGCAGACGAATTGCCTCGCGCTGTGCCTCACCCAACTTCGTCAGGCAGTCGCGAAGCGCATCGAGCTGCTCGTCGAAGGTGTCGCCCGGGAGGCGATGGAACTGCTCGAAGTGGTCGTCGATCCGCGCCAGAACCTCCTCGTCACAGTAGAGCACCCGACTGCGGCCAAGCCGGCGACGATGATTCAGCACCAGCTTGCCAGCGATGCCGCGTACCCACGGCCCGAACGGCAACTGCCGGTCGTATCGGTCGAGAATCCGCCATGCGACCAAGAAGGTCTCCTGGAGCACGTCCTCGGCCGCCACCGCATCACGCAGCGAGGCGAGCAGGAAGGCGCGCACCGAGTCGATGTGGTCGCGCACGAGGATCTCGAACAGGTCGCGGGAATCCACGGCATGGGGATTGTCCGTCCCAACGCCACCGGGGACAGGTTGAAATGCAGAATGGCTTTCCTGTAAGCAATTACTCGCAAGATACTTACGTCCATCCCTGAACAATCTGGCCGGGGCCCGGTCAGCCCCAGTTCGAGGTTGGGCCGCGGCTCGCCCAGCGGCATGCTGCGCACCCAAGAAGCCGCCATGCGTCTCGCAGCCTACGTCTACAGCGGCTGGCACCCCATCCCGGAACGGGACCAGTCCTTCCACCCTGGCTTCACCGAATGGGAGCTGGTGGCCGGCTGCGGCCCACGCTTTCCCGGGCACCCTCAACCCAGAGTCCCCGCCCTGGGCCCCTACGACGACCGCGACCCGGAAGCCCTTGGGCTCCGCCTGCGCCTCGCTCGCGACCACGGCATCGACGCGTTCGTGTTCGGCGTGTTCTGGTGCCGCGGCAAACGCGTCTTCGAGGCCGGACTCGACCGGGGCTTCCTGGCCGGTCCGCTCGGCGGGACCGCGCCGTTCGCGTGCATGTGGGCGAACCGCATGCCGCGCCGCGTGCTGCCGGTCCGCGCCACCGAAGCGCCCGTACTCGACCCGAGCCGCAACGTGCCAACCGATGCCGCCGACTTCGTGCGCTTCGTGGCGATGCTGGCGACCCAGTACTTCCACCGACCCAACTACCTGACCGTGGGCGGGCGGAGCTACCTGTCGATTTACGACTCGACCTTCTTCGTCCGCGAACTGGGCCCAGAGCGGGCGCGCGAAGCCATCGCTGCAGCTCGGCGCTGGCTCGATGCACACGGGCACCGCGACCTGCATCTCGCAGCGATCGAGCCGAACGGCGAAGCGTTGCCGCTCGTGCGCTGGATCGGCTTCGACAGCGTGACCCACTATGTGTTCCTGCCGGACTGGAAGGGGCCGTCCTTGCAGGACTACCGCAGCTATGCGGCCCTGCGCGCCGGACAGTGGGCGAGTTTCGCCGAACGCTCCGGCTTGCCCTACATGCCGTCGGTGGCGACCGGGTGGGATGCCTCGCCACGCGGTGCCGACTTCGGGCCGGCGCGCCCAGACAAGTACCCGTGGTCGCCAGTGGTCACCGGAGAGCATCCAGAACACTTCGCAACCGCGCTCCTGCGGGCACTGGCCTTCCGCTCGCCGATCGGCATCGACGACCCTCTGGTACTGGTCGCCTCGCTGAACGAATGGAGTGAAGGGCACTACTTGGAGCCAGACACCCGTTTCGGCACAGGCTGGCTGGAAGCGGTGCGTTCGGCTCGGACCCGATCGAGCGCTAGCGGAGCAGATCTGGGGTGACCCCTTCCGGAAGACGATAGTCGCGGGGAAAGAAGCCCTGCGCGGGCTTGGCTGCGACCCCGAACACGATCGCCACGTTTGCGTCGGCGAGTGCTTCGGTCGGGACGCCATCGGCATACACCCGCCCGTCGTGCAGCAACACGGCGCGGTCGCAGCGCGCCCCGAGCAGGTTCAGGTCGTGAGAGGCCACCAGAATGCCTCGGCCAGCACGCGCCAAGCGTTCGAGCAACCCGACGAGCTGCAGAGCGTGCTCGAGATCCAGGTTGCTGGTCGGCTCGTCGAGCAACAGCAGCGGCGCCTCGGTGGCCAGTGCCCGAGCCACGGCGATGCGGCGTTGTTCCCCGCCCGAAAGCGTGGTGACCGAGCGGTCGGCGAACCGCTCGGAATCGACGGCGGCCAGGGCTCGGTCGATGGCTGCGAAGTCGTCCGGGGCGAGCCCAGCCCCGGGCCGACGGTGCGGATGCCGGCCCATCGCCACCAGTTCGCGCCCGGTGAATTCGAAGGGCGTCTCCGTGTCCTGCGGCACGAACGCCAAGGCCCGCGCCCGCGCCGCTGCCGGCCACGAGCCGATCGCGCGGTCGTGCAGCACCACCTGTCCGGCGGCTGGCCGCTCGACGCCGAGCAGCACGCGCAAGAGGGTGCTCTTGCCGGCCCCGTTGCGCCCAGCGAGCAACACCAGTTCGCCAGGGCGAACCGCCACGTCCACGCCCGCCAGCACGGTTCGAGGACCGCGCCTCAACTCCAGTCCGCGCGCCACCAAAGCGGTCACAGAGCCTCCCCACGCCGATGCCGCGCCAGCAGGAACAGGAAGTACGGAGCACCCAGCAACGCGGTGACCACGCCCAGGGGCAGGTTGCTCTCGGGAGGCGCCAACTGACACGTCAAGTCACTGCCCACCAGGAGCAGACCGCCGAGCCCGGCGGCGAACGGCAAGAGGCGCCGGTGCAGCGGTCCCACCAGCAACCGCGCCAGGTGCGGGACCACCAAACCCACGAACGCGATGCCCCCGGTGTTCGCCACGGTGCAGGCGGTGAGGCCACACGCACACCACAGCAGCCACCGGCGCACGCGGGGAGCATCGACCCCAAGGCTGTAGGCACTGTCGTCGCGCAACGTCAGCAAGTCGAGGGCCCGTGCCTTCGGTGCGATCGCCGCGGCGAACAGGACACAGCCGATCGCCGTGATCCCGGCGTGTTCCCAGGTGCGACCATCCAGACCGCCCATCAGCCAGAACAGCAACCGTGAGCTGGCGGTGTAGTTGGCGAACGTGAACGTCACGGCAAACGCCGTGACGGCCCCGACCAGAGTGTTCAACGCAACGCCAGCGAGCAACAGTGCCGCCACCGAGATGCGCCCATGGCTGCCGGCCAAGGCGAACACCAGCCAAGTCACCGCACCAGCGCCAGCCAACGAACAGAGGGGGGTGGCCAACACCGACTCGTCGGCGAGCTGCGAGACGACTGCGAGCACACCACCGAGTGCCGCACCCGCCGCAGTACCCACCAGGTCCGGAGCGGCCAACGGATTGCGGAACGACGCCTGCATCACGGTGCCCGCCATGGCCAGAGCAGCACCACCGCAAAGGGCAACCACCAGCCGCGGCAACCGGATCTGCAGGACGATGTACTGGTCGATCGCGTCGGCCGGGTTGCCACCGGGCGCGAGCCACTGCGCGAGCACGGCAGCCAGGGACGGACCGTCTCCAGTGCCCAGATGCAGCAGCGCGGCGGCCAACACCGCGGGCAGCAGCAGCCAGTGCCACCAGCGAAGCGGTTCGCTCATGGCCGCCCCCACACCAGCAACTGGGCTTGGATCTGCTCGGCAGCAGCCACGAGATGGTGCGAAGTGGTGGCGAGCAGCGGCCCCGGCACCTGCAGGACACGCCGCTGTTGCAGGCAGGGCAGCAGCCCCAGACCCGGGATCTGCTCGAGCCACGACGGCAGCACGGCCTGTTGCGGGTCTCCGGCGACGACCAGGGCGTCGGGACGCCACGACAGCAGGGTCTCTAGGCGCAGCTTGCGATACGGTCCCGCACCACGCGCCGCCGCCAAGTTACGGGCCCCTGCGGCAGCCACCACGGCGTCGAACAAGGAAGCCGCTCCGTAGGTGTGGTAGCTGCCGTCGAGGCTGCAGACCTGCCACGGGCCGAGGGACACGGCCCGCTCGCGCAGCGCCGCGAGGCGCGCCACCATGGCCTGGATCAGGGCTTCCGCAGGCTCGCGCAGATGGCAGATGCGACCGATGTCGCGGATGTTCGCTTCGATGTCGGCGAAGTTCGCCGGAGTTCTCGTGCGCAGCACGGGCACTCCAGCTGCATCCAGGAGCGCCAAGGTCTCCGGCCGCGTGAACGCATCGACGATGACCAAGTCCGGGCGTGCCGCCAACAGTTGCTCGGGGCTCGCGCCGACCTGCGGCAAGGCCGCCGCCTCACTGGCGATCAGGGAGAAGCGCGGATCCGCGGCGATGGCGTGCACCGCGGCGATGCGTTCGCGCGGGGCGATGGCGAGCAGGGTTTCCGCCGCCAGGATCGAACCCGCCACGATCCGCTGCGGCGGCGCGGACGGCTCTGGCACGACCGACGACACCGGCCGGCAAGCGGCGCAACAGACCAGCAGCAGCGGCAACCGAAACCTGGACACAGGCCCAGCATCATCGCAGGCCTGAGCCGCACGGCAATGGCTTGTCCGCCAGCGCAGCACTACTTGCCTACTTGCGTTCGGGAACCTCGAACGAAGCCGGCAAATCGCTCTCCTTGCGCTGCTGCTGCTCGGTCCACGGCGCATTCTTCAGCGCCACCGGGCCATACTTCTCGAGCGGTTCGCCGTCGCGCTGGGCCTCGAGCGTCACTCGGTCGCCACCGAGCCGCGAACTCAGCAACATCTGGAAGTGCGCGCCGTTCTTCACCGCCACACCGTCGACCGAGAGGATGACGTGGCCCTTGCGCAGGCCCAGTTCCGCAGCCAGACCATCCTTCGGCGTGCTGGCGATCTTGGCGCCCGGGCCGAGATGCGAAGGCTCGAGCTGCACACCGAGCCAGCCGCGCTGCAACACTTCGCCACGCTGCATGCGCTGCAGCAGTTCCGGAATGTCGGCGATGGTGGTCGCGAAGCCGATGCCCGAGTCGTACCACTCGACTCCGGCGTTGCGGCCCGAGGGCGACAAGGGCACGGCGATGCCGAGCACACGCCCATGCACGTCGACGACCGGGCCACCATAGTTCGCAGGCGAGGTGTAGGCGTCCACCTGCAGAGCCCGGCCGAAGATGCGCTGCTTGGCACTGACGATGCCCAGGTGCACGGTCGGTTCGTCGCTGGCGAACGTCCTGCCCAGGGCGAATGCCCACTGGCCGACCCGCACCTCGTCAGGAGCCACGAACGGCGGCACCGGCAATCGTTCGGCGTCGATCTTGACCAGAGCAATGCCCCTGCTGGTGTCCTCACCGGCCCGTTGCGCCGTGAACGTGCCACGACCTGGCACGGTGACCAGAATCGTGGTCGGATCGAGCTGTAGCGCAAACCGCGACACCAGGATCCAGCCGTCCGCGGTCAACACCACGCCAGTACTGCGCCCCAGAGCCTGCTTGAAGCCCGAGCCGGACGTGAGGTTCAGCTTCTTCTTCGGCTCCTCGCGCGGCTCCTCTGGGGCTGGCTCTGGTTTCGGCTCGGCTCCAGGCTCCTCGGGTGCAGGTTCGGGCTTCGGCTTCGGCTTGGGTTTCGGCGCTTCGCGGGGGGGCGGTGGCGCGTCGCCATCGGCAGGCCCATCGGTGCCGTCCCCGCGCCGCGTGCCGCCAAACGTCTCGACGGTCACCGTGAACGGCGCGGCCCGCTGCATGGCGGCCTGCAGCACCGCCTCCAGGCGGACGAACTCCTCCGGATCGCGGCTCTGGGCCGCCAAGCCCGAGGTGAGCCAAAGCAAGAGTCCCAGCCCAGTGCCACGGGCGATCATCGGGGCTCCGTCCCCAGCACCAGCTGGCGTTGCTCGATCTTGTTGCCACGCTTCCAAGTGACCTGCACCGTGTCCCCCGCACCAAACTTGCCGAGGATGTCGCGAAACTCACGGCAGGTGCGAATCGAGTAGTCGTCGATGCGCACGATCAAGTCGTCGGGTCGCAGTCCGAGCGCCGCCGCCGGTGACCCGACCAACACACGATCGACGTAGGCAGGGGGCGACTGCCGCCCAGCGGGTTCGAACAGCACGATGCCCGTCCAGGGCTTCGCTTTGGGCGCGGCTTCGGCTGCGGGCAACTTGCCCAGCACGTGTTCCTCGAGATAGGGCAACAGATCGCGCGCCGGAATCGCCGCCGAAACCATGGTGTTGGTCTCTTTGCTGTCGAGCAGCCGTGTGTTGAGCCCTAGCCAACGGCCGTCCAGCGCGAACAGGCCGCCGCCGTAGTGGCCGGGATTGTTGCACGCATCGGTGAGGATGAGATCGCCGTCGTACTTGACGTCGGTCATGCGGTAGCGCAACGCCGTGTTGGCGCGACCGACCACCACGCCGAACGTGGCGCTGACTTTCTCCGAGAACTCCGCCAAGCGGAAGGCGTTGCCGAGCGAGAACACGAACTGCCCGGTGCGGAATGCTGCGGCGTCGCCTTCGGGTGGCCAGACGGGTTGCAGTTCGCCGTGCACCAGGGTCGGATCGATGCGCAGGAGGCGCACACCGAGCTTGGGATCTTCGGGCAACAGATCGGCGCGATGCACGCTGCCGTCGTAGAGCACGACACGGGTACGGTCCTTCTGGATCATCACCTGGTCGAGGGTCAGAATGTGTCCCTGCTTGCTGACGATCACACCCGAGGCGTAGGCGCTGATGGTGGCGATCCCAGAGGCACCGTGCACTTTGACGATGCTGGGCAAGCGCGCATCGATGCTGCGCTCGAGGGCGGTCACGGGCGGGCGTTCCGCGAACGAGTAGGCCTTGCCGAAATCCTCTTGGGCGCAGGCCAGGGGGCTCAAGGCGAACAGCAACGCGCAGAACCTCTGCATCACGGCCTCCGGAACCAAGTTTCGTCCACCGGCACGCTGCGATGTGCGGCACCGCTCCAGCCCGGCACCAGCACGCCCTCGGCGATGCGCCGCACCTGCTTGCCGCGGGCATGCCACTCGACTTGCGCCCGGGCCACCGGATCGCGCAGAGTGCAGCCGAGCGGCGTGCCGTCTTCGGCGAACCACGCCTCGCAATCCCCCTCGCCGGGCAAGGCAAAGCGATAGGCCGGAGCCCCCAGGACGTCCAAACCGCCTACCAGCACTGCCTCGGCCAAGCGGGCACGGGGATCCCCGGACCACAGCAGTGGATTGGTGCGCACGTGCCGTTCGAGCAACGCCGATTCGTCGGCCGTCAGTTCGCGCGCCACTCCAGCCTCCAGCGCGAAGCCCTGCCCGAGGCCGGTTCGAACCACGACCAGCGCACCGAGCTCCAGGCGCAATCGCTCGCCGGCCGCGACCGCCCGTTGCGGGCTGCCGTCGGGACCGGTGACCACCCATTCCACCGCAGGGCCGGCTTGGTTCGGCGCCGTGAACCGTGCCAGCAACGAACGGGTGGCGATGCGCCGGGTATGGCGACTGGCCAATCGAGCGTCGGCACCAGTGCCGTCGCGGCTCGAGCCGGTGTCGAGCCGATTCAGTCGCACATGGACACGGCGCTCCGCGCCGAAGCTCTCGTTGTCCTGCTTGGGCCGGTAGCCGATGGTCACCCAAGTGCTCGCCGGCAGCACGCCCACCAGCGTGGCGAGCTGATTCGCTGAACGCACTTCGCTGCCGTGGCAGAACGTGATCTCGTCGCCGAGGCCAACGCCTGCTGCGGCGATCACCGAATCACGAAACATCTGCTGCACGAACACCCCGCGGCGGCGTTCGTCACCAGCGCCCGCGCTCATGAACCAGGCACTCATGTCCAGAGTGCCGTGCTCGGCATGGCGCCCCGCCAGCAGGTCGCCGAGGAAGTTGCGGATCTGGTGGCTGCTGATCGCGAAGCCGACGCCGACGTTGACTCGGCCGCGATCGCCGACCGAGATCCGGCCGTTGATGCCCACGACCTCCCCGTGTTCGTCGAACAGCGGCCCACCGGAGTTGCCCGGATTCACCGGGGCGTCGACCTGGATGCAATCTGGGTAGACCAGCATGCGGTTGCCCTGGCCTTCCTGGTAACGGTGCGTGCCCGAGACGATGCCGAAGGTGACGGTCGGCGTGAAATCGGTGGCCAGCAGAAACGGGTTGCCCATCGCGAACACCGTTTCACCCACCAGCAGGCGTTCACTGTCGCCGAGGCGGCAGAACGGCCACGTCTGGCCGTCGCGCTTCGGCAAGAGACGCAGCACCGCGAGGTCGCTGCCCGGGTCGATGCCCAGCACTTCCGCCGCGTAGAGCTCGCCGTCGGGCAGGCCGACCTTCTTGTGCCGGTAGTGGGTCTTGCCGCGCGGCTGGTGCTCCTCACGCCAGCGCTGCTGCCACTCCGCGACGAACCCGGCTTCGGCATCCCGGTCGGCGGACAGATTGGCCGCGCGCCACGCCTCGAGCTCCCCGGCCGGAACGGCCGGCGGCTGTGGCGGCTGGTAGTCCTTGTCTGGCTCACCCACCACATGGTAGTTGGTGAGGACGAAGCCAGCTGGGTCGATCACCACGCCGCTGCCGCCGCCCGGTTGATCCATTGCCATCACCGAACACACGGCAGGCGCACATCGAGCAACGGTTTCGGCGCGGCGGCGCTCGGTCGCGAGCACCTCGGCAAGGGTTGGGTCTTGCAGGCCGCAGCAGAGCGCAGCGCAGGCGAGCATCATGGCGAACTGGGAAGGGGAAGTGGCCCCGGGCGCCTACAGACGCACGACGCGGGCATCCGCGACGACGCAGTAGTCACCGAGGTCGTAGTTCTTGCCGAAGTCGACTTCGATCACGAGGGTACGCTTGCCGGCCAAGGAAACGTGCACCGTCTCTGGGGGCATGCCGCGCGTGCGGCCGCGCGCGACGAACAGCTCCTGGCCGTCGGCGAGCACCCGGAAGTCCGCATGCGCCTGCGGTCCAGCGCGATCGTCGATGCCAACCACCGCTTCGAACCAGTCGAAGGCCCCTGGCAGTTCGTAGGTCAGACGGGTGCGCGGCACGAGGCACACGCCGCGGGCAAAGACCTTGCCGCCCAAGACCAACCCAGGCCCGGCGTGGCAGCGGTCGACCAGCCAAGGCCAGACGCGATCGAAGGCTGGCACTTGCTCGACCTTCGGTGTGAGCTCTCCGAGCCAACGCAGTTGGTCGGAAGCCACGTCGATCCGGACCACCGTGTCGCTGGGCACGTCCACCACGACGCCTTCGTCGAGGCGCAGACGACAGCGGTTGTCGAGCGACACCAAGCGACCTTCGAGGCGCACGCCACTGGCGAGCGTCACGGTGCTGCGTGGCCGCGGTTGGCGATCGGCGGCGAAGCCGGTGTTCTTGCCGAACACCACACCGGTGACTCCCTCGAACGGAAAGTCGTACTCTTTGCCGCGCAGTTCGAAGTCGAGGGTTCCAGCGCCGAACCCCGTGACTGCAACCGACGAACGCACTGGCTTGCCGTCCTTCAGCACGTGCAGCAGGTCCTGGTTCGACGGCGGGTCAGCGCGGTCGGCGACGAACGAACTCGGCTCCGGACGTTCGGTCCCGCCCTGCCGAAACGCGGCCACCGCACCGAGGGGGAGTTCCACCACCGTTGTTCCGGGCAGCGTACTGGTTCCAGGCAACGTCACCAGCAGCGCCGCTGGCTGCCCAGGAGTGGCCGGCCGCCCCGCCAAGGTCAGAGCAGGCAGCTCCAGACCGGATCGCAACCACACTCGGTGCGGTGCCGTGTTCGGCTCGGAGCGAACCGTGGCCGATTCGAAGGAAACCACGGCCGAGAGCGGGAGATCGAGTGCCAGCTCTCCGACCACCCGCGCAGCACCCTCTTCGGCGACCGTGAAGGTGCCATCGAGGACCCGACCGTCGAGGGTGGTGGTGCGACCGACAGCAGACTGAGCACCCAGAGCGCCGGCCGGCAAGGCGTTCACCAGGAGCCAGAGCACCCCCGCAGCAAACTGCGACATCGCAACCGACGTTCCCATGGCGAAGGGCAACCGTTCAGCGACCACTGGAGGAGTTGGAGCCCAGCTTCTTGTAGTACTCCTCGAGCATCTTGCGGTACTGCGGCGGCAGATCCCTCTGCACCTGGGCCTCGATCTTCTGCCGATCCCGGTCCTTCATCTCGCCCCAGCGGTCGGCGAGGGCAGGGCGCTTCTGCAGGTTGCCAACCGTGCCTTCACCACCGGGCAAGGCACTGTTCGAAGCCGGGGCATTCGAAGGTCCGTTGCCGGACGGCGGACCACTCGACTGCTTCTCCATCTGCTCGAACATTTCGATCAGCTCGTTGAGCTTCTCGATGTAGTGCTCCTGATCGAGCTGCACCGGCTTGTCGGTTTTCTGCTTCTTCAAGTCGCGGCGGGTGTGCTTCATCTCGTCGGCGAGCTTGTGCAGGTCGCTCTGCTGCCGCTCGAGCTCGGCGATGCGCTGGTGGGCCGTGGCCCGGAATCGTTCACTGGCTTCGGGGAACCACTGCAGGAAAGCGCGAAAGCGCGGAATCGCCAGTTCCGGCAACGGGATCTCGGCGAGTGCCTGGGCGTAGCTGAACGCGGCCTCGCCGTCCAGCGGTGACACGTTCTTGTCGTCGCGCAGGTAGTCGTTGAGCACCTCCATGGCGCGTTCCGGGTCGTCGCTGGCCAAGAACAGCTGGGACAGGTGGTAGCGGACGTGGGCTCGCAGCAGCGGGGCCGTCGCACTGGCCAGAACCTTGGTCAAGGCGAGCGCCGCGGCTGGATCGTCGGCCTCTTGCTGCACCACGGCTTGGTCGAACGCCGGATGGGCGGCACGCACCAGACGGTCCGCGGCGCGAGCCAAGCCGAACTCCTCGATCTCCCGGCCGAACTGCTCGATCGACTCGGGCTTGGCACCGAGCTCACGCGCCGCGACCTCGAAGCGCGCGCGGTCGAACGGCTGGAACGGACTGGCGATGCGCGGCTGCCCGTCGGCGGGGCCCTCTTGCTGTGCGGGCAGGATGCTGGCCAGCGCAGCGAGTACGAGAGCACTTGCCCCCAAGTGTGAGCGCTTCACCGGCTCTCCCCCGAATCGGCATCGCGATCGAGCTTCGCCGCGAGCTTGCGCATCAACTCCTGCACCCGGCCCTGCTTGCTTGCGAGCACGTCGCTCTGCGCTCGACCGTCGTCGCTGGCCTTCAGCTCGGCAGCCTTGCCGTCGAACTCCTTGGTGGACTTGTTCACGCGCTCCTGCAGGTAGCGCAGCATCTTGAGTTCGGCGGAGATCGGCACCAGCGGCGGCTGGCCGTTGCAATTGCACTGCCCGGCTCCGTCGCGACGCTCGATCTCACGCCGCAGCGAGTTGATCAGCAAGGTCAACAGGTCCTCGGCCTCCGCTTGGCCTTCTTGCACCGGTTTGCCGGTCTCGTTGGCGCGGCAGCGCTTGGCGACCCCTTGCAGCACGGTCTTCAGCTCGCCCGTCATCTCGACGAACACCGCGGTGGTGCCGTCCTCTTCCAGCAACTTGAGCGCATCGGCGGCCTCGACCTCGAGGTCGCCCTCGCCGCTGGCCACGCCTTGGATCTTCTCGACCAGAGCTGCCGGCAACTGACCAGAAGCCGTCAGCAGGTTCTGCCGCGTCTTGTCGAGGGTCTTGGTCTGCAGCGACAGCTCGCGCTGCTTGGCCAGCATGGCCGTGAAGCGCTCCTCGAGCGCCTTGAGCACTTCGTCGGACAGCTGCTGGCGCAATTGCGCCAGTGCCTCCTCGAGCTCCTTCTTGGCCGCATCCAGGTCGTCCTTGGCGTCCTGCTGCTTCTGCTTGGCCGGCTTGTAGTCCTTGAGCTGGCCGACGGCAGCCTTCTGCTTCGGCACGGCTTGCTGCACGCGCTTCTTGCCGGGAGTGGCCTTGGGCTCGCCGTTCTCGTTCTGCTGCTGCTCGGACTTCTCCATCTCCTTGGCCAGGGTGTCCGTGGCGTGCTGCGTGTCTTCCTGCTTCTTGGCTTGCTGCTCGAACGGCAGCTTGAGCAGTTCGCGCTGCGCCTCTTCGGTCATCTTCTGCAGTTCCTGGACGGTCTGCTGCAACTGCTCGATCGCCTGTTGCTGGTCCTTCAGGGCCGACTCCGGCTTCTTCTGGCCGAGCTGTTGCTGGGCCTGGGACATCGCCGCAGCCGCCTTGCCGGCCGAACCGCTGCACTTGCCCTCGCCGGGCTTGGCCTCGCTCGGTTTCGCCTCTCCCGATTTCGGTTCGCCTGCCTTTGGTTCACCAGCCTTCGGTTGGCCGGCCTTCGGCTCGCCAGCCTTCGCTTCCGCCGCCTTGGCCTCGGCACGCAACTCCTCGGCCTTCTTCTCGATCGCCTCGAGGTCCTTGGCCAGCTTGTCGGTTTCCTCCTTGAGCTGCCCTTCCTTCTGCTCCAGCGGCTTCGCGGCTTCGGCCAGCGCCTGCACGCCGAGCTGGTTGGTCTGCTCCTTCACCTGCTTCTGCTCGGCGAGCAACGCCTCGGCCTTGGCCTTCTGCGCCTCCAGATCCTTGAGGTGCTGCTGCAACCGCTCAGCGCGCGCCGAGGCTTCCTTCTCTTCGGCCTGCTCCTTGCTCAGCTGGTCGACACGGTCCTTGAACGCCTGGAGGCGAGCGATCTCCTCCATCAGCTTGCGCAGATCGGTGTTCCGGTTCTGCAGGAGCTCGTAGAGCTTCTGCAGCTTCTTGCGCACCTCGGCGATGGCACCCAGCGCATCGTCCCAGCTCTCCCGGTCGAGCAGAGTGCGAATACGCTCCATCTCCTCGGGGATCTTGGCTTCCTTCACATACTGCAGGCCCGCACCGAGCAAGCCCGAAGTGTCCGGCTCGGTCGGCTGCAGCGCGACCATCAGCTTGGCCATGCGCTCGGTCAGGTCCTTGAACTTGCTGCGTGCGAGTTCTTGCTTGCTGACGGTCGGGGTGTCGTCCTGGGCCCGGAGACTGGCGCCCAGGGGCGCCGTCCAAGCGAACATCAGGGCGACGATCAGGGCGATGGCACTGCGAATCATGGTCACCTCGGAATGGAAGCACCCGCGCACGACGGCGCGGGCCGCGGTCACTTGCTCTTGTCCTTGCTCTTGCCAGGACCGAACGTGTTCTGCTCTTCGGCCTGCTTGCGTCTTTCGACTTCTTGCAGCACCGAGTCTTCGATCTTTATCACAGATCGGAGGTCTTCGAGCAGTGCCGCCAAGCTCTCGGCTTGTTTCATTTCTGCCAGCACGGCGGTCAGACGGCGCACGATTTCGGCGTAACCCGTGACGGCGTCGGCTTTTGTCGCCTCATCACCTGTGCCTGAGAAGGCCTCGACGAGTCGCGCCGTGGCCGGGAACGACTCCTTGGCCACCGCTGCCAGTGGCTGGGGAATGGCGGCTTCGATCTGGCGGACCTTGTTGGGCTCGACCAGCCGGTTGTTCTCGTACTCCCAGAGGATGCGCTGGTAGAGCTCCCCGACGAAGGCGGTGCGGCGTCCCAGCGTCTGCTGTTGCCGCGCCATGGCCTTGAGCCGCGCCCGCACAGCCGAGGCTTTGTCGCCTGCAGCGTTCGGGTTCAGGATCTCCCGGAGATCGCCGAGCGCGGTCTGCTCTTCGTCGAGAATGCGCCGCAACTCCTCGCGTTGTTCGACTTGGCGGCGCTGCAGTTCGGCGAGCAGCTTCTCCCGCGTCACCACGCGGAACGTCAGCAGCTCGCCATGACCCTGGTGCGGTTCGCCCGGGCCGAAGTTGTCCTTGGCGCCAAAACGCAGCGACAGCAGCATGCCGGGCCGCACACCGTTCTGCGGCGAGGTTTCGTCGAGCGACGGATTCCACTGCATCAAGTCGACGGTCGCGGGCGACTCGTAGCGCAACGCACTGCGCGGCAGCTCGTTGGTGTAGCTGGCCTGCGCCGTGACGAACGGTGCTGGGGGTGGCGGGGTGGCTGCAGCGCCCTCCGACTTGCTGTCAGCCGGCTTGCTGTCGGCCGGAGCGTCGACCACCGCGCGCATCGAAACGTCGATGGCCCGGATGCCGAAGTCGTCCTTCACCTTGAGGTCACCGGGAATTCGCGCATGGGCGGCAATCAGGTTGCCGATGCCACGCAACCTGAAGTCGACGGTCGGCGGCCGATCCTCGCCGACCCGCAGCACCAGCTTCGGCGGCGCCCCAGCGCCCAACTTGTCCACGTCGATCACGTCGACGGTGAGCAGCCCCGAAGTGTCCGGCGCGAACCCGCCGGTGAACGAACTGCCGTCGGCACCGCGCGTGAGCGGCCACTTGCGGTCGCCGAACAACAAGAATGCTTCGTCGATCGGCTTCTGGCTCTTGCCGGCGAACGAGAGCTTGGCGCCGCGCGGCAGCCGCAGCTCGCCCTCGGTGGGCGGCACGTCTTCGGGGTCGCGTTCCATGTAGTCGGGGTACTGCACCCGCACCTGCAGATCGGCCAAGCGCGGCCGCTCGACCACGGTGACGCGCAACTCGACGGGCAGCGCGTCGCCACCGTCGGCTCGCAACACCGCGTCGGCAAGGACCGTGTCGATGGTCAGCGTGAACTCACGTTCACCCGTGCGGCTCATCGGCTCCGTGCCTTGCTCGCCGCCGCGGAATCGGTAGTTCAGAAACACCTGGTCGGGCACCGGACCAGACACCGCGATCCGCACGGTGAGTCCGTCGCCCTGCGGCAGGCGCACCGCTTCACCGTCGACCGCCGCGAACGCGAGGCTGGTGTAGCGCGGCCAGTCGACGTTGCGCAGCAACAGATTGCGCGCCGCCCAAGTGCCGAGCGAACCAGCGTCGACACCGGCCCAGACGGCGAAGAACGCGAGCGACACGAACAATGCCCCAAGGTGTTTTCGCACCCGGACCGCGTCGATCGCCCGGGCGAAGGGAATCGCGCGCAAGCGCTGCTGCACGTCGGCCACCACCGCGGCCATCAGAGCCGTGGAGTCGCCGCGCGCAGGACCGGCAAGGCTCTGTTCGAACTGCAGCGAACTGATCAACGCCTGGCGAATGTCCGGCGCCTGCCGTTCGACGGCGAGCGCCAGCTCGGTGTCGTCGAGCCGAGTGGCGAGCGGGCGCAACAGACGTCGCACCAAGAGCCGCCCAACCGCGAACACGAACGTGCCGAGCAGAGCGGCGCGAAAGCCCCACTCGAGCCGCAAGCCGCGATCCGTGAGCAGAGTCGGCACCGCGAAAGCCACCAACAGCAGCCCCGACAGGCCGAGGGCCTCGATCCAGAGGCTCGCACGGACCCGACCGCGCAGCGCAGTGAACTGCGCGCGCGCTGGCGCGAGCGAACTCGGTTCCACCATCGCGGAAGGGTTCATAGCAGGTTGAAGCGCTTGCGCAGCAGCCATTCGACGGACAAAACCAACAACAGGAACGCCACGGTGGCCCAACCGTCCCACACCGGGTGCGGGGTGCGGAACGTGTCGATCGCGGTTCGCGACGGAATGCGGTCGAGTGCGGCCAGCAGCTGCCGCGGCGTGTCGAACAGCTCGCCGCCGGCAGCCGCGGCGATCGCGGCCAGTTCGGCGCGGTCCATCGGGCCCTGCCGCTCGACCTGAGCGGCGACCACCTGGAACAGCACCTCGACGGGCTTGCCGATCTTCTGCGCCGGGCGCACCCGGTAGCCACCGAGCTGCGTCGGACGGAAGTGGGCCTGGAACCGACCAGGTGCCCCCTCGACCGGTGCCAGCGGCAACGTCTCGGCGGCTTGGCCGTCACGCTCGACCACCACCTCGTACGCCTCGGCTGCGAGTGGCTGCAGGGCTTCGTCCTTGGCCTCGGCAACCAGTTCGATGGCAGCACCGAGGTCGATCTTCTCCTCGTTGGCGAACAACCGCAGACGGCTGTTGCCAGCGTGCAGGCGGCCTTCGAACAGATACCGGATGCCGTTGACCCAGAACCGGTTGTAGGCCTCCTCGTGGATCGACCGCCAACGGTAGGTTTCGTCGGTACCCGTGAACATGACGCGCCCCGCGCCGACGTTCTGCAGCGCAACCATCGGCATGCCACGGCCTTCGCGCCGCAGTTCGGGATCGGTGTGCTCGACCGCGCACACGGCGACCGGCTTCAGACGCAACACGGGGAACCAGAAGTGGAAGCCCGGCAAGCGACTCCACAGGATGCGGCGCTCGTCCTTGCCGTCGACGATGCGAGTGATCTTGGCCGCGACACCGTCTTCGCCCTCGGGCGCGAGTGCGAACTGCCAAGGCCGCACGAATGCCTTGCCGAAGCCGACGATCTGGCGCTCGGCATAGTCGATGTCGGGCAGAATCGGCAGCAGATCGGCGAGTTTGGCCGTGCGCGCGGCAGGCCGCATCGCATCGAGTGAGTACTGCTCACCAGCGACCCACCAGAGGCCGCAGCCGTTCTCGACGATGTGCTGCTGCAGGTTCTGGCAGAACGCGGCCGACAGTTTTTCGGCATTCGGATCGACGAAGATCACCACGTCGTACGGTTCGAACTGCTGCCGCTCTTCAGGCAGCTTGTCGATGCGCACGCCTTCGTCGCCGTCCTGCGGGAACTTCGGGTCCGCGCTCTGCAGCCAGCACGTCGCGTCGATGGTCTTGTCGCGGATCAGCAGGTTGCGCAGGATCTGGAATTCGCGGTTCGGATTGCCCGCCAACAGCAACACCCGGGTGCGTTCGCCCAGCACCTCGACCGGCGCCGAACGCGTGTGCCGCTCCGGGCTCGTGGCTTCACCGTCGGGTGGCTGCACTTCGGCGCGGTAGACGAAGCGACCCGGCTCGTCGACGGTCAGCCCCTTCCACTCGACGAGGGTCTCGACCTTCTCGCCACCGGCCTCGACTTGCTGGGTGCGAACGACCTGCTCCTGCCCCTTCTCGTCGACGCGTACGAGCCGCACGGTGAGCAACATGCGGTCGTAGCCCTGCACACCCAGATTCGACTTCAACTCGAACGGGTCCTTTTGGAACACCTTTTCCGGCGCGTCGAGGCGCAGCATCGCCACCGTCTGCGTCTCCGAGGGATCGCCGATGCCGAGCACGAACGTGTGCGGGATCTTGCGCTGGTTCAGCAGGCGCGCGATCTCCGCGCCCTGCGCTCCAGCCGTGCGCCGACCGTCGGTGACGATCACCACCGCGGCGATCTCAGCCGTGCGGCTGCGATCGAGCGCCGTGCGCAAGGAGGCACCCAGGTTGGTGAAGCGACCGTCGGCCTGCAGCCGTGCCAAGTCGAGCCGCGGTGGCGCCTGAGGAGTCGTGGACGGCGAGCTCTGGGCCGCGGCGGCGCCACCGTCGACACCCGCGACCGGGGCTGGAGGCGGCAACAGTGGCAGCTGGTCCAAGTTGCCGGCGAACGAATAGAGCTGGACCTGATTCTGCTTGCCCAGCTTCTGGACCAATTCGCCGTCCTGGTGCGCCAACAGTGCCTTCACCAATTCGAGGCGCGGCACCCCCGCAGGATCGGCGCTGCCGAACTCACGCCAGGCGGCAGCCACGGGCGCCACTGCCTCACGACGCCACGCATCGACGTGCGTCATCGACTGGGACGAGTCGACCAACAGCAGTGTGTGGCCAGGGCGCGTCTCGCGCTTCACGGTCACCAGGTTGGGCTCGAGCAGGAGTCCGATCGCAGCCAGCACCGCCAGAGCGCGCAAGCCGCCGAGCAGGCAACGCTGGCCAGTGGTCAGATGGTGGCCGTCGCGGCGGTAGACGAAGCCGACGGCGATCAGGGTTGCGGCACAACCGAGCAACACCAGCATGCCGAAGCCGCCAGTCGGGAAATTGGCGAGTTCGAACTTCAGCTCGGAGCCTGGTTCGAGCTCGATGCCGCGCCAACGCGCCAGCCACTGCAGCAATTCATCCATGGTCGTTCGCGGCAGGTCAGCGCCGGCCAAACCTCCAAGCCAGCAGAGTCTCGAGCAGCAGCCCGACGAGCAGGGCCACTGCCAGGGCCTTCCAGAGTTCACCCGCGCCACCCGCCGTCCCGAGGCCGCCGCCTTCGCCGAGGAAGGACACCCTGGCCTGCAAATCGGCAGGATAGAGGCGGGCGAACGCCGCGTCCGGGAACGCCACCAAACGACTCTCGGCTGGTGGTGCATTGCGGGCGAACATGCGCTTCTCGACGGTACCGTCGTGGCGCGCCAGATCGACGTCGTAGGCACCGAGTTGGCGCAAGTCGGCCATGGGCACGGTGAGCTGCAACGGCTGATGGCCGCCCGCCGTCTTGGCCGGCGCCCCACCCTCGGGGGCCACGGGGGCCACGGGCGCTTCCAGAGCCGTGAAGGTCTGCTCATAACCATCGCCGGCCAGGGAGCGCACCGTGATGTCGGGCCGGAAGGTCCCGGGATCGATCGACGCCTTGAAGCTGCCTTCGGGCAACAGGTTGTGCGGCGACGGATCGCGGCGCCGGGCCGCGAACTTGTGCAACTGGTTGGCGAACACCAAGAGCAAGTCAGTGCTCGGCAGGTTCGACCAGAACTTGTCGGCGGTGACCGACCAGAGAGCCACCTCGCCCCCACCACTGCCGTAGGTGCGCGTGGCCAACAACGGCGGGCCCTCGGCATCGCGAATGCGCGCCACCACCGCCGCGCCTCCTGCAGTCGAAGGCCCTTCGACGAGGGTGAGCCAGCGACGGATCAGCAGCACGTTGCCCGTGAGCAGTTCGAGCACCTCGGCGAGCGAGCCACAGATCGGGTGGTCCTTGGCCACCAGCAAGGCGTGCTCGGGGCGATCGGGATCCCCGGCGATGTCACCCAGGGGCAGCGGCAGCACGCCCTTGCCGTCGCGCCACAGCAGCTCGTTCCAGCGACCGACGTCGACCAGGGCGCCGACCGAGAGCACCAGTCCGCCGCCTGCGGCGACGAACGCTTCGAGCCGCGGCACCGCCGTCGGCGCCGGCGACTGCACGTTGGCCAGCCACACCAAGTCGAACGGCTCCAAGTCGATCTCCGCGAACGCGGGCTCGTGCACCACCTGCACCTCGATGCCGGACAGCGCTTCGCCGCCGGGCTCGAAAGCACTCTGCAGGAAGAACACTTCGCCCTCGTCTTCGTCGGGCTGGCCGTCGACGAGCAACACTCGACTGCGGTCGCGCACTTCGAGGGCCAAGGCGCGCCGGTCGTCCAGCAGGAACAGATCCGTCGCTTCGAGTTGCGCTTCGAGCCGGTGGAAACCAGGTTGCGCGAAGGTGTGTGCGATCGGGATCGCCACGCGCTCTCCAGGTGCCAGTTGGGGCACCGGACGAACCACGCGGCTCTTGCCATCGACCTCGAACGCCACCGTGGTCGGCGCCGTCGCGTCGAGGCCGTGGTTCTGCACGTCGATCGCCACCTGCACCGGCACTGCAGCCACGGCCAGGCGATCGATCAGGCGAATGTCGACGATCGCCAGGTTCTGGTGCTGGCCACCGACGCCGAACACCGTCAGGTGTTCGCGGTCGGCTCGCATCGCCTGCAGGGCTGCGAGCACCGACGGCTTGGCCTTGTCGTCGTCGGTGGCCCAGTCGCGGGCGCGTTGGTCGGCGATCACGTAGAACTCGGTGCGGCCCGCCTCGGCGACCTGCGCGGCACGCTGCACGTTCTGGCCCAATGCCTGGCCGAGGTCCGGAGCACCGTCGCCGACCACGAACTCCTTCAGCAACGCGCCGACCCGGCGTCCCAGTTCTGGCCCAACGCGGGCCGTCCACAGATCCGGAGTGGCGGCGCGGCTGCTGCGGACCACGGAGAACAGGTCGCCATCCCGCCGGGTCGCCAAATCGTCGGCCAGAGCACGCACCTTGTCGATCGCGCGATCGAACAACGTGGTGCTGCCACTGCGCTGCGTCATCGACGCACTGTCGTCGAGCAGCACGAGATGGTGAGTGCGCGTGCCGATCAGGCCACCGCCCCCGAGCTGCGGCCGTGCCACCAACGACACCAACAACAGCACGGCGAGCGTGCGCAACAGCAGCACCAGCCACTGCTCCATGCGCAGCCGCTTGCGGTTGCGCTTCATCGCCGCGAGCAAGAACTCCATCGCCGCCCACGGCACCCGCTGGAACCGGCGCCGGTTCAGCAGGTGGATCACGATCGGCACGGCCGCGAGCGGCAGCGCCCACAGCAGCAGCGGGTTGAGGAAAGCGAGGGCCAGCATCTGCGGGTCGGGCGGCTTGGGCGAGGAGCGGAGGTCTGGGATTCTAGAGCTGCGTGCGCGAGAACCGAATCACGACGGCGTCAGCGCTGGAAGATGGGCACCTGTGCATAGGGCAGCTGCAGGATGATCAGCGCGATGGCCGTGCCGTAGACCGGTCCGACGCCGTCGCCGTCCCAGCTGCCATCCTTCTTCTGCTGCCGAAGCAGGTATGGGTTCATCTTGGCTTGGTAGTCGCTCCAGTCCTTGCCGCCGCGCTGGTAGAGCGCTTGGGCCCAATACAGCTGCGTGTAGAAGTGGTGGCCGGTGTTGTCCGAGGTCGGCGTGATGTGCTTCTTGCAGTACTCGTAGGCCTTCTCGACGAACGGCTGGTCGTCGTAGACACCCGCGTTGTAGAGCACCGCCACGCCAGCAGCCGTGATCGGCGGCCGACTCTCGTTCCCAGAGCCAAGGCTGTAACGGATGCCCCCGTCGCCGTTCTGGCAGCGCCGAATGTAGGTCACGGCGCGGTCGATCACCTTCTTGTCGACCACCAGTCCCGACATGCGGCAGGCACGCAACGCCTGCACCTGGGTCACCGTGACACTGCCTTCGTCACTGCTCGAATCCGGCGTGTAGATCCAGCCACCGGCCGCAGACTGCGCCGAGCCGATCAAGGTCACGGCCTTGTCCAGGATGCGCTTCAGGCGCTCCTGCTTGCGCTGGTCCTCCTCCATGCCGAACACGGACGCCAGGTAGAGCGTGGCGAAACCGTGCCCATACATGCCACGCCCCTCCTCCGCAGCCACCGAAATCACGCCGTTCGAAGGGTCCGCGTTCTTCA
>JAEUHP010000246.1 GCA_016795295.1 Planctomycetota bacterium | reverse complement strand
AGGTTCATGCGCGCCGACTCGCGATGGTCGATGTCGGTGATGTAGATGGTGGTGCGGCGGCGCAGCCAACCGATCGCCAGCGCCAGGTTCTCGAACGGCCGCCACAGGTGCGATGGCCCCGCGTGCACGAACCCGGCACGCCCAACCGCCCGCCACAGCCGGGCGGCGAGGCGTGGCAGGCCCAGCAAGTGTTGCAGCGTGCCGGTTTGGGCCGGGTAGGCACCGGTGCAGGAGATCCGATCCACCATCGGATCGATCACGCGCAACGTGCTCTGGCTGCGGGCGTAGCTCGCAGCGTCCATGACCGGTGCCACGACTTCGAGCGTCTGGACCTGCGGGCCCAGGCTGGCCAGCAGTTGCACCAAGTGCTCGGCGAAGGCGCTCTCGAGCGCGGCGCGCCCGTCGGGCAGCGGCCAGAACGGCACCGGCACCACCACGAGGTAACGGGCTGCTGGCGAGGTCATCGGGTGGCTCCGTTCGCGGGGCCCGGGTTGGCGCGGCCGAGGTGTCGCCGCATCGCGGCCAACAACGCAGCGGCTTCCCGACTGGCATCGTGGGCGGCGCTGACGCGCTGGCGTCCGGCGGCGCCCAGGTCGGCGAGCTCGGCCCCGGGCGTCTGCAGCAGCGCCTGCATCGCCGCGGCCAGCTGGTCGGCGCGCCCGGGCGACACCAGCCAGCCGGAAGTGCCGGGTTCGACCAGTTCGGGAATGGCGGCGATGCGCGTGGCCACCACGGGGCGCGCGCGAGCCAGCGCCTCCATCAACACCACCGGCAGGCCTTCGGCGAAACTCGCCAGCACCAGGCCGCGCGAGCGATCGAGCAGTTCGCGGATCTGCGCCGAAGTGCGCCAACCGGCCAGGGTCACCGCCGCCGCGAGCCCACCCGCGGCGATCTGCGCCCGGGCCCACTCGTGCAGCGGGCCGCCGCCGACCAGGGTCAGATGGAACGGCACGTGGGCGGCATGCAAGAGCCGGCACGCTTCGAGCAGCACCGGTAAGCCCTTCTCCGGTGCGAACCGGCCGACCCAGAGCAGTTCGGGTGTGCTGGGCAGAGGGGCCGGCGGATCGGCCAAGAAGGCCGCGTCGACACCACAGCGCACCACGGTGATCTTCGCCCAGTCCGCCAGCGGCGTGTAGCGACAGATCTGGCTGCGGCAGAAGTCGCTGATCGCCACCACGAAGGCGGCGCGCTGCACCTTCTCGCGCAGATGGATGCCGTCGCTGCGTTCGAACTCCTCCGGGCCGTGCATCGTGCAGCTGAACGGCGGCCCGCCGAGTTCGCGGCACAGCATCGCCACGAACGTCGAATTGGTGCCGAAGTGCGCGTGCACCAAGTCGGCGCGCCCGGCGAGATGGCGCAGCAGCAGGGCCGCCTCCAGCAGATAGGCGATGTGCACCCAGAGGCTGCGGTCGGCGCGCCAACCGAGGCGCAAGGTGAGGGTGAGGGCGCGCCAAGCCGCACGCGGGCGCAGCAACAGCACCCAGAGTGCCAACAGCAAGAGGCGCAGCTTGCCGCCACCCAACAACGCCAAGGTCTTTTCGCGCTCGCGATGCTCTTCGGCGCTGTCGGCGGCGACTTCGCCCGGCCGCACCGAATAGCGCAACACCCGGCAGCCGAGGCGCTCGAGTGCCTGGATCTCACGGCGGATGAAGGTATGGCTCGGCGCGGGATAGCGGTTGACCAGGTACGCGACCGTGAGGTCGGGGTGGGGCGCAGGACTGCTGGCGGCGCTCATCGTGGGGCCGGCTCCTTGTACTCGATGAGGCGGCGCCGGGCCCCTACACAACGGCGCCAAGCCCACACCAGCATGCCCTGGGTGGCCGGCCACTTGCCGAGCACGCAGAACGTGGCGTAGAGCGCCGAGTCCGCAGCGCCCCAGCGGTTGCGGGTGGTGGTGCGGATGCGGCGCCACAGACGCAGGTAGAGCAGCACCGCAGCCACCGGCGCACCGAGCCACAGCCAGAGGACGTCCCGATGGACTCCGACCACCAGCAGAACCGCGGCCACCACCGGCAGGCCGATCGCCCAGACCAGATTGCTCAGCGCCGACCGCCAGCGTGGGTAGCCCCGGCCGTGCTCGGCGAGGCCCTCGGCTTCGACGTAGCCGGCGCGCACGGTGCGGCGCCACCACTGGCCGAAGCGGTGCATCGCGGCGTCGTGCACGGTCATTTCCGCGTCGATGCGGCGGATGCGGAAGCCACCGCGGCGCAGCCGCAGGCACAGCTCCGGCTCTTCACCGGCGATCCGCCCAGGATCGAAGCCACCGCACTGACGCAGCGCTACCGACCGCATCAGCGCGTCGCCGCCACAGGACAACGCCTCGCCCACCGGCACGTCCCATTCGAGGTCGCACAGGCGGTTGTAGATCGAGGCGGCACGCGCCCGTTCGCGACGGCGGCCGAACACCACGGCGAGTTCGGGATCGGCACGTAGTTCGGCGGCGGCGCGCAGAAGCCAGCCGGCAGCGAGTTCGCAGTCGCCGTCGACGAACTGCACGAACTCGCATGGCCGTTCGCGCTCGAGGGCGGCGAACCCGGCGTTGCGGGCCCGTGCCGCGGTGAACGGCTGCTGCGGGTCGAGTTCGACCACCAGCGCCCCCAACGACCGCGCGAACGACACGCTGTCGTCCTGCGAGCCCGAATCGACGTAGACGGCACGGCGCACGTCCGGGCCCAACGACTGCAGGCAGCGGCGCAGGCGTTCCCCCTCGTTGCGGCCGATCACCACGACGCCCACGACGGCTGCGCCGTCGGCCCGGTCGCCGGCCGAAGCGGCAGCGCTCATCCAGGCACCGGCACGGCGGGCGAGGGCACCGACAGCGGCGGCTGCACGCTGGCGAGCGCGCGTCGCAGTTCCGCCGCCAGCGAACGCACGTTGGGCTCGAGCACCATGCTGTCGTGGTCGCCGGGCGTTTCGACCACTTGCAGCGCCCGCACGTACGGCGTCCAACCATTGTCGGGAAGCACGATTTCGCGGTGCCGGTTGGCGTACCGACCGCCACCCAGGTCGTAGGTCCGGTCCAGTGCCGGCCGGAACAGCCACGCCGGCACGGGCAGCGGCTGCACCTGGTAGCGGCCCAGCGCCGTGCGGAATGCGGCTTCGACCGCGAGCGAGTGGAACGCCGCGGTGGGATTGGCCGGCACGACTTCGTCGTCGGCCTGGCCGAAGCGCCGCTTCAGCCGATCGATCTCCCAGCGCACGCGGCGCTGCAACCAGCCGGCGACATAGGCCGGGCCTTCGCGCCGGGCGCGTTGCCACTGGATCTTGGCGCGGTCGAGGCGACCGACGATCGAACGGTTCGGCAGTGGCGAGTCGAGCAGTACCACCATCGCCACCTGCTCCCCGGCGGCGAGCAACTGCCGGGCCATCTCGTAGGCGGTGATGCCGCCGCCCGAGAACCCGCCGAGCAGGTACGGGCCGTGCGGTTGCACGCTGCGCACCTCTTCGAGGTAGTCGTGGGCCGCCGCCTCGAAGGTGTCGTGCGGCGCCATGTCGCCGAACAGACCGCGGGCCTGCAAGCCGTAGAACGCGCGGTCGGTGCCGACCAGTTGCGCCAGGTGGCGCAGGTTGAGCACGTTGCCGAACATGCCGGCGACCAGGAAGAACGGCGTGCCCGCACCGTGCTGCGCCGGATGCATGGCGACCAGGTGCCGGTAACGGCTCTTGGGCGCCGCGGCCGCAGCCTTGGCGGTGGCGGCGGCGGCGTTCTCGCCGCCGGCAGCGGCGACCACGCCGTCGCGACGCATCGCCGCAGCGAGGCGTTCGACGGTCGGCGCCTCGAACAGCACCGACATCGGATAGTCGACGCGGAACTGCTTCTTCACCTTCGCGAACAGGCGCACCGCGATCAGCGAGTGGCCGCCGAGCGCGAAGAAGTCGTCCTGCACACCGATCGAGTCGATGCCGAGCAGTTCTTCCCAGATCCGCACCAGACTCTGTTCGAACTCGTCGCGCGGGGCGACGAACTCGGAGTCGAGCTCGGGGCGCGCGAAGCGCGAACCACTGGCCGCGGCCGGCGCCTGCGCCTTCGCCAGTTCGTCCAGCAGACTCGGCAGCGGCACCGGAGTGACCATGCACTCGGCCAAGGGTGCCCCCGACAGCAGGCGGGCCAGCGCTTCGATGCCCTCGGGTGGGCGAATGCCCTTCTGGATGTGGTCGGTGAGCAGATGCTGGGCCGCGGAAGCGGCGCGGCCGGCTTCCGCAGTGCGGCCGAGATCGGCCCGGGTCGGCAATTTGGCCAGAGCAAAAGCCTGGCCAGCGGCGAGGCGCTTCATCTGGAAGCCTTCGACTTCGACCAGCACGCGACCGTCCGGCGCGCACAGACTGAGATCGACGGCAACCACGTCGCCGCTCGGACCGACGGGCGCACAGCGATGCACCACGCTGCAGAACTCCCGCGGCAAGCGATCGAACACCCGGATGCCGCGGTAGGCCAACGGCACCCACAGGCGCTGCGCGTCGTAGCCCGGCACCAGCTCCATGGCGAAGCCGGTGGCGAGATCGAGTGCTGCCGGATGCAGGCGGTAGCGTTCGAGGTCGGCGGCGAACTCGGGCGCGAGCGCGATGTGCGCGAGCGCGCGGCCAGGGCCGTACGCGAGGCTGCGGACCACCCGCCAGCGCGGCCCGAAGCGCAAGTGGGCTTCCTGAGGCGAAGGCAGCCAATCGCGGCCACCGCTCGGCTGGCGCCGGTCGGGGCACTGCGCGGCGACGGCGGCGAGGTCGAGCGGCCCGGGCTGGGCCATCGCGTGCAGCAGGAGGCGCGCCTCGGCGTGCGTCTGCCAGCCGCGCTGCCCGTCGTCGAGCACGCTCTCGCTCTGCACCTGGAATTCGTAGCCCTCGACGCTGGAACGCAGCACGGCGCGGATCTGCCGCTGCTCGCCGTCCGAGACGTGCAACGGCCGGAAGAAGTACAGATCGCGCACCTCGAACGGCTGCGCTTCGCCGATCGCGGCCAGCGCCTCGGCGGCCAGTTCGACGAAGCCGGTGCCGGGCAACAGCGCGTGGCCGTCGGCGGTGCGGTGCTGGTCGAGCACCCAGTGGGTGGTGGTGGCGAGCTTGCCGTGCAGCACCCGTTCGGCGCCGCCCTGATGCAGCAACTCGTGGAACAACGGCTCGCGCAAGACCTCCGGACGGCCCCCGGTGCCGGGCGCGGATTGGTCCTGGGCGGTCATGCCGACCCGGTTCCAGGCACCCCACTGCAGCGCAGTGGTCGGCTTGCCGGCGGCACTGCGACGGTGGGCGAACGCGTCGAGGAACGCGTTGGCTGCCGCGTAGTCGACCTGCCCCGGCGGGCCGAGCACGGCGCTGGTCGAGGAGAACAGCACCATGAAATCGGTCGGCTCGGCGCCGAGCACTTCTTCGAGCACCAGCGTGCCCTGCACCTTGGGTGCCATCACGCGCTCGACCACGGCCTGTTCCTTCTGCGCGATCAGTTCGTCCTGGATCACGCCGGCGGCGTGGAACACGCCGTGGATCGCGCCGAACCGCTCGCGCGCCTTCGTCACCACGCGGCGCATCTGCACCACGTCGGCGACGTCGGCACAGCCGATCTCCACTTCGGCGCCGAACGATTCGAGCAGGCGCACCTGGCGGATCGCGCGGCTCTGGGTGTCGTCGGGACCGGCTTCGGCGAGCCAGCGATCCCACGCGTCGCGCGGCGGCAGGTCGCGGCGCCCGACCAGGATCAGGCGTGCATGGCAGGTGCGGGCCAGCCACTCCGCGACCAGCGAGCCGACGCCACCGAGACCGCCGGTCAGCAGGTAGGTGCCCCGTTCGCGCAGGCGCGTCGGCCGCCCCTCGGGTGCCGGCGGCAAACTCCCGGCGGCGTGGTCACGGCGCCAGCGTTCGGCACCGCGCCAGGCGAACACACCCGACGCGCCGTCGCCGGCCTCGCGCACGATGGTGTCGACCAGCGCGTCGACGCGGTCCTTGGCCAACCGCCCGCGCTTGGTCAGCGGCAGGCCGAGGTCGACCAGCTTGCACGACACCTTGGCAAACTCGCGCGGGATCACCAGGCACGGGCCCATGGCCAGCGCCTTCTCGGGATGCGGTGCATCGCCTTCGGGACCGCCGACGCCGTTGGCGAACACGGCGATGCGCAGCCCTTCGGGCAGGTCCTCGCCGCCGAGCGCCTGCGCCAGGAAGAACAAGCTGTAGAAGCCCTGCTCTTCGCAGCGGTGGAAGAAGCTCGAGCCCGGCCGGAAACTGCGGTCGGCGGTCAGCAGCCAGGTGTGCACGACGCCACTCACCTGGCGGCCGGCGGCCGCGAGATCGCGCAACAGCGCGTCGTAGCCGTCGCGGCCGAGTTCGGGTGCCAGGGCGAAACGGTCGCGCCCGAGCTGGCCGTAGGCATCGCCGAGGTGCACTTCGACCACGTCGGCACCCTGCGTGCGCAGCTGCGCCGCGGCCCGGGCACCGACGCCGAGCTGGTCGACGAACACGAGCCAAGTGCCCGAAAGGGTGGCGGGCGCCGTGGGCAGGTCGGCGCGTGCCCACTGCGGCAGCCACAGCCACTGTCCAACGTCGTCCTGGCGCGCCGTGGGGCGGCTGCCGTGCTGCGGTTCGCCCTCGGGATCGGCATCGACCCAGTAGCGCTGGTGGCGGAAGGCATAGGTCGGCAAGGACAGTCGCGGGCGGTCTGCATCGACCACCGCCTCGAGCGGCAGCTCCACACCGGCGGCCCACAGGCGGGCATAGGCCTGGGCCGAATACGCGACGTCGTCGACCTTCTCCTCGGGGTGGCGCAGCGACGGGATCGCGCTGCGATCCTGGCTCCACTCCGGATGCAGGCGCACCAGCGAACTCAGCGTGCGGCCCGGCCCGACTTCGAGGAACACGTGCTTCTCGTCGCGCACCAGCAGCTCGACGCCCGCCGCGAAGTGCACCGTGTTGCGCAGGTGGTCGACCCAGTACTGCGGATCGGTGGCCTGGCCGGGCGTGATCCAGGTGCCAGTGCGATTCGACACGAACGGCAGCTGCGGCGCCTGCAGCAGGATGCTGCGCAGGAACGCACCGAACTCGCCGAGGATCGGCTCGAGCAGTCGCGAATGCGCGGCGATGGCGATGCGCACCCGCTGCACCTCGACTTCGCGCTGCAGCATCTGCTTGGCGAACGCATCGAGTTCGGCGTCCGGTCCAGAGACCACGCAGAGCCCCGGCGCGTTGACCGTCGCCAGGTCGAGATTGCCGGTGAGCAGTGGGCGGACCTCGTCGGCCGGCAGCGGCACGCTGACCATGCCGCCGCCGCGCACGCGTTCGAACAACTGGCCACGCAGGGTGACCAGGCGCAGCGCATCGGCGAACGTGAACACGCCGGCGAGGCACGCCGCGGTGTTCTCGCCAAGGCTGTGGCCGAGCAAGGCCGTGGGCTGCACGCCCTTCTGCATCCAGCTCTGCGCGAGTGCGTATTCGAGCAGGAAGATCGCCGGCAACTGCACCGACGGCCGGTCGAAGTGGCGTTCGACCTCGGCGCTGGTGAGCTGGTCGCCGAGCCACACCTCGCGCAGGTCTACGTCGAGCTTGCCGGCGAGCAGCTGCAGACCGCGGTCGACGTGCTCGCGGAACACCGGATCGTCGCGGTACAGCCCGCGCCCCATGTGCCGATACTGCGCGCCGCCGCCGGGCAGCAAGAACACCACCTTGGCCCCTTCGGTGGCGGTGTGGGTGTGCACGCGCTGCGCCTCTTCGCCTTCGAGCAGACGCACGGCCTCGGCGTGGTCGCGCGCGACGGCGACGCGCCGCCGCGGGAACGCATGCCGGCCGAACGCCAGCGTGCTGGCGACGTCGGCGAGCGGCGTGCCGGGCTCGGCCCGCAGGTGGGCTGCCAAGCCGCGGGCATACTCGTCGAGCGAACGGTTGTTGCGCGCCGACCAGAGCAGCACCTGGTGGGCGCGCGGGGTCGGTGCCGGCACGGCGGCGGGCAAGGGTGCTTCGCCGACCACGAGGTGCGCGTTGGTGCCGCCGACGCCCAGCGAGGTGACGCCGGCATGGCGCGGCCGCTCGCCGCGCGGCCACGGCCGCAGCCGATCGACCACGAAGAACGGGGTGCGCGCGAAGTCGATCAGCGGGTTCGGCGCTTCGAAGTGCAGCGTCGGCGGGATCGCAGAGCGCTGCAGCGCCAGGCACACCTTGATGAAGCTGGCGACACCGGCGGCGGTGTCGAGATGGCCGATGTTGGTCTTCACCGAGCCGATGCCGCAGGTGCCCGGCGCCGTGGCCCCGGCGAACGCTTGCGCCAGCGCCGCCACTTCGATCGGGTCGCCGATCTCGGTGCCGGTGCCGTGGCACTCGACGTAACCGACGTCGCGCGGTTCGACCCCGGCCAAGGTCAGGGCCTCGGCGATCGCCGCGGCCTGGCCGTCGACGCTCGGCGCCAGGTAACCGACCTTGCGCGCGCCGTCGTTGTTGACCGCGGTGCCCTTGACCACGGCATAGATGTGGTCGCGGTCGGCGAGCGCATCGGCGAGCCGGCGCAGCACCACCACGCCGGCACCGCTGCCGAACAGGGTGCCGCGCGAACGATGGTCGAACGCCCGGCAATGGCCGTCCGGCGACAGGATCTCGCCTTCGGTGTAGAGGTAGCCGCGCCGGTGGGGCAGCTCGATCGTGACCCCACCCGCCAGCGCCATGTCGCATTCGCCGCTGAGCAGACTCTGGCTCGCCAGGTGGATGGCCACCAGCGAAGTCGAGCAGGCGGTCTGCACGTTGACGCTCGGGCCGCGCAGGTCGAAGCAGTACGACACCCGCGTCGCCAGGAAGTCTTTGTCGTTGCCGGTGTGGCGCAGCAGGAACAGCCCCACCTCGTCGAGCAGCTGCCGGTTGCGCAGCACGTTGTAGGCGAAGTAGGCGCCCATGCCGCAGCCGGCGAACACGCCGATCGGCCCGGAGAAGCGCGACGGCGGGTGCGCGGCGTCTTCGAGCGCCTCCCACGCACACTCCAGGAACTGGCGGTGCTGCGGGTCCATGATCGCGGCCTCCTTCGGGCTGAAGCCGAAGAACTCCGCGTCGAACTCCTCCATGCCGTCGAGCACCACCCCGGACTTGACGTAACGCGGGTTCTGCAGGGTGTGGTCCGGGACGCCCGCGGCGCGCAATTGCTCGTCGGTGAACGTCTGCACCGATTCGATGCCCGAGGCCAGGTTGCGCCAGTAGTCGGCGACGGTGCGCGCCCCTGGCAGCCTGGCGGCCATGCCGACCACTGCGATGTCGTTGTTCACGGGATGCTGCGGGAGGAAGTGCGGGGCGGAGATGATACCGAGCCGGGGGCCGGGAGCCGCATGGGTTCGCGGCGCAGCGGGTGCGGCGCTCTTGCGCGCGCAGGGCCCCTGGGATACGCAAGTCGTTCCTGCCGCCGAGCCCCTTGCGCATCCACGTCGTCGTCGTCAACTACCGCGCCGCCAACCTGGTGGTCGACTGCCTGCAGTCGCTGGCCGGCGAACGGCACGGGGGGCACGAACTGCGCGTGGTCGTGGTCGACAATCCCGGCGGCGACGACTCGGTCGCGGTGCTGCAGACGGCGGTGCAGCAGCGGGGCTTCACCAGTTGGTGCGAAGTGGTGGCGATGCCGCGCAATGGCGGTTTCGCCTACGGCGTCAACGCCGGCGTGCTGCCGGCGTTGCGCGGCGCGAACCCGCCCGACGCGTTCTTGCTGCTCAATCCGGACACCTGGGTGCGGCCGGGAGCGATCGCCGCACTGGCCGACTTCCTCGACAGCCACCCCGAGGTGGGCATGGTCGGCAGCCGGCTGGAGGACCCGGACGGCACCGTGCAGCACTCGCGGTTTCGCTTCCCCTGCGTCGCCAACGAACTGGACAACGGCCTCAACCTCGGCCTCGTGTCGCGCCTCTTGCGCCGCCACGCCACCTGCCCGCCGCTGGTCGACCAGGCGCACGAGATCGACTGGTTGTCGGGCGCGTGCATGCTGATCCGCCGGTCGGTGTTCGAGGCCGTGGGACCGTTCGACGAGAACTACTTCCTCTACTTCGAGGAACTCGACTTCGCGAAGCGCGCGCACCGGCTCGGCATTCGCAGTTGGTACGTGCCGCAGAGCCGGGTCGTGCACCTGGTCGGCCGAAGCACCGGTGTGACGGTACGCGACCGGCGACCGGCGCGGACTCCGGCGTATTGGTTCGCGTCGCGGCGGCTCTACTACCGAAAGCATCACGGCCGTTGGTATCGACTTTGGGCCGACTTGGCATTCAGCTCGGGTCGGGCGATCTGGCAGTTGCTGCGGATCCTCCGCCGCCGCCCAGACGAAACCCCGCCGCACTTCCTGGGCGACTTCGTCCGGCACAATTTCTGGTTTCCTCCGGCCAGCGGCGACCGCGGCGGAGCCACCGCGAAGACCTAGTGGAAGACGGGGCGGCACCGGCGGAAGCCGCCGGTGCGGTCAGGCCTCGCCGTCTTGGTCGTCGGGTGCCGCCTGCAGGATGCAGGCCATGAGCCTGGTTCCCGCACCGGCAACCGCCGCCAGCGTGGTGCGCAGCTCGTGTTTGGCCGTGGCCTCTTCCCGGGCCACCACGTAGGCGCCGTCGATCAGACCCAGCACCGCGCGGGTCTCCGGGTGGGTGGCGAGACTCGGCAGATCGACGATCACGAAGCGGTGGCTGCTGCTCAGGCGTTCGAGCATGGCCGCGAAGGCTGGTTCGGCCAACGGGTGACGGTCGTGGGCGGAGGTCTCGCCCATGGCGCAATAGGCCAAGCCCGGCACTCGGGTGGCCAACAGCGGCGGTGCCGGGGGCGCCCCGGCCGCTTCCGCCGGCCCGACCACCGCGTCGGCCCAGCCCTGCGCCTCGGACAAACCCAGAGTGCGCGCCAGCCAGCCGCCGAGCCCCGAACCGGCCACGTAGGCGACGCGCTCGCCGCCGTGCAGGGCCAAACCGATCGCCAGGGCCGCTGCGGCGCAGCCTGCATCGGCTCCGCCACAGCCGAGGAACGCGATCTTCAAGCCGTCCTTGGCCCGGCGGTCGTAAGGCAGGGTCGCCCACAGCGACGTGATGTCGGAGCGCACACTGGCGAACTCCGGCAAGAGCTTCGGGTGGTCGGCGGGCACCGGGCCGAGATCGCGCTGGCTGCGGATCGCCAGGGCCTCGGGCACGCCCAGGCGCACCAAGTCGGCGCGCAACCGGACGCGGCTGCCGAGCAGAGCCAACAGCACCGCGATCGCCGTGCCGACAGCACCGCCACCGGCCGACCCGAACACCACCAGTTTGGCGCGCCCGGGTGCGATCTTGTCCGGCTCGAACGTGCCGCTCTGCAGGGTCAGCAGGTTGCTCAGGTTGAGCTGCTCGAGGCGCTGCACGGCGCGCATGTTCGCAGCACCTTCGGCGAGGCGGTCCGCGGCGGCCCGCTTCTGCCGGGCGTCGATCTCGAGCGCGCGGAACTCCGGGCCGAGGGCTTCGAGCTTGTTCAGCTCGCCGCGCTGGGTGTTGCGCAGGACCACCAGCTGCTGGCGACGCGCTTCGGCGCCTTTGAGGTCGATTTCGAGGTCGGCTTGGCGCTGCGCCACGCGCAAATGCTCGGGATTGGCCTCCAGGATGCCGTCGGACTTGACCAACGGCTTCTCCTTGTTCAGCCGCTCGATGGCGTTGGCGATCTCGGCCTGGAGCAGTTCCTTGCGCGTCGTGTTGCCGACGTCGACCATGACCGCCTGCTGCCGCAGACTGACCAACAAGCTGCTCCACGCGGCGTACTCGGGATTGGCCACGAACGTCTGCGACTCGGTGGCCATGCGGGTCGGTGGGATGCTGGCCAGCAGCGGCCCGAGAGCGGCGAGCTCGCCCTGTTTGCCGCGGATCTCGAGATCCAGGTCGTCGATCTGGCGATTCAACGCCCCGAGGTAGGTCAGCAGCGCGTCGTGCTGGGCCGTGAAGTCGTAGATGTCGCGTTCGACGCGGAACTCGCGCAAAGCCGTCTCCGCCTGGCGGGCGAGGGCCTCGGTGGCACGGTATTCCTCTTCGATCTTCTCCACGCCGGACATCGTCTCGAACACCTTGCGGTCCAGTTCGCGCGCCGCGTCCAGGACCCCGTTCACCACGATGCGCGCGCGCTCCGGCGAGCTGGCGTGGTAGTAGATCGAGATCACGCTCGCCCCGGCCTCGGGCACGATGATCACCCGACGCGCCAGGATGTTGCTGGCCAGCTGGTGGCGATCCACCGGCGGCCCCGACGGCGATGCACTGCCGCCGGCAGCGGCACCGTCACCAGAACCGAACCACCACGCTTGGAACGCGTGGAACATCCGGGTCTGCCAGCTCGCCCCGCTCTCGTCGCCGGTCACCGGATTGAACGGCGCCAGCACGGCGTCCGCCCCGATCTTGTGCACCACCAGCTCGTAGAGTTCGGGCGAAGCGAGCACTTGCAGCTTGTTCAGGATCGCTTCGCGGCTGCCCGAGGCGCGCACGGAACTGCTGGCCGCCTCGGCGAACGCGGCGTCGGGCACCACCACTTCGCGCAGGCCAGGGCGCACGAACAGCTTGCCGATCGACCGGTACTCGCTCGGTGTGACCACCACACGGAACACCCCGAACAGAGTGCCGGCGACGGTGGCGGCCACGATCCAGCGCCGGCCGCGCCACATGCCGGCGAAGGCGATCGGCACCAGGGCCTTGATTCCAGACGCGTTCGAAGTGGGTGCGCTCGGCATGACGATCAGGGCGTCGCCGGGAACAAGGTCGGCAGCGGGATCAACCGACGAATGTAATTGTCGACCCAGATGTCGACCGAGTCGATCGCCGAGTTGGGCACGAACACGATGTCGCGCGGCTGCAGGAGGATCGCCGGCACGTCACCCCAGAGGTAGACGTCCGCGTCGAGGCGCCACGAACGCATGGCACCCGTCGCCAACCGGCGAATCAGGATCGTGTTGCTGAGATTGGCAGTCGCCTTGCGGTGGCCGCCCGCGGCGGCGATGGCTTCGAACAGGGTCCAGGCGCGGCCGTTCATGGCCACCGGTCCAGGCGTGTTCACATCGCCGATCACGAACACCCCATCCGGAGTCAACGTGGTGCCCGCGGGGAACAGGGCCCCGGACAGCAACTCGACCGTCAACTTGTCGGAGTTCTCGAAGTTCCGCTCGGCGTAGAGGGCGGACAAGCGCGTGTCGAGCTCGGCGATGGTCAGCCCGGCGACCTGGACTTCGTCGACCAGCGGAAAGGCGGCGCGACCATCCGCATGGACCCGGACGCTGGTGTTCCACTCCGGTTTGAGCGGAAAACTGATCCGCAGCGTGTCGCCGACCGCCAACACGTCCCGCCCGGCGGTGCGGGTGGCGTTGATCTCTTCGGCCAGATCCGCGATCGAGTAGCCGGTCGAGGAACAGCCGGCCAGCAGGCCGGCCCACGAGCAGAACCACCAGAGCGAGAGCACCCTCACCGACGCAGGAATAGCGCCGTGCCGCAGCCAGGTGAAGGGGAATGTCGCCGGCCACGGAGCGCTTTGCCGGGGCGCAGAGCTCGCGTAGCCTGCAGGGATGCGAACCATGTTCGACCTGATCGCCAAATCGCCCACGGCAGCCTGATTCGCGCATGAGAATCCTGCTGCTGGCCGAGGCGGCCAACCCCGAGTGGACCAGCGTGCCGCTGGTCGGCTTCAACCAGGCCGAAGCGCTGCGGCGCGTGGCCGACGCACACGTGGTCACGCAGGTGCGCAACCGCGACGCGTTGGTCCGGGCCGGCTGGGTCGAGGGCCGCGACTTCACGGCGATCGATTCCGAACGGGTGGCCGGGCCCATGCATCGTCTCGCCTCGGGCCTCGGCCTCGGCGCTGGACGGGCGTGGTCCCTCGGCACCGGCCTCGCGTCGGTGGCCTACCTGTACTTCGAACGGCTGGTGTGGCGGGCGTTTGGGGCGCGGCTCACCGCCGGGGAGTTCGCTGTCGTACATCGCATCACTCCGGTCAGCCCGGCGACCCCGAGCCCGCTGGCCAAGCGCTGCCGCGCGGTCGGCGTGCCGTTCGTGCTCGGGCCGCTGAACGGCGGTCTCGCCTGGCCAGCCGGCTTCCTGGCGGAGCGGTGGCGGGAAGGCGAATTCTGGTCGGCACTCCGCGGCCTGCGCCGGCTGTTGCCGTCCGCGCGCAGCACGCTGGACCACGCGGCGACGATCCTGGTCGGCGCCAAATCGGCCCTGGACGAAGTGCCACAGCGCCTGCGCGCGCGCACGCTGGTGATGCCGGAGAACGGCATCCACGCCGCAGCCCATCCCGAACCCGCGCCGCGGCCGCGCACCCTGCCGGTGCGCTTCTGCTGGGCCGGGCGCATGGTGCCGTGCAAGGGCCTGCACCTGGGCCTGGAGGCCCTGGTGCCCATGCTGCGCGACCAGCGGGCCAAGCTCACGCTCTACGGCGACGGCCCCGAACGGCAACGGCTGCAACAAGCGGTCGCGGCCGCGGGGGTGTCGGCGGCGGTGCACTTCGCCGGCTGGCTGCCCCAGGCGGACCTGCTGCGCGGCATGCGGGACCACGATGCGTTCTTGTTCCCGAGCATCCGCGAATTCGGCGGTGGCGCGCTGCTGGAGGCCATGGCCTGTGGCCTGTATCCGCTGGTGGTCGACTACGGCGGCCCGCCGGAGATCTGCGCCGACGCCGGGCATCGCGCCCCGATCGGCACCCGCGACTCGATCGTCGCGTCGTTGCGGGCAGCCGCGGCGTCGCTGTGCGACGCGCCGCAGACCCTCGAGGCTCTGGGGCACCAAGCCTGGCGCCGGGCCCAGACGTTCGCGTGGTCGGCCAAGGCCAAGTTCTACTGCGACCTCTACGCGCGCCTGGCCGCAGAGTCTGGGCGAACGGCGCAGTCGGCGCCCTGAAGGTGGCGCCCTGAAGCTGGTGCCCTGAAGGCGGGCCCCACGGACACCCGCGCAGCGACGCCGGGCCGCCATCGCGCGGCCCCGGCCCGGCTCAGTTGCCGGCTTCGAACGCGCCGACGTCGCTGGTCGCGCTGCCGAGGCGGCGCTGCCGCGCGAAGTCGGTGCGCACGGTGGTCGGCACCGCCGTGTCGATCGCCGGGCTGCCCGACCGCAGCGTGAAGTCCCCGGCCGGCGCGTCGGTGAACAGCGGGTTCGCCGTCAGATTCTGCGTCAGCGACACCGTGCCCGAAGCCGCCTGCACCGAACCCTGCGCGCAGTGGAGCAGGTTGTTGCGCGCAATCGTCGGATTGGTGGAGTTCGCGGTGAGGAAACGCAGGGGCGACCCCGTGCCGCGATACACGGTGTTGTGCTCGATGCGGATGTCCGAGGGCGCGGGAATCGCGCTGTTCTGCCAAGGGCTGACGTCGACGGCCTGACGACCAGTGACGTCGAAGACGTTGTTGCGGATGGTGGTCCGGAAGCCGCGGATGTGGATGCAGTTGCCGCTCTCGTTGCGGCTGGTGAAGCGATTGCCTTCGAACAGGTAGTCGCGCGCGTACTCCTGGAACGTGTTGTTCGCCGGCCCCATCGCCACCACGTCGAAGGTCTCGGTGGTGTAGGTGTTGTCGACGATGCAGTTGAGCTGGGACGGGGCGGCTTGCGTGCGGCCGACCAACGCCATCGCCGTGAGTCCGCCGCGCTGGTACAGGTTGGCCTGGAAGATCGAGCGGTTGAGATAGCAGCGGGTCAAATGGAAGTTGGCCTGGTCGAGGCGATTGCCGAGGAACGCCAGGTGGTTGCCGAGTTCGAGGCTGGGGCCATACGCGTAGATGCCGTACTCAGCGGAATTGAGCAGTTCGCATTCAGCGGCCGTGGCGTTGTTCACGTCACTGCCGTCGAGCGCACTGGGGAAGCCTTCGATGGTGCAGCGCAGCAGCGTGGTCCGCGTGCCCATGGAGATGCCACGCGCATACTGCACCATGCTCGACGCGGAGGTGGCCACCAGATGGAGGTCCACGAGCCGGGCATCGTCCCAGCGCACCAGGTTGATGCCGCCGTAGGTGCCACCCATGCGCAGCACCGGCTTCGCACCGGTGCCGTAGGCGCCGATCAGCACCGCCGCCGCACCCTGGCCACTCGACTGCGAAGTACCGGTCGTGAACGTGTCGCCGCGCCGGAACAGAACCCGGGTCGGCTGGCTGGTCGCGAACGCCGCGCTCACGCCGCGCGCCAGCGTCTGGAACGGCTGGGACTCACTGCCCGGATTGCTGTCGGAGCCGGTCGCGGCCACGTAGAAGGTGCGCGCGGCGAACACCGTGTTCGGATCGGTGACGGTGATGTCCTGATGGTATTCGGTGACCACGCCCTGGTCGGTGGTGACGCGCAGCGTGGCCCGGTAAGCACCGGGGACTTCGTAGACGTGCGCCCCGATCCAACCGGTGCCGGTGTTCTTGGACTTGCCGTTGTGCGGCCACGTGCCACTGGCTGGATCGCCGAAGCTCCACTCGTAGGTGAAGCTCGCGAAGTCCGGCAGGGTGCCCGAAGGGCGCACCACGCCGTTGCCGCTGGTGGTCGCGTCGAACACCACCGTCAGCGGTGCCACGCCCGTCGTGCGCACCGCAGCGGTCATCGGTTCGCTGCCCACGCCGGTGAGGGAGAGCGTCGTCGGCCGCTGCTGGTTGCCACGCCCGTTGTTCAGGTTGCGGAACTGCAGCGTGCCGTTGTGTTCGCCGGTGGGCAGACTCGAGGCACTGGCGCCGACCGCGACCGACACCGTGGCCGAAGCCTGCGGCGCCAGCATGCCGGCCGTCGGCGTGACCGAGACCCAGCCGGCCGAAGCGACCACCTGCCAGTCGAGGTTGGCGTCGCCGACGTTGGTGAGCTCGTAGGTCACGGCCTGGGCAGGGACCGTGGTGCCCTGGGTGCCGACCGCGGCGAGATCCTGGCTGCCGGCCAGGGACAGTTCGGGAGCGGCGACGGTGCCGGTGAGAGCACCACCGGAGCCACAGGCGGCCAGAGCCAACACGAGTGCTAGAGACGGCATGCGGGGCAGGGGGCTTCGACGGGGAAGAGAGTCGCAGTGCCGCTCAGGCGCCGGAACAGGGCCAGAACCCTCGATGGTGCAGATCTCGAGCATGACCGGTGTATCGACTGGGTGGCAGCCAGTGGCTGCGGCTCAGGGAGTGCTTCGGACCGAACCATCGGCGGCATTGGCGACACGCGCGGTCTCGCTGCTGGACCAACGATGGTAGCCGTATCGGCCCCAGGATGCGACGCACCCTCAACTGCTGCGGGCGCTGCGCGGTTGCAGCCACGCCACGTCGCGGCGACTGCCTGGGCGCAACGGCTGGCGCAGCGGGTCGAGCGCCGCCACCGCGGGTGCTGGCGCGCCCACCGCGTTCGCGACCCGGGCCGCGTCCGGCGCTGCCGCTGCCGCCGTTGGCACGGCCGCTTGCTGGTCCGATTCCCACAACGGCACGTGGCCCAGCGCCCCTGCCAGGGCAATGTAATACGGTGGGACGAAGGCGTTGACGAGGCTGTCGAGAATCAGCATGCCGAGCACCAGGCAAGCAGCCAGGCGTTCCCAGTCGGCCGCGGTGAGGCGGCGCAAACCGCGCACCACCGGCAGCCAGAGCATGCCGATCGTCGCGATCAGACCGAACAGCCCGGTCGTGGCAGCCATGATGATCCAGTAACTGTCGGTGGTGATGAGGGAGACCTCGCCGGTCTCCGGATCGACCATGGAGCCGAAGTCCCAACCACCCGCGCCGAACCACGGGTTGCGCCAGAGGCGTTCGAGCAGGAGCTGTTCGTTCTCGAAGCGGTAGCGCAAGGAGCCAGCGCGATCGTCCGAGATCGACTCCGACAGTTCGACCAGGGTGCGCTCCAGCGCGCCGCTGCCGAACAGGCGGACCAGCATGAACACCGGGACGAAGCCCATCAGCGCGTGGCAGGCGAAGCTCCGGAACAGCGGCAAGGAAGCCACCACGCCGATCAGGCCCAGCAGGATGGCGCCGGTGGACTTGCACAGCACCGCCGTCACCGCCAGCGAAAGGAGCGCCGCACCCACCGGCAGCCCGAGCGGGGCGCGACCGCGGTGCGAGCGCCACAGCACGAACCCCGCGACCACGCCGGCGCACATCCACAGCGACAGCTCCAGACCGTGCGCCATGAACACCATCGGTCGGTAGCCGCCACCGCGGATCGTCTGTTCGAACGAGTGCTGGCTCGCCCCGTAGACCAGGTAGTGCAACTGCGGGCTCATGCGCACTTCGAACAGCACCAACGGCATGTAGGCCAACGCCCCCAGGAACAGGGCCCACAGCGCCAGCCGCAGCCCTTCGCGCGAGCCGAAGTAGACGGTGCCGATCCAGTACGGGATGCCCCAACGCACCAGACGGTTGAGCGCCGTGGCGAAGGCGTCGTACACGCCGAGGTCGTTGGCCAGCGAGGCGGTCGATCCGGAGACCACCCAGCCGAGGAACAACAGATCGATCGGCCGGAATCGGTAGGCGGACAGCCGCGGCGGATCGAACACCAGCACCGCGAACAGCAGCGCCAGACTGGTCGCTTCCGCCTTGCCGAGGTCCAGCGGCCCGGGCAAGTCGAGGTTCAGGACCGGCAAGAACATCGGCCCACCGACCAGAGCCGCCGCCACCCCGACGCGAGCACCGAGCACGGCGCACAGCACGAGGCACGCCGGGATCCAGCCCAGGAGCACGAGGTGCGCGAGACTGTTCACGGCTCTGGGTGGCGGGCGCGCCAACGCGCGGCAGTGGCCTGCTCGATCGCGGCGATCGTGCGGCGCTTGCCGAACACGAGCGCCCGCCGTTGGTAGCTGCGCAAGAACCGACGGAACTCCAGGTCGTCGTAGCGCGGCTCACCGCGCCACCAGGCCCGCAGGTAGTGCCAGAGCATGGTGGCAGCACCCACCACGTACGGCGCCTGCGTGAGCCGGCGCAGCGCGCTCGCCAGCATGTAGCTCGGGGCGGTGCCCATGAAGTACTGGCCCATGCCGTGGCGGGCGCGGCCGCGCAGCACGTTCGCGTCGCTCGAACCCATCGGCCGCAAGTGCTCGAAGCGCAGGCTCGGGTCGTCGTAGCTGCGCGCGGTCCAACCGAGCAGGCGGCAACGATGGCTGTCGATGCCGTCCCACATGACCTGGCGGACGAAGCCGCCGATCTCCTGGAAGCAGGCCACCCGGTAGAACTTGGTCATGCCGACCACGATCTCGCTGTCGCAGAACTCGGCGATCTCACGGCCGCTGGCGTCGCGGTAGAACGGCTTGCCGCTGCACGAGCCGAGCCGCGATTCGGCCTGCATGCGCGCCAGCAATTGCTCGAAGTAGTCGCGCGGCAGGTCCAGATCCAGGTCGAGCTTGCAGACGTACTCGTAGTCCGCGAGATCGACCGAGTCGAGCCCGGCGTAGAAGGCCTCGATCACACCCGGGCCGACACTGCGTTTGCCGCGGTCCTCACGGCGCACGATCCGCAGGCACGCATGCCGCGCCGCGTATTCGGCCAGGATCGCGGGCGTGGCATCGGTCGAACCGTCGTCGACGATCACCCAGGTCGTGGGTGGGCAGGTCTGGCCGAGCACCGCGTCCAGCGTGCGGCGCATGTAGTCCTGTTCGTTGCGGCACGGCGACACCAGCAGGATGCGACCGCGGGCGGCGGGGCGCGGAGCCGGGGTGTCGGGTGCAGACGCTTGGTTCGCCATGCGGAAACGGAAGCTAAGGTCGGCGGGGGGGGACGCGCATCGGTGATCCGAACTTCGTCCGGCAGCGGCCGGGCGCTGGAGCCGAACGGTCGCCAGGCGCGGTGGCAACGTCAGCGCGGCGCCGGGCGCCAGCGCGCCCAGAGGGCCTTGGCGAACAGGCGCAGCGCGCACGGTGGCCCGTGCCAGAGGTAGCGACGGGCCAGGCGGCGGGGCTCTTGGACCAGCCGGTGCAGCCATTCGAGGCCCAGGCGCTGCACCCAGCGCGGAGCCCGCTGCACTTCGCCGGCGACGAAACTGAAGCTGATGCCGACCCCGATCCACCACGCCGCGGGCAGGACCTCGCGCACGGCTTCGATCAAGAACTCCTGCTTCGGTGCGCCGAGGGCCACGAACACCACGTCGGCCCGGCTGTCGCGCAACTGCCGGCGCAGGTTGTCCAGTTGCACCGGATCCCGCTCGAAGCCGAACGGTGGGCAACAGGTGCCGACCACGCAGAGCCCTGGGGCCGCGGCGGTGAGGCGTTCGGCGGCGCGTTCGGCGGTGCCGGGATTGCCGCCGAGCAGGAACACCGAACGGCCGTGCCGGGCGGCGGCCGCGGTCAGGCTGTGGATCAGGTCCGAACCGGCCACGCGCTCGGGCAGGGGCACGCCCTGCAAGCGGCTGGCCCAGACCAGCGGCATGCCGTCGGCCACCCGCAGCGTGGCGGCCCCGTAGGCGCGCGCGAACGCCGGATCGCGACGCAGCCGCCACAGGTGGTCGAGGTTCGCGGTGGCGATCCAACCGCCGCGCCCGGCGGCGAGTTCGCTCATGGTCCGTTCGACGCAGGTGCGCTGGTCGAGCACGTGCAGGTCCACCACGTCGAGGCGAATCGTCGCCAACGGCGGCGCAGCCTGGGCAGGGTGGTGGGCTGGTTCGGTGCGGGCGGGCATGCGCGAGGGGCTTTCGGCGGCTTGACAGCTCCGGATGGCCCCGATCCTATCGGCAGGCGAGACCGCCTTCCGCCATGCGCGCCATCGAATTCCAACTCAACGGGGCGCCAGTGCGGGCCACGGCGCCGGCCGGCACGCCGCTGCTCTGGGTGTTGCGCGACGTGTTGCAGGCGACCGGCACGAAGTATGGCTGCGGCAAGGGTCTGTGCGGCGCCTGCACCGTGCACCAAGACGGCCGCGCCGTGCGCAGCTGCATGGTGCCGTTCGAGCAGGTCGCGGGCACCGCGGTCACCACCATCGAAGGCCTCGGCGCCGGCCATCCCGACGGCCTGCACCCCGTGCAGCGCGCCTGGCTGGAGCACCGGGTGGCCCAGTGTGGGTACTGCCAGCCGGGACAGATCATGACGGCAGCGGCCCTGCTCGCCGCGCAGCCCAAGCCGGATGCCGCAGCGATCCGCGCGGCGATGGCCGGCGTCCTGTGCCGCTGCGGCACCTACCAACGGATTCTGGCCGCGGTGCAGCGCGCTGCGGGCTCGTGACATGGAGGGCTCGTGACATGGGGCTCGGTGCCATGAGGCTCGGCCACCTCACCCGCCGCGAACTGCTGCTGGCCGGCCTCAGCGGCACCGGCGCGCTGGCCGTCGGCGTCTACGGCGGATTCCGGCTCGGCCGCCGGGCCGAACGGCAGCGCCGGATCGTGCCACCGCGCGAGCAGCCGTTCGCGCCGCATGCGTTCGTCGCCATCGACACCGCCGGGCTGGTGACGATCTGGCTCGGCCAGGCCGAACTCGGCCAGGGCGTGGCGACCACCTTGCCGATGGTGCTGGCCGACGAACTCGGCGCCGACCCGGAACGCGTGCGCGTGGTGCTCGCGCCCGCGGACGAGAGCTACGGCGGGCAGCTCACGGCGGTCAGCAGCAGTGTGCGCGACCACTGGCTCGAACTGCGGCGCGCCGGCGCCGCCGCGCGCGAGCTGCTGGTGGCCGCCGCCGCCACCGGCTTCGGCGTGCCACCGAGCACGTGCCGGGCGGTGGGGGGCGCGGTGGTGCACCCGGATTCCGGGCGCCGGACACCGTTCGGGGCCTTGGTGGCGGCCGCCGCCCGCTTGCCGGTGCCGACCGCCCCCGCACTGAAGTCGCCCGACGAATTCACCTTCATCGGCAAGGCCATGCCGTGCCTCGACCACCGCAGCAAGATCGACGGCACGGCCCGTTACGGCCTCGACGTGCGCGTGCCGGGCATGTGGTTCGCGGTGGTGGCCCGCAGCCCCGCGCTCGGCGGGCGGGTCGCGAAGTTCGACGCCGCGGCGGCGCGCGCGGTGCCGGGCGTGCGCGAGGTGCTGGCCATCGACTCGGGCGTCGCCGTGCTCGCCGACACCAGCCATGCCGCGATGCTCGGCCGTGACGCGCTGCGCGCCGAGTTCAGCCCCGGGCCGCAGCGCTGGTCGAGCGCCGCGCACTGGCAACACCTGGCGGAGCGCGCCGCGATCGCGGGACAGACCGCGCAGAGCCGCGGGGCTGGCTTGGCGGGGCTGACGGGACCAGGCCGGCTGGTCGAAGCCGAGTACCGGCTGCCGTTCGTCGCCCACGCCACCATGGAACCGATGAACTGCACCGCGGAAGTGCGCGCGGACGGCTGCACGGTCACCGTACCGACCCAGGCACCGCAGCGCGTGCGCGAAGTGGTCGCAGCGCAGCTCGGGTGGCCGGCCAGCCGGGTGCAGGTGCAACCGACCTTCGCCGGGGGCGGCTTCGGCCGGCGCGTGGCGGTCGACTTCGTCGTCGAAGCGGTGGCGCTGGCGCAACGAGTCGGGCGCCCGGTCCAGGTGCTGTGGACGCGCGAAGACGACTTCGCCCACGACCACTACCGACCCAGTGCCCTGCACCGCCTCGCGGCCCGGCTCGGGCCCGAAGGACTGCCGCTGGCCTGGCACCACCGCATCGTGAGCCCCTCGATCCTGGCCCAGGATCCGCAGTTTCGCGCTCCCGTCGACCCGACGGCGGTCGAGGGCGCCATCGATCTGCCGTACCGGATCCCCGACCAGCAGATCGAATGGGTGGCCGCCGAAGCGCCGTGCCGCCTCGGCTTCTGGCGCTCGGTGGGACATTCGCTCAACGCCTTCGCCGTGGAGTGTTTCCTCGACGAACTCGCGGCGGCGGCCGGCGCGGACCCGGTGGCCTACCGGCAGCGGCTGCTCGACGGCCCGACCGCCGCCGGCCACCGCGCGATGCTCGATCTGGCGGTGGCGCGCGCCGGCGCCCTGACACCAGGTCCGGGCAGCGGGCGAGGCGTGGCAGTGCATGCCTCGTTCGGCAGCGTGGTGGCGATGGTCGTCGACGTGCAGGCACAGCCGGAGCGTCTGCGCGTGCTGCGCGTGACCGCGGCGGTCGACTGCGGCTTCGCCGTGCATCCCGACGGGGTGCGCGCCCAGATCGAAGGCGGCGTGGCGTTCGCCCTGTCGGCGGCCCGCTTCGGCGGCGTGACGTTCGCGGACGGTGCCGCCATGGCCAGCAACTTCCACGACCAACCGTTGCTGCGTGCCCCCGACATGCCACAGGTCGAAGTGCACCTCGCCAGCCGCGCCGTGCCACCCGAACGCCTCGGCGGCGTCGGCGAGATCGCGGTCCCGCCGTTGGCGCCGGCCCTGGCCAATGCCATCCACGCCGGCACCGGGGTGCGGCCGCGCGTGCTGCCGCTGGAGCCGAGCTGAGCTGTCCCGCCCGCGGTTGCGGCTCCTGGGCCGCGTGCCGAGGCGCCTCAGCGCGCGACCGAGCGGTACGCGGCGAACACCCCTTCGGCCGTGCGCTGCCAGGTGAAGGTGCGGGCGCGCGCCATCGCCGCCGCGCGCACGGCAGCGAAGCCCGGCGCGTAGTGTTCGACGCCCTCCAGCAGGCCAGCAGCCAAGGCTTCGGTCGACTGCGGGTCGAAGTAGCGCGCAAACTCGCCGCCGGCTTCCGGCATCGCCGACGTGTTGCTGGTCAGGACCGGCGTGCCGAGCGCCAGGGCTTCGCCGACCGGCAGGCCCCAGCCCTCGATGCAGCTCGGATAGATCGACAGTTCGGCACCGGCGTAGAGCCCGATCAGCTGCGCCTGGTCGAGGTACGGCAGGAACCGCACGTGCTCCAGAACCCCAGCGGCGGCAGCCCGCGCACGGAATCGGTCGGCAACCTTGGCCACGCCGGAGATCAGCAACAGATGCGGTAGATCGGGGCGCCGCTGCCGCAGCTGGCCGAACGCTTCGATCAGGCGGCCGGTGTTCTTGCGTTCGAGAGCCGCGCCGACCGAGAACAGGTACGGCCGGCCATCGGCGAACTCGGTGCGGGCTGCAACTCCTGCTCCCGGCGGTGCACCGGCCAGGAACGCTGGATCGAGGCCGTTGCGGACCACCCGCACGCGCTGCGGCTCGGCGCCGAAGCGCTCCAGGATGTCGCGGCGGCTCCATTCACTGACGGTCAGGATCAGGGCCGCGTCGCGCACCACCCGAGGCGTCACCGCGCGCACATACTGCACGTACTCGTCCTGGAGGTCGTCTGGCCAGTACGTGACGATCACGTCGTGCAGGGTCACCACCATCGGCGGTCCCGGCCACCAGCGCCACCGGGGCGGCAGCGTGTTGTAGGTGCCGTGGTAGACCGACAGGCGGTCGCGCCGCATGCGCCACGGCATCTGCAGCCGTTCGAAGCTGTGCCAGCGCCCGCCGGGCAGATCCGTGTGCACGGCCCTCGCGTTGGCGGGCAGCGGGAACGCACCCGGCGGCAGGGTGCGCTGGTGGTAGAGCTGCAGTTCGTGGCCGGCGGCCACCGTGCCCAGCGCGTGCACGAGGTGCCGGGTGTAGAGACCGATGCCGCGCGGCTCGGGCCGGTAGGCCTCCCGCGCGTCGATGCCGATGCGCAGCGCCTCGCTCATTCGGGCAAGCGGGTGAGCACTTCGGCGCCGGTCTCGTGGATGAAGATCGTGTGCTCGAACTGGGCGATGCGCACGCCGGGCTTCTCGCACAGCGGCGGGTACTCGTCGACCAGGTCTTTGCGCGCCAGCTGGCGCAGCGCTTCCTCGGCGGCCTTCAGGTCGCCGAGCCAGCGCACCAAGTCGCGCCGCGCGAACGGCAACCCTTCGCTGCGCGCCACCGCCGCCGACAACGCCGCCGACAGGCCGTCGCGGGGCCGCACGTCGCGCTTCAGCATGAACACCTCCGATTTGCCGTCGGTGTCGATCATGCCTTTGCCGTCGCTGGCGAACGGCTCGCAGGCGATGGTCATGTTCGGCCGCAGCCGCGGGGCCTTCGGGTCGGCGTAGTTCGGCACCGAAGGTGCGCAGTGGATCGTGTACCGCGCGACGCCGTGGCCACACAGGTTGCGCACCGGCTTGAAGCCGAGCGACTCGATGGTGGTCTCGACCTGGCGGCCCACTTCGGTCAGCGACGCACCCGGCCCCATCACCGAGATGGCGTTCTCGAGGGCCATGCGGCTGGCGCTGCACAGCAGCGAACTCTCGCCGTCGCGCAGGTCGACGGTGGTGGCGTTGTCGGTTACGTAACCGTCGACGTGCACGCCACAGTCGAGTTTGACGATGTCGTTGGCCAGGATCGTGGTCGGATCGCCGGGTGGCGAGCAGTAGTGCGCCGCGATGTGGTTGCGCGACATCTGGGCCGGGAACGCCGGTTCCCCGCCGAGTTCGCGAATCTTCTGCTCGACCGCGTTCTGGATCTCCTCCAGGCGCGCCCCGGGCCGGATCATGGCGCGGCCGTGGGCCAGGGCGGTGGCGGCGATGCGGCCCGAGCGCCGCAGTTTGTCCAGGTCGAGCTTCACGCGATCACACCCAGCTGCTTGCCGACCTTGGCGAACGCGGCGACCGCGAACTCGAGCTGCGCCCGTTCGTGCGCCGCACTGATCTGCACGCGGATGCGAGCCTTGCCCTTCGGCACCACGGGGAAGCAGAAGCCGATCACGTAAACGCCTTCGTCGAGCATGCGGCTCGCCATTTCGACCGCGAGTTTGGCCTCGCCGAGCATGATCGGGCAGATCGGGTGTTCGCCCGGCACGATCGCGAAGCCGGCTCTGGTCATCGCTTCGCGGAAGAACTTGGTGTTCGCGGCGAGCTTGTCGCGCAGCGCCGTGGTGCTGGACAGGCGGTCGAGGCACGCCACGGTCGCGCCGGCGATCGCCGGCGCCAGCGTGTTGGAGAACAGGTACGGCCGGCTGCGGTTGCGCAGCAGATCGATGATCTCCTTCTTGCCGGTGGTGAAGCCGCCCGCAGCGCCGCCGAGCGCCTTGCCCAGCGTGCTGGTCATCACGTCGATGCGCTGCTGCACGCCGTGGAACTCTGGCGTGCCGCGACCGGTCGGACCGAAGAAGCCGGTGGCGTGGCTGTCGTCGACCATCACCATCGCCTGGTACTTCTCCGCCAGATCGCAGATCTGCGGCAGCTTGGCCACGTAGCCGTCCATCGAGAACACGCCATCGGTGACGATCATGCGGCTGCGCGCCGAACGCGCCGCCTGTAGGTGCTGCTCGAGTTCGGCCAGGTCGCCGTTCTGGTAGCGGAAGCGCTGTGCCTTGCTGAGCCGGATGCCGTCGATGATCGAGGCGTGGTTGAGGCTGTCGCTGATGATCGCGTCCGATTCGCCCATCAGGGTCTCGAACAGGCCACCGTTGGCGTCGAAGCACGACGAGTAGAGGATCGTGTCCTCGGTGCCGAGGAACGCGCTGATCTTCTGTTCGAGCGTCTTGTGCAGGTTCTGGGTGCCGCAGATGAAGCGCACGCTGGCGAGGCCGAGGCCGTGGCTGTCGACCGCCGCCTTCGCCGCGGCCTTCAGCGCGGGGTCGTTGGCCAGACCCAGGTAGTTGTTGGCGCACAGGCACAGCACCTGGCGGCCCTTCACGGTGATGGTGGCGCCTTGCGGACTGTCGATCACCCGCTCCTCCTTCCAGAGGCCAGCGGTGCGGATCTCGTCGAGTTCGGCGCGGAAACGGGCGCGGTCTTGTTCGAACATGGGGGTGGGCTCAGCGGAGCTGGTTGGGATACATCACCACCTTCTGCTCCAGCCCTTGGCCGAAGCGGTCGAGGCCGACGTCGAATTTGTCCATCGGCATCTCGGCGGTGACGAACTGGCCGATCTGCATGCCGCGCTGCAGCAGCTCGAGCATCTGTTCCCAGGTGCGGAACATCTCGCGGCCGATCACCGCGTGCATGGTCAGGCCCTTGAAGATGAAGTTCTTGCTGAACTTCTCGATGCCGACCGTGTCGCCCTTGGGCAGACCCAGGTTGACCACGTCGCCGGCAGCGCGGGTCATGGCGATCGCGTTGTTGATGCCGACCGGGTGGCCGGAGATCTCCAGCGCCACGTCGACGCCGCCCTTGGTCGCGTCGACCACGGTCTCGACGGCCTTCTGCCGCGCGTCGACCACGGTGACCCGGTCGCGCAGGCCGCGGCGCGCCACCCATTCGCGAGCGCGCTGCAGGGCCAGGTCGGCCACGTCGAGCACGAAGATGTGGCTGGCGCCCGTGAACGCGGCGATCTCGCCGCACATCGCGCCGATCGGCCCGTAGCCGACGATCGCCACGGTGCGGTCCTTGACCGGCACCTTGAGCGTGGTGTGCACGGCGTTGCCGAGCGGGTCGAGGATCGCCGCGACCTGGATCGGCAGCTGGGCCGGCAGCTTCACCACGTTGCCGGCCGAGACCACCACGAACTCGGCGAACGCGCCGTTCAGGTTGATGCCGCGGATCCGCGCCGTGGCGCAGGCGTGGTAGGCGCCGCTGCGGCACGCCGGGCATTCCCGGCACACCTCGTGCATCTCGGCGCTGACGTAGGTGCCGAGCGGCAGGGCCTTGGGGTCGACCCCCGGGCCGAGTTTGTCGACATGGCCGCAGAACTCGTGGCCCAGGGTGACCGGCGGGGCGATCATGCCGTTCATCGACGGGTCGCCGGCACAGATGTGCACGTCGGTGCCGCAGATGCCCGCGGCGGCGACGCGCAAGCGCACCTCCATGGGGCCCGGCTCGGGCATGGGCAGGTCGGTGCGCAGTTGGTACTTGCCGGGGGCGGTGAGTTGGATGCCTTTCATCGACACCATGGGGGGGCGGCTCGGGTGGGTTCGCGGTAGCGGGCGGAGCATTCTGCGGGTAGAAGGGGCGCGGCGCCACTGATGAGCTGCTCCCGTGCCGTGTCTCGCCGTGCCCGGCAGGTCGCGGCCGTTGCCCTGGGGACTTGGACCCTGGGTACTCTGGCCCTGGGTTTGCGGCTCATCGCCGCGCAGGCACTCGTCGCGGCCAAATTGCTCGTCCCTGCCAGGAGTATGGCACCGAGAGGCGCCGCGCCGCGGGCGATCGGCGCGATGGCGTGGGCGTTGACGGTGGGGGCCCCGATGGCGGTGGTTCTGCTGGGCTGCCGGGCCACCCCACCCCCGAGCCCACCCGCCTTCGCCGCCCGGGAAGTGGTGGAACGGCAGCGCTGGCAGGTCCTGCGCGCGGACAGTTCCGCATCGGGTCGGCCACAGCCAGGCCAAGCGATCGGCACCCTGGTCGAACTGGAGATTCGGGATCCGACCGGTCCCATCGTGTTCTTCCAGGTGCTCGACGCCGCGGGCCGGCTGGCCGGCAGCGCGGACGTGCAGCGGCGGTTCAGCCGGCGGGTGCCGTTCCGCGACGCCGAACTGCCGCTGGGCGCTTGGTCCCTGCCCGCAGGGGTGGCCCGGGTGCTCGACGTGGCTGGGCCCGTCGAGCTGGTCCCGGAGGTGCCGAGCGCACCAGGCGCCGATGGCAGGGGCAGGTGACCAGTGGTCGGCACGTCGGCAGCGGGACGCCGGAGGCGAGAAAATCTGCAGTTTCTTGACGCGATTCGGCCCACTGCGGACGCCAACGCGGCGTGGCCCACTTCTGCAGCCCGTTCGCCCCGACCACCAGCCCAAGGGCCGATGGGCCCCACCGGGCGCGGCGCTCCGGGACGCTGGTCCGACGCATCGGTGGGGGGCACGTGGGCCCGCGCTGGCAGATGGGCTCCCGGTGGCGGGTGGTCTGCCGCATGAGTGCGAGCCACCCCGACGACCTGGCTCTGGTGCGCCGCGCCCTCGCCGGCGAGACGTCGGCGCGCGAGCGGCTGGCCCAGCGCCTCGGGTATGTCGGTCGCTACGCGCAGGCCCTCAACCGCGAAGGCCACTTCGGGCTGGACCCGGACGCCCTGCGCGACGCCACGCAGAATGCCGTGGCCAAGGTGCTGGCCAAACTGGGGGATTTCCGCGGTGAAGCCGCGTTCGAGACCTGGGCCTGTGCCTTCGTGCGCGGCGAGTTCCTGAATGCCGTGCGGGCGCGGAAGCGCCAGCGGGAGCAGTTCGAAGCCAAACTGCCACCGGACGCGCCCGCGGCCGACCCGGCCCCGGTGGAGGCCCTGGCGGCCCGCGAACTGCCCCTGGCGGTGTCGCGCTGCCTCGATCTGCTGCCGCCGGCCGACCAAGAGCTGCTGCGCGAACACCTGGGCAACGAAGTCGGCTTCGCCGAACTCGCCGCGCAAGCGGCTTCGACCCTCGATCGGATCAAGAACCGCTACTATCGGGCGCTGGGGCTGGTTCGGCGCTGTCTGGGCTTGCCGCCGCGGGGCGGGGAAGGAGACCTGTCATGACGCAACATCGCAACGAGCAGGGGAGTTCGGACTCCGGGGATGGTCGCCGGCCGAGTCGAGACGAAATCGATCGCTGGATCCGGGCCATCGACAGTGACGCGCCGATCAGCCAGGACGCACTGGGCCTGGACGCACGGGAGCACTCCGCCGCAGCCCAGCGGTTCGCCGAGCTGCAGGCGCTGCAGGGCACACGCCAGGCCCTGCGCACTTGGTTCGCGCTGGAGCGGCAGGTGTTGCAGGCCGGTCCCGGGCCGCTCGACGCCGTGGCCGTCGCTTCGGCACGCACGCACTTGGGCCTCGACGCCGTGGCGCAGCAGCGGCTGCGCCGCCAACGCCACTGGCCGCTGTGGGCCTCGGGGGTGGCGGCGGGACTGCTGGCTGGCATGTTCTTGTGGTCCCGCTCCGATGCGCCGGACGCACGCACGAGCTACCTGGGCGGCAATCTGCCGCTCCAGTTCCACGCCGCGACCGGCGAACTCGAACTGCCGCCGCTGGCCGAGGGCTGCTTCTACCGCGTCGAGTTCCTGGCCGGCGGCCAAGTGGTCGAAACGGAACGCCGACTGCGGCAACCCCGGTTGCGCTTGCCGAAGCTGGGGGCCTATCCTGGGCCGGTGCGCGTGCGAGCCCTACTCATGCAAGGCGGCGCCGGTGACGAACCTGCCGCCTGGAGCGAAGAGGTCGAAGTGCCAGCCGCCATGATCCGGTGACGGACTCGTGGCAGGGCGGGGCGCGAGCGGCCCGGCGAAGTTGGGCCACAGCCGCGTGCGGCGCGGTGCCGGGCGCGGCGGCGCGGCGGCGCGAGGCCCCGAACCACCAACGGCCATGGCTGCGATGGTTGCTGGTGGTGGGCGGCCTCGGCAGTTGGCTCGGTGCGCAAGGTGTCGTGCCGAGCGACACCGAGCGGCCCGCCGCGACCGAAGTGCGCCCAGCGCTGCGCCGCAGCGTGGCAGTGCATTGCCTGGCCTTGGCAGCCGGCCAGGAGAGCGGCGCCGAGAGTCGCTGGTTGGCCTATGAGCTGTCGCGGTCCAAGGACGATCCGCAGGTCCGGCTGGCCGCGCTGGACCAGCTGCTCGGCTTGCTGTCGGAAGCAGATGCAGAGTCCCGTTCCTACGTGCGCTACTGCCGCTGTTCGCCGCTGCTCGGCGCCGGGGACGTAGATGGATATCTGGCCCAATTGCGCGACTGCGTGGCCACCGGACTGGACCAGGACCGGAAGTCGGCGCTCCGCGCCCTGATCGTATGGGCCACCGCCCACGGTGCGGCCGAGGAGGCGTGGGCGCGGCTCCGGCAGTACGAAGCACTCGCACCGAACCGGGTCGCGCTGGGCATCCTCCGGGCCAGGGCACTGCTGGCTTTCGGCATGCACCGCGCCGCGGCCGTCGAATTGGCGCGGATCGAGGGCCTCGAACAGTCGGCCGCGCAGCGCGCCGACGTCGACGCCTGCCGGCTCGAAGAACGGATCGTGGGCGAGCAGTACGACGAGTTCCTCGCGGCGTTCGACACCCTGCCGCTCCGGCACGACCCGGGGCTGCGGCACCAGCGGGCGTTCGCCCTGGGACGCACCGGCCAGTTCGCGGCGGCCGAGCGCGAACTCCTGGAGCTGCTGCAGCTGGGTGCGCTCGTCCAGGACCGCCGGACGCTGTTGCAGGCCGATCTGGCGATGGTGCGCCGTGCCATGGGCGCCGACCTGCCGGCGATCGCGGCGGCGCTGGGCCCGAACGCCGAGGGCGACCTGGGGACGTTGGGGGACCGGTGCCTCGCGGCGCGCGCGCGCCTCGACCTGGATCGGTGGCGGGCGGGCGAACTGGCGCGCCCGCGCCTCGTGCATCTGCGCGAAGCCCTGCGGAACCGGTTGGCCGAAGTCCTCCGGCAGTGGCGGGCGATGCCCGAAGTGTCGGCGGGCGTGGCGTTCCTGCAATGGTCGGTGCGCCGCGAACTGCTGACCTGCCTGGTCCTCGCGGAATGGGCCCTGGACGGCCCGGCGGCGTTCGCGGCGTGCCTCGGGCACGCTCTGGCCACCGACGCCTGCGGCTCGTTGGCCCGCCGGCGCAAGTCCGAGCCGCTCGGCGGGGACGAGTTCCTGCGCGTGGCACTGCCACCCGGGGGCGTGCTGTGCTGGTTCCTGCCAGCGCCCCACGGCTCGGCCGTGCTGGTGGCGTCGGCCGAGTCGCGGCAGCTGGTCGAGTTGCCCGGCGACGTGCCGCTGCGCGGGTGGCTGTTGCGCATGCGCCAGGCGTTCCGCGACGATCGGCAGCTGGGCGCCGCCTGGCAAGCCGGCGCCGCAGCGGCCACGGCCCCGCTCGAACAGTGGCTGTTCACCGGCGAACTCGCGGCGGTGTTCGCCCGGAACCGCCGCGTCACCATCCTCGGCCGGGAGTTGCTGGCCGGCCTGCCGTTCGAGTTCCTGCGTTCCCCCACGGACCCGACCACATGGCTCGGCCACAGCCACGCCCTCGACTACCTTCCGTCGGCAGCGCTGCTGCAGGGCCGACCCGCGGCCCCTTCGCCAGACCCGCAGCAGCACGCCCTGCACGTGGCTGCTGCGGTGCAGATCGACCCGCAAACGGCGGCACGGTATGGCGACCTGCGGCTGCCGATCACCCGGAGCGAGCTGGCGAACCTGGCCGCGCCGTACCGCGCCGACTCGGTGCAACTCGATGCCGAGATCGACCGGTCCGCGTTGCGCGCCGCCTGCGCCGGCAGCGCGTGCCTAGTGGTGTTCGCCCACGGCCGGCGCCGGCACGCCGAGGAAGCCGCCGCGAGCGAACTCGGCCAGAGCCAGCCGGTGGGCATCGTCCTGCGCGACGGCCACTTCGATGTCGAGCAGTTGCAGGAATCGGCGCGCATGCCCTCGTGCGTGGTGCTGGCTTCGTGCGGTGCGGCGCGCGCCGGGGTGGACCGCGGCGAAGATGGGCAGCTGTTCACCACCGCCTGGCTCGCCGCCGGCTGCGATGGCATCGTCAGCGCCGAAGGCGACTTGCAGGTGGCTGCCACGCTGCGGCAGGTCGGGCACCTGCTCCGCGAACTGGCGGCCGGCACCGAGCTGGCCGAAGCGCTGCGGCGCTCGCGGGTCGCGAGCGCCAGCGAGCCCGGCGGCGAACATCCGGCGCTGCACTGTTCGCTGCGCCTCGATCGAGCCTCGGCCAGCGCGACTTTGCCGCAGCTCGCCGCTGCCAGTCTGGGCGGCGCCGGAGGGACCGCTCCGGGGGGCGCGCCGACGCGCAACCTCGCCCCGTTCGCCGCGCTGGCCGCGCTGGCCGGATTGGCGCTGGCCGGGGGCGCAGCCTGGCGCCTGCGCCGCCAGCGCACGGCAGCCAGCCGCCGGCACCGCGCTCAGCCGCCGGCGCCCTCGGGCGCTTCGTCGCCCCCCTGATTGGGTGGCGTCACCGGCGGTTCGACCTGCGCCGGCGGCACTCCCAGCGCCCCTTGCCACGACGAACCACCCGGCACGGCATTCATCACCCATTCGAGCTCTTCGAGGCGCGGCGACCACACCACCGGATGCAGTCCGCCGCGGCGCACCACTGCGCCGCCCTGCACTTGCACGTGCCGCACCAGGGTGACCACCGGCCCCTTGGTCAGGGAGACGCTCGTCTCCGGCATGGTCAGGTGCCCCCCGAGCACCACCAGTTCGCGCTGCTGGCAGGCCCCGTCGAGAGTCAGGGCCACCAGTTCGCCGAAGGAGTCTTCGACTCGGTGCATTTGGAAGTAGAGCACTTCCACCCGGTTGGCCCACGCCGGCGCCCCGACGGCCGCCAGGGTGTGCTGCTGCGGCGTGCCCGTGCCCTGCACGGCCACCCGATCGTCGCTCTGCGTCGAACGCACCACCAGCAGCCCCGCCTGCGCGTCGATGCCGAGAGCATCGAGATCCCCGTCGCCGTCGAGGTCGACCAGGTGCGCACACGCCGCCGCCTGCGCCGCCGTCCAGGCGAACGGCAGCGCACTGCCCGCGGCGAAGCCGGCGAAACCAGCCGTGGCCGGAGCCCAGCGCAGCAGGCTCGGCACCAGTGGGTCGCGCCAGCTCGCCACCAGGCCGTCGGTTGCGCCACCTTGGCCAACCGCAACCGTCAGTGCGACCAGTTCGTGGTCCAGCAGGCAGACCGTCGGCAACGCGAAGCTCGGGTCCGTGGTCGCCAGCGCGAAGGTGCCGCCGGCCACCCGGTAGGCCAACGCCAGCCGCCGGCTGGTCGGGCTGTCGGCGAAACAGGCCAGGTGGCTCTCACTGTGCGCCGGCAGCGGCACGGCCAACGGCACGCTGGCCCCGTTCGCCCAGACCAGCAGGCGGTCGCCGAGAGCGACCTGGAGCTCGGCCCGCGGCGTTCCGACGCTGGGCATCCAGTCGGTGACCAGCAGATCCTGGGCCGGCCCCGGCAAGGCCCACGTCGCGGGTGCCCCAGCGGCCCCGAGGGTCTGGACCAGCAGCTGCAAGCCGCCGGCGGCGAGGGCCACCACTTCCGGCTGGCCATCGCCGTCGAGGTCGCCGAGCCGGACGCGCTGGGCGTTCGCCCAGGCCGCACCACCCAAGACGGTCAGCGGCTGGTGGTTGCGCCAGCAGAACAGCCCTTGGTCGGTGACCACCACCAGCGCATCGCGGCGCTGCGCCGGGTCACCACCCGTCCAGACCGCGAAGTCGCGGACCGCGTGGCCGGCGAACTCGGCGAACAGGGTCGCGGACTGGTGCACGGCCGGCGCCGCGAACAGCGCCAGGGTCTGGCACAGCTGGCCCGGCTGGCCACCACTGGCCAGCGCGACCAGATCCGGCACGTCGTGCCCAGTCAGGTGCGCCGCCTCCGAGCGGCCGTAGCTGGGATTCGTGAGCGGAGGCGCGAGCGGCGCAGGCGGCTGCTGCGGCGCAGCGTGGTTGGCATGCGCCAGAGCGACATCGGCCAGGATGGCGGAACCCAGGAGAGCGAAGAAGCGTGGCAGTGGTTGCATGGGGAGACCTCGGCGAGCGCCCGGCGCGCTCCCGGGGTTGGCGTCTGGAGACGCTTTGGGCGTGTGCGTTCCGTGTCGCTTTTTTTGCTCTGGGCGCATCTCCCGGTCGCCTCTTGCATCCTGCTCGCCGCGCCGTAACCCAGGCGGCAGATGACTTCCGCGCCGACCTTGCCAGCTCGTCCCGTCTCCGCCAGCAAGGTCGAGATGACCGAGATCGTGTTCCCGAACGACGCCAACCCACTCGGCAATGCGATGGGCGGCCGGGTCATGCACTGGATCGACATCTGTGCAGCGGTGGCGGCCGGCCGCCACGCCCGGACCCCGGTGGTGACCGCCAGCGCCGACCAGATCGACTTCCACAACCCGGTGCCGGTCGGGGCCGTGGTGGTCCTGCTGGCTTCGGTCAATTTCGCCGGGCGCACTTCGATGGAAGTCGGGGTGAAGGTCTGGCAGGAGGACCGAGCCACCGGTTCGCGGGTCCACGTGGCCTCCGCCTACCTGACGTTCGTGTCCCTCGACCCGGTGACCAAACAGCCGCGCCCGGTGGCGGCGATCCGGCCCGAAACCCCCGAAGAGCAGCGCCGCTACGAAGCGGCCAAGGCCCGCCGGGCGCACCGGCTGGCCCAGCGCAAGTGAGGCTTCCCGTGGCCCACCGCGCTGGCCCCATGGCTGCCGAGACCCCACCCCGCCAGGGGGCCATCCTGAGCCAGCCGATCGCCGGTGGCGCTGGCCCCGGCAGGTCGCTAGGCTCCTCCCCCCCTATGTTCGAGGACTTCGCCGAGAAGACCGTCGTGGCCGTGCAGAAGGCCGAAGAGCTGGCCAAGCAACTCGGCGACGAGTCGGTGGCCACCGGCCACATCATCTACGGTCTCACGGTCGACCGGAGCGTGTGCCTGCACCACATCTTCCAGGATCTGAACGTCGATCCGGAGATGTTCTCGGGCTACGTGAAGAGTCTGCCGCGTGAACCGGTGGTGCCGAACGGGCCGTGGAACCGGCACGTGCGCACGGTGTTCGCCCGGGCGAAGGACGCCGCGCTGCAGCTCGGCAGCCAGAAGGTGCTGCCGGAGCACTTGGCGCTGGCGCTGCTGTCGGTGAAGGCCGGTTCGTGCTACGAGACGCTCAAGGAGTTCTCGATCGATCCGGAGTATGTGCAGGGGCTGATCCTGCAGGCGATGGGGCTCGATCCGGAGATGGCGCCGGAGTGGTTCTGACGGAAGCCGCGCCGAAGGCGCGGATTCCGTCAGGTCCTGGCCGCGCGCCTCACGGCGCGCCGCGGCGGTTCTGACGGAA
>JAEUHP010000239.1 GCA_016795295.1 Planctomycetota bacterium | reverse complement strand
TTGCCCTGGCGCTGCTTGTGCCGGGGGTTGTTGCAGATGACGCGGACGACACCGCGGCGGCGGACGACTTTGCAGTGTTCGCAGATGCGCCGGACGCTGGCTCTGACCTTCACGACTGTTCTCGCTGTTGGGGTTGGTTCGGTGGGACGGCTGGCTGCTTGCAGCGGTTGGGTTCGATGCGGGAGCGGATCCGAGCTTTGGACGAGTCGAACGGTGAGACTTCCACTTCCACCAAGTCACCGGCAAGAAGGCGAGTGAACGCCATCCTCAGGTCCTTGGCCACATGGGCCACCACTTCTTGTCCGTTCGGCAACCGCAAGCGGAACAACCCGTTGTTCAAGACCGTCAGCACTTCCGCTCGCTGCCCGCAGGCAGCTTGGGTCGCGTGAGAAGCCTGGTTCTCTGGGGCATCCGCTCCGTGGCTCATCGCATCCGCTGTAGCAACTCCTGGAAAACGACTTCGGGCGGCCGATTTGCATCGACCTCCCGCAAAAGACCGCGGTCACGATAGTACGCCAAGAGTGGCGCAGTCTGCGACCGATACACTTCCAGCCGTTTGGTGATCGCCTCGGGGCGATCGTCCGAACGGTGGACCAAAGCACCACCACAAGCATCGCACACGCCCGCAACCCGGGTCGGGTTCGATTCGATGTGCCAGATCGCGCCGCAGGAGCCGCAGGTGCGGCGCCCGGACAGACGACCCACCAACACCGCTTCGGGAACGGCGAATGCGATCACGTGGGAGAGAGCCGATGCTCCCGACAGACTTTTGTCGAGGGCCTCAGCCTGAGCCAGTGTACGCGGAAAGCCATCCAAGATCCAGGCGTGCGCAGCATCTGGTTCGGCGATCCGGGCCTTGACCATCGCGATGATCAACTGGTCTGGGACCAGCTTGCCGGCATCCATGTAGCCCTTGGCCTCCAGGCCTAGAGCAGTCCCGGCAGCCACCTGAGCCCGCAGCATGTCGCCAGTCGAGATGTGCGCCAGACGGGCGCCCTCGGCGACCTTCTTTGCCTGGGTGCCCTTGCCGGCGCCTGGCGCGCCAAGGAACACACAGCGGGATCGGAGTGTCGCCACCATGATCAGCTCGAACGGCGGCCCCAACCACCACCAGCAGCCGTGCCACCGGTGCCTGCACCGCCGGAACCCACTCCAGATCCACCGGTGCCAGGACCGTTCCCGGAACCACCGCCAGCGCCACCCAGACCGCTACCACCCGAGCCGCCCATGATGCCATCGTAGTTGCGCATCACGAGCATGGCGTTCAACTTCTCGACCATGTCGAGGGCCACGCCGACCACGATCAGGATCGAGGTTCCGGACATGAAGTAGATCAGGACCTGGTCCATCGTGCCGCCGCGCCGAGCGCCGACCAACGACGGAGCCACGGCGATCAGGGCCAAGAATGCTGCACCCGCGAGGGTGATGCGGATCATGGTGCCCTCGAGGTACTCCGCAGTGGGCTTGCCCGGTCGAATGCCCGGGATGAAGGTGCCGCCTTCCTTGAGGTTGTTGGCGATCTCGTTCGGCTGGAACATCATCGAGGTCCAGAAGAACGAGAAGAAGAAGATCAGGACCGTGAAGGAGCTCACGTACCAGAAGCCCTGGCCGCTGCCGAACGAATCGGAGAGCCAGTGCAAACCCGTCATCGAGCCCAGCATGGTCGGGATCAAGAGCAGCGTCGAGCCGAAGATGATCGGCATCACACCCGCCTGATTCACCTTGAACGGCAGGAACTGCTTCTGGCCACCGTAGACCTGACGGCCGCGCGTGTGCTTCGCCTGTTGGATGGGAATGCGGCGCTGAGCCTTGGTCATGTAGACCACGGCCACCACGACCACACCCCAGGCACCAGCGAACAGCAGCAGGCTCTGCCAAGCTTCGCGGTCCATGCCGAAGGCGAAGTAGGTCGAGAGCGACGGATACAGGTTCGAGATGATCCCCGACATGATGATCAGGGACGTTCCGTTGCCGATGCCGTGTTCGGTGATCTGCTCACCGATCCACATCACGAACATGGTGCCGGCGGTCAAGGCCAGCATCACAACCAAGCAGTACAACCCGAACCACTCGCGGACGCCGGCGTGCAACAGCTTGCTGTTGTCTGCACCGAGCGCGCCGAAGATGACGAACCAGGACTGAACAAGGCAGATGCCAACCGTGGCGATGCGCGTGTACTGGTTGATCTTGCGCTGCCCAGACTGGCCTTCCTTGGCAATCTTCTCCAGCGACGGCAAAGCTTTGGCCAGCAAGCTGAAGATGATGCTGGCCGAGATGTAGGGCATGATGCCGAGCGAGAACAGCGTCGCGCTCTGCAGCGAGCCGCCGGTCAGCACGTTCATCATGTTGAACAACTTGCCGACGCCGCCCAGATTCCGGGCTTGGCGCATCGCTTCCTGCAGGTCCACACCCGGCAGAGGAATGAAGAAGCCAATCCGGTAGACCAGCAAGAAACCCAGGGTGACCAGGAGCTTGGTCCTGATCTCCTTGACCTTGAACAGGTTGGCGAGGCTTAGGTTCATGGGCTACTGCAGGTCCACGCCCGGCAAGGGAACGAAGAAGCCGATCCGGTAGACCAGGAACAAGCCCAAGGTGACCAGGACCGCAGTCCGGATCTCCTTGACCTTACACAGCTTGGCGAGGCTTGCGTTCATGGGCGAATGGGATCGGGTGGGGTACTTGCGACCGGTACGAAGCGGGCTACCGGCAACTCTAGCTGCCGGCCTTCCGGGCAGCACCCTTACGGCGAGGCGCACCAGGCTTGCGCACACTGCCATCCTTGGCCACGAACTTGGCGCGCATCGGCTTGACGGCACGGACTTCGACCTTGCCACCTGCCGCCTCGATCTTCTGCTTGGCCGTCGCGGTGATGGCATCCACCACCACATGGAGCGGCTTGCTGATCTCGCCATCACCCAGCAGCTTGAACAGGTCGGAGTGCTTCTCCTTGGAGGTGAGGCCCTTGCTCAGGACCGCCGCCAAGTCCACCGTGCTGCCAGCATCGAAAATGGCCAGATCCGAGACGTTCACGACAGTGAACACCTTCTCGAAGTTCTTGTTGTTGAAGCCCCGCTTGGGAATACGCCGGTAGAGCGGCATCTGACCGCCTTCCCAACCGATACGCCGGGACCAGCCAGAACGCGCTTTGGCGCCCTTGTGGCCGCGACCAGAGGTCTTGCCCAGACCAGAGCCGACACCGCGACCCACGCGGGTGCGATCGGGGAACTTGAGGCCGAGGGCCTTGGCTTCTGCGAGGTTCATTCGAGGGTGACTCCACGCAGCGTAGCCGTCTGTTCACGGCTGCGCAGCTTGCTGAGAGCAACCATGGTTGCCTTCACGACGTTGAGCGCGTTGGTCGAACCGTAGTTCTTGGTGAGAATGTCGGTGATGCCAGCCCGCTCGAGAACCTTGCGGACGGCCTTGCCGGCGATGATGCCGGTGCCCGGAGCGGCTGGGATCAGACGCACCTTGGTCGCGCAGAAGTAGCCTTCCACGGCATGAGGGATGGTGGTGCCGTTCCGGACCACCCGCATGATCTGCTTGCGGGCGTCCTTGACCGACTTCTCGATGGCATTGGGAACTTCACGCCCCTTGCCGTAGCCGATGCCGACCAGGCCATCCCGGTTGCCGACCACACTGAGGGCACTGAACGAAAAACGCTTGCCACCCTTGACCACCGCAGCCGAGCGGTTGATGGCAACCACGTCATCGTCGACGGACGCCGACAACGACTCTTCGATCGGGATCAGCGGATACTTGCTCTTGGACATGATCAGAACTCCAGACCCGCTTCCCGGGCACCGTCAGCCAGCGCCTTGACGCGGCCGTGATACTTGTAAGCACCGCGGTCGAACGCGACCTTGGCGACTCCCGCGCGCTTGGCTCGCTCGGCCACCAGAGCACCGACCTTCTTCGCTGCGTCGGTCTTGTTCATGCCCTTCAGAGCAGCGCGCAGATCCTTCTCCTGCGAGGACGCGCTGGCCAGCGTGTGGCCCTTGACGTCGTCGATGATCTGCACGGAGATGTTGGCCAGGCTACGGAACACCGACATGCGGGCGCGCCCCGACACGTCGCGAATGCGCCGGCGCACACTGATCGCCTTGCCGCGACGGCGCTGGTGCTTTTGGATGGTGGTGGTCATGCTGCGGAAGCCTTGTGGCTGCTACGGGATTCGTGAAGAGCTGGGTAACTACCTGACTGCGAGCGAGCTGGAACGACGCGACCGGCCTCAGGACGAGCCACCAGAGGCAAAGGCCTTGCCGGCCTTGCGCTTGATGACTTCACCGCTGTACTTGATGCCCTTGCCCTTGTACGGCTCCGGCTTGCGGAGTTTGCGAATCGAAGCAGCAACCGTTCCGACCTGCTGCGCGTCGATGCCCTTGATCAGAAGGTTGGTCGGGTTCGGCACCTCGACCACCACCGAGTCCGGAACCGCAAAACGCACCGGCTTGTTGAAGCCGAGCTTCAGCACCAGGGTCTTGCCCTCGAGCGCGGCTTCGTAGCCGACGCCAGTGATCTCGAGCTTGCGCTCGAAGCCCTTGCTGACGCCATCGATCATCTTGACCAACAGTGCCCGCGTGGTGCCTTGGAACGCACGGGAGGAGCGCTCGTCGTCGATGGCCGACACTTGGATCACGGCGCCGTCCACGGCGACCTTGACCTCTGGACGCAGGGGCAGCTTGAGCTCACCCTTCGCGCCCTTCACGACGACTTCACCCTGGCCGACCTGCACGGTCACACCCTTGGGGATCGTTACTGGCTTCTTGCCGATGCGGGACATGGTTGGTTCCGTTGTTGGATTCCGGTAGGCCGGTTGGTGGTAGCCGGTGAAGTCCGGGCTCGCCGGCTCAGTCGATCGTGCAGAGAACTTCGCCGCCGACGCGGCGCTGACGACACTCTCGGTCGGAAAGAATGCCCTGGTTGGTCGAAACCACGGCAATGCCAAGTCCACCACGCACCTTGGGCAGATCGTTGCAACCGCGGTAGCGGCGGCAACCGGGCGAGCTGAAGCGGTCGAGGGAGGAGATCACCTTCTCGCCTTCGGGCCCGAAGCGGAACGCGACCCGGATCACCGAGCGCGGCCCGTCGGAGGCCACTTCATAATCTTGGATGAAACCCTCGCGCTTGATCGCGTCGAGGATTGCCACCTTCAGGCGGCTGCCAGGGATCACGCAGTTCGAAGCACCACTCGTCAGCGAGTTGCGCATCCGGGTCAGCATGTCAGCAATCGGGTCGGTCATCATGGCTAAGGGCTCCTCTGGTTCTAGGCGGTCACCAGCTCAGTGCTGTCACCACGAGGCCTTGCGCACACCAGGGATCTCTCCCTGCAGCGCGAGTTGACGGAAACACAACCGGCAGATACCGAACTTCCGGTAGTAGGCACGGGCCCTGCCGCACAGTTGGCAGCGGTTGTAGCGCCGAGTGGAAAACTTCGGCTTCTGCTGCTGCTTGATCCTCAGGCACTTCTTTGCCATGGCTGTTCGAGACCGGTTGCTGTTCTATGCTGCTGGGCTTGGCCCAACAGCGTGAATCCGACGGATGAATGAGGGGGAAGGGTGAAGTTGGCAGGTTGGCGAGCGGAAACTCGCGAATGGCCTACTTGCGGAACGGCAGGCCCAAGTGCGTCAACAGCGCCAAACCTTCTTGGTCGGTCGGAGCCGAAGTGACGAACGTGATGTCCATGCCTTGGACGAACTCCACCTTGTCGAGCTGAATCTCGGGGAACACACTCTGCTCGGACAGGCCCATGGTGTAGTTGCCACGGCCATCCAGCTTGTTGGGCAAGCCGCGGAAGTCGCGGATGCGCGGAACCGCCAGCGAGATCAAACGATCGGCGAACTCCCACATGCGCGCGCCGCGCAGGGTGACCGCCACACCGATCGGGTATCCCTCGCGCAGCTTGAATCCGGACACAGCGACCTTCGCCTTGCGGATCATCGGCTTCTGCCCGGTGATCGCAGTGAGATCGCGGTTCGCAGACTCGATGCGATTCTTGTTCTCGACCGCCTTGCCGACACCCATGTTCACGACGATCTTCTGCAGGCGCGGGATCATCATGGGGTTCGGATAGCCGAACTCCTTTTGGAGCGCGGGCACGACCTTCTCACGGTAGATCTGCAGGCGGCGCGGCAGACTCTTGGTTGCGGGGGTGGTCATCTTCGTGTCTTGCTGGCGAGCGCGAGTCAACTGTGTGGCTGCTGCGCTTACGAGCGGTGTGGTTTGCTAGGTGCTGCTTGTGGATCGAGGAGTCTTGCTACCGAAACTGGCCTTCAGAACTACGGCCTTCAGAACTACGGCCTTCAGAAGCGAGTGCCGCACTTCACGCCGACGCGGACTTTCTTGCCGTCGACGACTTGGTTGCGGGTGCGAGTGCCTTTGCCCAGCTTCTCACTCCACAGCAGAACCACCGACGCGGGGATGGGCTGTTCGATCTGAACACGCCCCCCCTTGGGATTCTGCTGCGAGCGCTTCTGGTGCTTCCAACGCAGGTTCACACCCTGAACGATGACCTTGCCAGTCTCCGCATCCACCTTGAGGACTTCATGGACTTGGCTGGACTTGTACGGGCCGCTGCACACCACAACCTTGTCGCCCTTGCGGACGTGGATGTTCTTGCGCGCGGGTTTCTCAGTGGTGAACAACATCAGACAACTTCCTCCGCCAAGCTGACGATCTTCATGAAGTTCCGGTCGCGCAACTCGCGAGCCACCGCACCGAAGATGCGGGTGCCGCGTGGGTTGCCATCCTTGTCGATGACGACCAGAGCGTTGCGGTCGAAGCGGATGTAGGAGCCATCGTCGCGACGCACCGACTTGCGAGTGCGGACCACAACCCCCTTGACCACCTCGTGCTCTTTGACTTCGCCGGTTGGCAACGCCTTCTTCACGACGGCAATCACCACGTCGCCAACCGAGGCGTAACGCCGGCCACTGCCGCCGAGGACCTTGACACACATGGCGCGCTTGGCGCCGGTGTTGTCGGCCACGTCGAGCATGGACATTTCTTGGATCATGGGAGTGTTCTCAGCGTGTGTCGGTCAGGAATTCAGAAGTTCAGATGAGCAGTGCAGTTCCAGCTTGAGGCCTGAGGCGGGGCCAAACCCTGAGGCTTGGTCCAACGTTCAGGCTTGGCCAGCCTTCTGCAGAATCTTCACCAGTCGCCACCGCTTCAGCTTGCTGAGGGGACGGGTCTGCACCACTTCCACCATGTCGCCGACCTGCGCTTCACGGTTTTCGTCGTGCACGTAGAGCTTGGTGCTGCGCGACACGAATTTCTCGTAGACAGGGTGGCGAACCTTGCGGTCGACCTGAACCACCACGGTCTTCTGCATCTTGTTGGCGACCACGCGACCACGCATGGTCTTGCGCTCGTTGCGAGTCTTGTCTGCCGATGGGCTGGCGGCCGCGTCGGCTGGACCATTCCCGGAAGCTTTCATGGGATCGTTCATCACTTGCTACCTCCGGCGGCGCGAGCGCGCTCACCGAGCACGAACAGGATGCGCGCCAAAGTGCGGCGAACTTCCTTGTGGCGGGTGGACTTGGCGACTTCCTCAGCGGCTCCCCGGAAGCGAAGGCCGAACTGCTCCTTGCGGAGGTCCTGAAGGCGCTTGTTCAGCTCTTGGCTGTCCAGGCCGCGGATCTCGGTGATTGCCTTTTTCATGACGTTGGCAGGTCGGTTGTGCAGTTCAGGAGGAGAGGAGTTCGAAATGCGAGAGGATCAAGCGTGGCGACGACGGACAAGGCGCACCCGGACCGGCAGCTTGTGGGCAACCCGGTTGAAGGCTTGCTTGGCCCCTTCCTCGGTCACGCCATCGAGCTCGTAGAGAATCGTGCCCGGCTTCACCACCGCGGCCCAGAACTCCACATCGCCCTTGCCGGTACCCATTCGAGTCTCAGCGGGCTTCTTGGACACCGACTTGTGCGGGAACACGCGAATCCACAGCTTGCCTTCCGGGGCGCTGCGCGAAGCCGCAACACGGCCGGCCTCGATCACGCGCGCGGACAGCCACGCCGGCTCGAGTGCTTGCAGACCGAACTCGCCGAAGGCGATTTCGTTGCCACGAGTGGCTTCGCCGCGGATCTTGCCGCGCATCTGCTTGCGCCACTTGGTTCGCTTGGGCATCAACATGGCTGATCTCTAGGTTTCGGAGGCTTCGAGCTGGAAGCGTCGATCGCTGACTGGAAGATTTGGACGGGCGGAGAGAGTGGAGAATCCGCGGTGGAAGTTCAGGACGGGACTCGATCCGCCTGGCGAACTGGGAGCAGGCCCCGCGTGTTCTCACCAGGGCCGAACTCGCCCTTGAAGATCCAGACCTTGCAACCGATCGAGCCATACTTGGTCGCACAGACGGCGAAGCCGTAGTCGACCTGGGCGCGCAGCGTGTTGCACGGCACCCGACCCTTGCGGTAGATGCCGATGCGCGACATGTCTGCACCCTGCAGACGACCCGAGACTCGGATCTTGATGCCCTTGGCGCCGGCAGCGATCGACGTGTCGGCGACCTTCTTGAGGGCGCGGCGGTAATTCGTGCGCTTGCCGAGCTGCTCGGCAACCGCTTCCGCAACCAGATTGGACTCCAGTTCGGGGCGATGCACTTCGAGAATCTTCAGGCGAACCGGTTTGCCGGTCAGCCGCTCGAGGCTCTTGCGGAACTCGTCGACCTTGTCGCCCTTCTTACCGATCAACACACCCGGACGAGCCGTGTGGATGAAGACGGTGATGAGCTCGCCGGTGCGCTCGATCTCCACGCGCGGAATCGCGGCAACCGCCCACTCGCGATCCTTGCGAATGAACTTACGGATCTTCTGGTCTTCGACCAGGTTCTTCGCGAAGTCCTTCTTGTTCGCGTACCAGCGGGAACGCCACTGCTCGGTGACCGCGATGCGGAACCCGGTGGGATGGACCTTCTGACCCATGTTCAGTTACCTCCCTCGTTCGCCGCGGCAGCTTGCGGATCGGCGACGTGGATGTGGATGTGGCAGGTGCGGCGCTTGATGGGCATGGCACGACCCTGGGGACCCGGCCGGACACGCATGCCACCGGGCAGCAGCGGACCATCCTGGGCAAAAGTCTTGGAGATCACCAAGCGATTGGCACGGACCGCTGGATTCTGCAGGGCGTTGGCCACCGCAGACGCCAGGACCCGGTAGACGAAACCCGCGGCGCGGTGCCGATCGTGGCGCAGCTGATCGAGAGCCTCGTTGACCGAACGGCCACGGATCAGGGCCAGGATGCGACGCGCCTTGTAGGTGCCCATGCGAGCACCGCGGTGCACAGCTCGAACTTCAAAGCTCATGCTTCAGCCTCCGCCTTCTTGCTCGAGTGGCCGCGGAAGGTGCGGGTCGGCGAGAACTCGCCGAGCCGGTGGCCAACCATGTCCTCGGTCACGTACACCTTCAGGAAGGCGCGACCGTTGTGGACATTGAACGTGTGTCCGACGAAGTCGGGCAGGATCACGCTCGCACGGGACCAAGTCTGGATCGGGTCCTTCGTACCCTTCTTGTTGAGGGCAGCCACCTTCTTGAGCAGGCTCGGGTGGACGAAGGGGCCTTTGCTGATACTGCGGCTCATGAGAACTCTCGGTGGACTCGAGTGCCTGTGGGCGCGAGGGTTGGAAGCGGAACGCGGAGTCGGGTAATCGGAGGATCAGTGCGGATCAGAATCAGCTGCCGCTACCGACGGCCGTGTGCTTGCCCGGCGGACGACGCCGGAGAATGAACGAATTGCTGCGCGCCTTGCCACGACGGGTCTTGACACCCTTCGACAGCTTGCCGGTCGGCGAGCAGGGGTGACGACCACCACCAGTGCGGCCTTCACCACCACCCATCGGGTGGGAAACAGGGTTCTGCGCGGTGCCGCGGTTGTGCGGCCGACGGCCGAGGTAGCGCACGCGGCCAGCCTTGCCCCAGCGCACGTTTTGCCAGTCTTCGTTGCCGATCACACCGATCGTCGCCCGGCAACGAGCGAGGACCTTGCGCATTTCGCCAGACGGCATCACCAACACCGCGTAGTCACCATCGCGAGCCATCAGCTGGCAGGTGCTACCAGCAGAACGCGCGATCTGACCACCACGACCAGGCTGCAGCTCCACGTTGTGGACCTGAAGGCCGACCGGAATCACTTCCAGTGGCATGGAATTGCCGACATCGGGATCGCAGCGATCGCCCGACACCACCTTCGCACCGACCACCAAACCCTTCGGCGCCAGAATGTAGCGCTTTTCGCCGTCGGCGTAGTGCAGCAGCGCGAGGTCGGCAGTGCGGTTCGGATCGTACTCGATCGCAGCAACCACGGCCGGAACACCATCCTTGCTGCGCCGGAAGTCCACCTTGCGGTAGATGCGACGCGCGCCACCACCACGGAACCGACTGGTGATGTGGCCTGCGGAGTCATGGCCGGCCTTGTTCAGCAAGCGCTCCGTGAGGCTCTTCTCACGACGCTTGCCCTTGGTCAGGTGGCTGAAGTCGAGGACCGACGAGTTGCGGCGGCCGGCTGACGTTGGCTTGTAGACTTTGACTGGCATGGCCCAGCTCGAGGAGGAGTCCGGAAGAGGGTGGCGAGGGTAGGAGGCAGGATTGCCGACTGAGAAACTCGACTCAGATCACGTCGATCGAGTCACCCTGACGCAGGGTCACAACCGCCTTCTTCCAGGCGCTGGTGGAACCGACCCGGCCGAACGTGCGACGCTGCTTCGAGGGCATCGTCACCATGTTCACCTGCAGGACCTTCACCTTGAACAGCGTCTCCACCGCCTTCTTGACCTCGACCTTGTTGGCCGAGGAGGCAACTTCGAAGCTGAACTTGTTGTGCCGTCCCTGCATGCCCGAGGACTTCTCGGTCACCAGAGGACGACGCAGCAGATCGTAGTATTGGCTGGGGTTGGCCATGTTCAAAATCCTCGCTCACGACTCCTTACGAGCAAAGCGCTGCTGGACCAGCTCGTAGGCCGCCGGAGTCAGCACCAAGTAGCGACGCAGGAGCACCTGGCGCGCATTCAGATCGGCAACCGTCCGCACGTCGACGAGCGGGACGTTGCGCAGCGAACGAACCAGGGTCGAATCCACCTTGTCGGTGACCACCGTGGCGCTGCGACCCATGCCCAGCGTCCCAAGGATCGAAGCCGCCGCCTTGGTGCTCGGCTTGCCAGCCGGCCAACCCGCAGCGATCGCGACCTCGCCATCGCGGAACTTGGTGAACAGGGCGTTGCGCAGCGCGGCGTTACGCGCCTGCTTCGGCATCGCGTAGCTGTAGTCACGCGGCTCCGGCGGATGGATGCGGCCACCACCACGCCACAGCGGCGACTTGGTGGTACCCATGCGCGCGCGGCCGGTGTGCTTCTGTGGCCACAACTTCTTGTTGCCACCGTGGACCATGCTGCGGGTCTTCGCCTGAGCGGTACCCTGGCGCGCATTGGCCTCATACATCACGATCGCATCCTTGAGGGTCCGCCCCAGGACGCGGCTGCCGAACGCGGACGGGTCGACGCTCTGCGTCTTGACCTTGCCTGCCTCGAAAACTTTGACGTCGACCATGATCAGCGAGCCTCTTGAGTCAGCATGCCGTTCGGATCAGCACCGGATCAGCACGCCTTGATGCGAATGTCCACGCCGGCGGGCATGTTCAACTTGCTGAGCGCGTCGACCGTCTTGGTCGTCGGCTCAGAAATGTAGATCAGACGCTTGTGCGTCCGGATCTCGAACTGCTCACGGCTCTTCTTGTCGATGTGCGGCGAGCGCAGGACCGTGTAGCGCTCCACGCGGGTCGGCAGAGGCACCGGGCCGGCGACCCGAGCACCCGTGCGCTTGCTGGTCTCGACGATGTCGAGGGCAGCCTGATCGAGGGCCTCGTAGTCGTAGGCCTCCATGCGGATCTGGATTCGCTCTTGCATAGTCGTTCGGCGGCGGGCGAGCCCGACCTAGTCGGAAAGCGCGCCGAAACCGGCGCAACCCTTAGCGCGGCAAGGGGTTACACGTTTTCGTGTGCTCCCTGGAGCGCATGCGGGCGTGGCAGGGTAGCGATCCCGAGCCCGCGCGTCAACAAAACCTGCCGGGATTTTTGCTGCAGAGCACCTGCCGCGCTTCGGTCGCGCGTCGCGGGGCCCCTCAATCCGCCGCCGCCGGGCGCCCGCCAATCGGCCGCATTTCGAACCATCCACCACCGCGGGTGATGGAACGTAACCTGGTTACATAACCGAGCATACGCCTGAGTGGCACAACCCCGCGCAGCCTTGCCCCGAGCTGGCCCGCCACCACTTCCTGCAGCTCGGCACCGCGACCGCCAAGGTCGGCAACCACCGCTTGGCAACTTGCTTCAGGACAGTGGATCTCGAACGCCACCCAGGGCTCGATTGCCACGGTTCCCGCCACCGCCAACGCCTGCGCCAGCGCGCGAACGGCAGCTTGCTCGACGAGCGCCTCCACCGGCACACCTCCATCGACCGCCAGATCCTGCAGTTCGACCAGCGCTCCGACCAGCGGTCCCCCGGCATGTAGACGCACCTCATGCCCCAGGGCGGCAACCGCCGCTTGCACCGAACCCGCAAGCCCGGCATCCAGAGCGGCGGCCGCCGGCGCCCGAACCGTGGCGGCAGCCAACCCCGCCGCAGGCTCTACCGCAACCCGGCACACCGCCCCGCGCTCGCCACCCGCCACCACCGCCCGTGATTCGGCGCGCCCACTCCCGGGGCCAAGCACGGTCCGCCGAATGTCCACACGCAACGGCGAACGCCGGAACGGCGCAGGACACCGCGCGGCAACTTGGTCGGCAACCACGTCGAGGTGCAGCTCGCCCATGCCCCGCACTACGGTTTGGCCGTATTCGCGGTCCACACGCAAGGTCGGATCGTCCAGCGCAACTTCGCGCAACGCCGCGAGCAACACCGGGCCGTCGTCCGATTGGTCCGGCTCGAAGGTCTGCGCCAGGACCGGCGCCGGGAACTCCGGCTCTGGAGCCTGCGCGGGCATGCCCACCGCGAACAGCGTCTCCCCGGTACGCAACCCCAGCTCCCCTTGCAGCACCACGATCTCTCCGGGCTCAGCCACCAGCAGGGCGCGGTGCCGATCGGCGTGCGCCGCGAGCACTTCGACCACGGGCACCACCGCTTCGGGGCGCGCGCTCCGCCCACACCGCAACCCTGGCACCAGCCGCCCGCGCAGCACCCGCACGAAGTTCCAGACCGCCCCGAAGTGCTGCACTTTGAACACCTGCCCGGCGAACGGCGCCGCCGCGTCCCCAGCCCCGGGGACCGGCGCCCGGCGCGCCAGCGCCGCGGCCGAGTCGCCCACCAGCCCAACCACGGCATCGAGCAACCAATCGACCCCGCGCCCGTGCAGCGCTGCCCCGGCCAGCACCGGCACCAGGTGCCCCGCCTCCACGGCGAGCTGCAGCCGTTCGAGCAACTCGAGCGCGGGCAGCTCGCGGCCATCCACCACCGCCGCGAACACGGTGGCATCCACGTCGGCCAAGCGTTCGACCAGACGGTCGTGGGCAGCGCGCACGGCCGCGGACAAGCGCGGCAGTTCCGCCGCTTCGGGCTGGCCAGCGAACCACTGCACGGCGCCGGTCCGAGCGCACCCGAGCCCGGCAAAGCGTCCGGCGGCATCGGCCAGTGGCACCACCAAGGGCACGGTGCGACAGCCGAACTCCGCATCGAAAGCCTGCGCCACGGCCGCAGCATCGGCCCCCGGCCGATCGAGCTTGTTGACGAACACCAGGGCCGGCAAACGCCGCCGCGCCACCTCGCGCCACAGCGCCGCGGTGCGTGTCTCGATGCCGCGCACACCGTCGACCACCACCACCACCGCATCGAGCACGCCAAAGCAGCGCTCGACCTCGGCAGCGAAGTCGACATGGCCCGGTGTGTCGACGATCTGCAGGCGGGCGCCACCCCAACTGGCGCGCACCACCGCAGCCGTGATCGAGATGCCACGCGCGCGCTCCTGCGGCAACCAATCGGTGGCCGCGGTGCCATCGTCCACACTGCCGACATGTCGCTGCGCTCCCGCCGCGTGCAGCATGCGCTCCGTCAGCGTGGTCTTGCCCGCGTCGACGTGGGCGACGATGCCGAACGTGCGCAAGCGCTGCATGCATGCCGTGGTTACGGTCCGGCGGCTGGAATGCAAGGGCGCCCCGGCCCGCGGGCCCAGCCGGCGAGGCGAACCAACCCTGGCGCCAGCCCCACGCGACGGGGACACTGGCCACTCGCCGTCGCCATGCCCACCGCACCACGTCTTCGCACGGTCCGTTCCCCGCTGCTGGCCTTGGCCATGGTCACCGCCGCACTGCCCGCCCAGAAACCGGCGCCGGCCCGGCCAAGCTCCACGCCGGCCAACGCGCCCGCTGCGGCAGCCCCCCCGGCTCCCGCCGACGATGCCGCGACCGCCAAGGACCCAGTGGTGCAGGCTCTCGATCGGCTGCGCAAGACCCAGGTCAACACCAAACGAGCCGACTGGAAGACCAGCGTGCCCGCCCCCCCGGCCGTGCGCTTTCCGGCCGGCCGCACCTATTTCTGGCACGTGGTCACCAACCACGGCACCCTGGTGGTGCAACTGCTGCCCGACGCAGCGCCACAGCATGTGGCGAGCACGCTGCTGCTGTCGCGGTGCGGCTTCTACGACGGGCTGCTGTTCCCGCGCATCCTGAAGGGCTTCATGGCCCAGTCCGGCAGCCCGACCAACGACCAATCCGGCAACGCCGGGTACACGCTCGATGGGGAGTTTCTGACCGGTGCGAAGCACGACGCCGCGGGCACCCTCAGCGCCGCGAACTCCGGGCAGCCGCACAGCGACGGTTCGCAGTTCTTCTTGACGTTCGGACCGACTCCGCACCTCGACGGCAAGCACACGGTCTACGGGCGCACGGTCGAGGGCCTGGAGGTCCTGACCAAGATCGAAGCCTGCGGCGCGACCAAGGACGGCGAACCGCTGGCGGGCGTGGCGCAGATCCTGCGCACCTGGATCCGCGTGGTCGAACCGCCGGCTGCTGCGAAGCAGAAGCCGGGGGCCGCCGGCGGCAAGGCACCCGCGCCGGGCGGATCCGGAAGTTCCGGGAAGTAGCGACGCCCGCCGCGCTGCGGCGGCCAAGCCGCTTTCAAGTCGGCGCCGCCGAGGCGCCGATGCCATCGCATCGTGGCGAATCATCCGACAGGCCTGGCCACCGCCTCCGGCGTGGTCGATGCGGCGCTCTTCTCGCAACTGGTCGGCGACCAGCAGCCCGACCCACAGGCTTTGGCGAGCCTCGCAGCCGCCGAACTGCGCTTCGCCGAACTCGACCAGGCCGAACACGCTGCAGCCTTGGCCCGCGCCGCGGCGGTGAACCAGACGGAACTGCGCCCCTCCGGCCCGCATCGCGCCGACGACTGGGAACGCGGCTGGGCCGAGAACCTGCAGCTGCTGGCCGCTGGGGCGCCGGACGCCCTGGTGCCGAAGTACAACCGCCACGAAGTGCTGCGCCTCGCGGGCCGCTACGTGCAAGCCCTCACGCCGCAGTTCGAGTACCAGCTCTACACGGCCCTGCGCCACCACTGGTTCGGGCGCTGGTTCGGCGACCTCACCCACGTGGTCGAGTTCGGCTGCGGCACGGGCACCAGCCTCGAACTGCTCGCGGCACGCTTCCCGGACCTCGAACTGCTGGGGCTCGACTGGGCCAGCTCCTCGCAGCAGATCCTGGCCCAGCTCGCGGCCCGCACCGGCGCGCAGCTCGCCGGCCGCCGCTTCGACATGTTCCACCCGGATCCGACCCTGCAACTGCCGGCGGGGGCGGGCGTGTTCACTTCGGCGGCCCTCGAACAACTCGGAGCGGACCACGGCCCCCTGCTCGACTACCTGCTGCGCCAACAGCCGGCGGTGGTCGTGCACCTCGAGCCGATCCTCGAGCGTTACGACCCGGCCGAGCCGTTCGACGCCGTGGCACGCGACTACCACCTGCGCCGCAACTACCTGCGCGGCTACCTGCCGGCGCTGCAGCGGCTGGCGGCCCAGCGCCGCATCGAACTGCTGGCGGTGCAGCGCAGCGGCTTCGGCTCGTTCCACCACGAAGGCTACACCGCGGTGGTGTGGCGGCCGCGCCGCGGAGGCACCGCGTGACCGCGGCGCTGCGCCCGGGCCCCGGCGACGATCCAGCGCGCTGGACCGCCGAGGTGTTCGCCGCCGGCGACTATGCCGGCGCAGCACGGTTCGGCGCAGCGAGCTGTTGGCAGCACCACGCCGCGCGCGCGCTGCTGACGGGCGACGCGACGGCGTTCGCAGCCCTGGCGCAGTGGCAGAACGACGAAGTGCGGCTGTTCACGGCCGCCGCGCACTGGATCGCAGGGGACCGCGCGACTGCGTTGCGGACCTGCGCCGGCAGCCGCGAACCGCGGACCGCAGCGCTGGCGCGCCTGCTGGCCAAGCCGCAGTGCCACGTGCTGGCGCAACTGCCGTGGCTGCCGGGCCAACCGACCGACCTGGCCGGTGGCGCGCGCGGCACCGACGGCATCGTGCTGCGCACCCTGGGCCACCGCCGTGGCGACGTGCCCGTGCACGCGGACTTCGACGTGCGGCAACTGCTCGCCGATGGCTTCGCACCGGACGTCTATGTGGCGGCGATGGCCGAATGGCACCAGTTGCCGCCGAACCTCGAGGCGCTGCCGTGCCCGCGGTTCGCGCACATCGCCGACCACGACCTGCACCTGCAGGTGCTGCAGCCCTGGCTGGCGCTGTTCGACGGCCTGTGTGTCACCGACCGCAGCGAATGGCTCGACGTGCAGGGCCTGCAGGCGGGGCCCGTGGTGTCGTTCCCCAAGGTGTTCGGCGTGCCGGACGGCCTGCCGCCGGTGCCGGGCTGCGAGCGCAGCCTCGACGCGTTCGTGTCCGGCACCATGCTCGACCCGTACCACCCCGACAAAGCGGCCCTGCTGCACGAACTGCTCGCCACGCCCGACCTCGATCTGCGCCTGGTGAACGGCTTCGCCGGCCCGATGGCGTTCCAGGCGCTGTTGGCGGCGAGCCGCGCGTCGTTCACCTTCGTGCGCCGCCCGGGAGCGATGCCGACGCGTGGCCTGGAGTCGCTGGCGATGGGCTGCGCGCTGGCGCTGCAGGAAGAATCGGTGCTGTGGCTCTACGTCGGCAGGGAACATGGCGTGGTGCCGTGGGGCCCGACCACCCAGTCGCTGGGTGCGGCGCTGCGGGCCATCCGCAGCGGCTGGGACCACTTCGGCCCGGCCGCACAGCGCGGCGCACGGCACGTGCGCCGGGCGCTGGCGCTGTCGCACACGGCCCCGCAGTACCTGCGGTTCCTGCTGTTCCAGGCCGCGCTGCAGCACGCGGCACGCCCCACGGCGAAGCTGGCCCGCCCGAACGCTGCGCCGCGCCAACAACGGCTGTGTGTGTCGCGCACCTGGCTGCCGCCGACGCCCGTGGCGCGCCGCCGCGCCATGCAGAGCAACTTCCGCGGCCTCGGCGCGCGCTTCGCCGCGCACGCCGCACCGGCCACGCTGCTGCAGATGGCGCGCGAGCTGCTCTGCGAGTACGCGCACTACCACGAACGCGGCGACCTCGACCCGGCGGATCACAGCTTGTTCGCCGACGCACTGTACCTGCTCGACCGCGGCTGCCAGCACTTCCCGAACCACTTGGTGCTGCAGTTCGTACGGGCACGCGCCCTGCTGCTCTGCGGCGACGCTCGCGCACGGCTGCGCGGCCTGCAACTCGCCCACGACGTGGCGAGCCGGGACCCCGGCACGTGGCAGGTCGCGGCCGAGGACGACGTGATGCCGTTCGACTTCGGCAGCGACAGCTTCGACCATCGCACCTACCTCGATCTGCTCGCGGCTGCAGCCAAGGGCCAACCGCTGCCGACCGGGGACCTGGTGCGCGTCCTGCGCGCCAGCCTGTGGGGCCACGTGGCGCGCGCCAGCGACAAGCTCGCCTGGCACGCGGCGGCAGCAACCCTGAATCCCGAGTTCGCGCGCTTCCGCCTCGATCTGGCGCGCGCCTGCCTGCGGCGCCCGGCCCACCGCGAGCAGGGCCTGGACCTGCTGGCCGAGCTGGCGGCCGGCTCGGCCGAGTTCCCCACCGCGCTGCGGCTGCTGCGCCAGCACGCCCCCGAACGGATCGCAGCGGACGCGCCGGCGCAGCTCGTGCTGCACCGGCTCGCCACCTGCACCCTGGACGGCAAGCTGCGCCTCGACGCGTTGTTCCGCCGCGAACGCCGGGCACCGCAGGCGGCCCAGCGGCTCGCCACCCCGAACGCGACCGGCGGCACGCGCATCGGCGTGCTGGTGCCGGACGCCGGCTCGCCGGCCGAACTCGCCGACCTGCTCGCCGAGCTCGCGCAGCAGACCGTCGCCGCCGACCTGGTGGTGTGTGTCGCCACCCCTGCGGCGCTGCCGCCCGAGGTCGCGGCCGCCGCGCAGCAGCTCACCGTGCGAGCCGTCGTGGTGCCGGTGGACACTCCCCACGCCGAACGCCTGATGCAGCTGGGCTTTGCCAGCGAAGCGCCGCTGTGGACCATCGTCGGCACGGGCGATCGCCTGCGCGCCGATGCCCTGGCGACCTTGGCCGAGGCCCTGCGGCAGCAGCCGAACGTCGACCTGGTGTGCGCCAACGAAGGCTGGGTCGCCGCCGCAGTGCCGAGCTTCGATCCGTCGGCGTGCAGCCTCGTCGCCTGCCGGCCGAGCCCCTCGCTCGAACGCATGCGCCACACCGACGCGATCGGCCTGCATCCGCTGTGGCGCGCGTCGTTGCACCACCGATTCGGCGGTTTCGAGGCGGCGTTCGGCGCGGCCTGCGAACACGAATTCTGGCGCCGGATCGCCGCCCACATCGAGATCCGCCACCTGCCAGAGCTGCTGACGCAGAGCCTGGCGAACGCCCCCTGGCGCCGGGCTCGCGAAGTCGCCGCCGATCCGGCCGGCACGGCCCGGGCACTCGCGGTCCATGGCGACCCCGTCGGGCAGTTCGCGCCGTTCACACCCCTCCCGGCGGCGGTGCTGGCGCCCGGACTCGGCGAAGAAGCCGACAGCCACGCCCGCCTCGGCCTGCTCGCCGCGGCCCAGCGCAACGACGTGCGCATGCTGGAGCAGTTCCACGGCACGGCGCTGCTGCACGGCGACGCCGCGCTGGCGCTCGCGCTCCTGCGCTTCGCCACCTGCCAGCTGCCGAGCATGATCGCGCCAGCGCTGGCCGAGGCCACACTGCGGCGCACGTTGGGCCTGCCCGGGGCCGAGGCCGCGCTCGAAGCCGTCGCCGGCCGCGAACCGTACCGCGCGTTGCTGGCCAGCCACCGCCAGCGCGCGCCCGCTGCGCCGCCGCACCCACAGCCAACGCCGGATCTCGAACCATGCCCGACCTGATCCCCACGCCGCCCGCCCCCATGGCCCCCGACTACGCGACCTACACCGAGCCGGCGTTCCGCGCCGAGTTCGTGGCCGACATGACGCGGGTGAGTCCGCTGCAGCGCCAGCACCCCTCGGGCCTGTGCGTGCTCGACTACGACCCGACCGAGTTCGACTTCCGCGCCCTGGTCGGCGATGCGCTTGCCGCCCAAGGCCTGCTCGACCGGGAAGCCCTGCGCCAACGCGGCGACCGGCTCGAGCTGCTGCACGAACTCGTGGACCCGGTGCACCAGGCGCACGACGCTTCGCAGCAGAGTGGGGCCGCGCGCGTGCTCTACGAGATGCCGGCCGCGTTCACCGCGCTCTACGAACGGCTGCTCGGCGACGTGGTGCTGCCGCAGCTCGGCCTCGGCCCCGCCCACGCGCAACGCACGCCGACGTTCCGCGTGTTCTTCCCGAATGCCCCGGGTTACCCGGGCCACACCAGCTACCACAGCGACCTGATGCTGGGCCACAATCCGCGGGAAGTGAACGTGTTCGTGCCGCTGGTGGCCTGCGACCGCACGCGCGCGCTGCAGTTCGCCGAGCTGCCCGAAAGTCTGGCCCTGCTGGCCGACTACGACTACGACTTCGCGCGCTTCGGTCGGGACACGCAGCTCGATCCGACGCTGATCGCGCGCTGCCAACGCATCTGCCAACCGCTGCGGCTCGAAGTGGGCCAGATCGCGGTGTTCGACAGCCGGTGCGTGCACGCCGGCCCCGCGAACCGCACCGGGCAGACGCGCGTGACGTTCGACGCGCGGGTGCTGCCGGCCCAGGACCTGCGCGGCCAACAGAACCGCTACCACGGCCGGGGTCGGCGGCGGGCCGACTTCGCCGTCGGCGCCTACTTCGGCGCCGAGCCACTCGGCGCCCCGAGCACGGCCTGCCGCTGAGCGGCGACGAACGCGGCGAAGTCGGCAGGAGCCGGAGCGTGGCAGACGACCGCGGCCCCGGTGCGCGGATGCCCGAACGCCAGCGTTTCCGCGTGCAGCAACTGGCGGTCGGCACCCAGCCGCCCGCCCAGGGCCCGGTCCCCGCCCAGCTTCAGGTGCTGCACCCAGGCCTGGTACTCGGCGTCGGTGCGGCCGTAGAGTTTGTCGCCGACCAACGGGTGGCCCAGGTGTTCGAGGTGCACGCGCAACTGGTGCGTGCGCCCGGTCTGCGGCTGCAGTTCGAGCACGGTGTGGTGCGGCAGCCGTTCGCACACGCGGAACTGCGTGCGCGCCGGAGCCCCGTTCGGCACCACCGCCCGGCGCACCCGCACCGCGGATCGGTCGTCGCGGCCGATCGGCGCGTCGAGGGTGCCGTGCTCGCTGGCCAGCACGCCGTGCACGATCGCGCGGTAGCTCTTGCGCACGGTTCCGGCTTGGAACTGCGCCTGCAGTACCGCGGTTGCACGGGCGCTCTTCGCCAGCAGCAGGAGCCCGCTGGTCTCTCGATCGAGCCGGTGCACGAAATGCAGCGGCGCCACGCCGAGCCGCGCAGCCAACGCGCCGACGAAGGTGTGCTGCGGGAACGCGCCGCCGTGGTGCGCCACCAGGTGCGGCGGTTTGTCGACCACCACGAAGTCCGCGTCGTCGCAGAGCACGGCCACCTGGGCACTCGCCGCGGCCGGCGGTGCAGCCGCTGGCGTGAAGGCGACCCGATCGCCGGCCCGCAGCACGGTGTCGGCCGACACCGCAGTCCCGTTGCACTGCACTTGGCCGGCGGCGATCGCCGTGCGCCAGCCCTCGGCATCGAAGTAGGAGAAGCGGCCGGTGAGCCAAGCCACCAGCGTCTGGCCGGCAGCGTTCGCCGGCACCGTGGAGGCCAGCACCGCCGCCGCGGCATCGGCAGCGCCGAGACCGCTCACGCCCGCCGCCACGGCACGTCGCCGCGGCCCGCCGCGTGGTTGGCGCGCCGCGCCCACGAGAACAGCAGGTCGGACAGGCGATTCAGGAAGATGCCGAGTTCTTCCGGCACCTGCGACTCGCCCGGCGCCGCGGCCAGCGCGTGCACCAGGGTCCAGTAGCGCCGTTCGGCGCGCCGCGCCACGGTGCGCGCCTGGTGCAGCAAAGCGGCCAGGCGGCAACCTGCCGGCAGGACGAAGGTGCGCAGCTGCGGCAGCAGAGCTTCCGAAGCATCGATCCAACGTTCGAGTTCGGCGATCGCAGGCGTCACCCGCGGCAACGACGCTCTGCCGCCCTCGGTGGCCAGATCCGCGCCGATCTCGAACAGCAGGTCCTGGAGGAGTTGCACCTGGGCGTCGAACGGGGCGTCGAGGGACTCGGCGCGCACCACGCCGAGGCAGGCGTTGAGTTCGTCGACGGTGCCGTACGCTTCGATCCGAACGTGGTCCTTGGGCACCCGGCGGTTGCCGAACAGGCCGGTGTCGCCGCGGTCGCCGGTGCCGGTGTAGATGGGCATGGCGACTGGATTAGGGCCAAGCGCGCCCCGGTTCCACCTTCCGCCGGAGCCACCGCCCGGGTTCGTGGCCCGGGGTTCGGGTTCCGTTCCAGGGTTGACGCCCCGGACGCCGCCGGCACAATGCTCGCCCCCCAAACCCGGCAGCCCGCGCGGCCGGGGCCCGTACCATGGCCAAGAACCTCCGCAACGTTGCCATCATCGCCCACGTCGACCACGGCAAGACCACTCTCGTCGACGGCCTGCTGCGCCAAACCGGCACGTTCCGCGAGAACCAGGCGGTGGGCGAATGCGTGATGGACAGCAACGAGCTCGAGAAGGAGCGCGGCATCACGATCCTGGCCAAGAACACGGTGGTCAGCTACCGCGGCACCAAGATCAACATCATCGACACGCCCGGCCACGCCGACTTCGGCGGCGAGGTCGAACGCGTGCTGTCGATGGCCGACGGCGTGTTGCTGCTGGTCGACGCCGCCGAAGGGCCGATGCCGCAGACGCGGTTCGTGCTGCAGAAGGCGTTCACCCACCACCTCAAGCCGATCGTGGTGGTCAACAAGATCGACAAGCCCGAGGCGCGGCCGGAAGAGGTCGTCAACGAAGTGTTCGACCTGTTCATCGACCTCGACGCCGACGAAGCCGCGCTCGAGTTCCCGGTGTTCTACGGGTCGGGCCGGCAGGGCTGGATGACCTCCGACCTCGCGGCCGCGCGCCAAGGCGGAGAAGGCAAGAGCCTGCAGTCGCTGTTCGACGCGATCCTGTCGTACATCCCCGAGCCGAAGGACGACCCGGAGCAGCCGCTGCAGTTCCGCGTCACCACGTTGGACTGGAGCGACTACGTCGGCCGCATCGCCATCGGGCGCGTGCACCGTGGCCGCTTGCGCACCAACGACCGCGTGGTGCACCTGTCGCGCAGCGGCGCCCAGAAAGAAGTGACGATCCGCGGCCTCTACCGCTTCGTCGGCCTGTCGCGCGAGGAGGCCAAGGAGATCGAGGCCGGTGACCTGTGCGGCATCTACGGCGTCGAGACCATCGAGATCGGCGACACGCTGGCGGCCCTGGACCGGCCCGAGGCGATGCCGATCATCGCCATCGACGAGCCGACCATGACCATCGTCATGCGTGTCAACGACTCGCCGTTCGCCGGCAAGGACGGAGGCAAGTTCCTGACCTCGCGCCACCTGCGCGAGCGCCTGGAGAAGGAACTGCGCGTCAACGTGGCCCTCAAGGTCGAGCCGGGCGACAGCGCCGACGCGTTCAAGCTGTCCGGCCGCGGCGTCATGCACCTCGGCTTCCTGCTCGAGACCATGCGCCGCGAAGGCTACGAATTCGCGGTGCAGAAGCCGCAGGTGCTGATGAAGGAGATCGACGGCCAGAAGCAGGAGCCGATCGAGTACCTGACCGTCGACGCGCCGGCCGACGCCGTCGGCAAGGTGATCGAGATCCTCGGCAACCGCAAGGCCGAGATGCTGAAGATGGACCGCAAGGGCACCTTCACGCGCCTCGAGTTCACGGTGCCGGCGCGCGGCCTGATCGGCGTGCGCAGCCGCCTGCTGAACGCCACCGCCGGCGAAGCGACCATGCACCACGTGTTCCATGGCTACGGTCCCTACCGCGGCCCGATCGAGGAACGCACCTCGGGCGTGTTGATCTCGATGGCCCAGGGCCAGACCACCTTCTACGCACTCGACGGCCTGCGCGACCGCGGCGTGTTCTTCGTGCCGGAAGGCGCCGAAGTCTACGAAGGCATGGTGGTCGGCGAGCACTGCAAGGACAACGACCTGGTGGTCAACGTGGTGCGCGAGAAGAAGGCCACCAACATCCGCAGCTCCAACAAGGAGACCTTCGTCAAGATGCCGCCGCCGCGGCAGTTCAGCGTCGAAGACGGGCTCGAGTACGTCGGCGAAGACGAACTGGTCGAAGTCACCGCCAAGACGGTGCGTCTGCGCAAGGTCTTCCTGAAGGAGACCGACCGCAAGCGCAGCGACCGCCGCGCCGAATCGGTGTGAGCCGCGCAGGCCGGCGCGCGCCGGCCGAGCCCACCCGATCGGTCACTTCACCACGAAGTTGACCAGTTTGCCGGGCACCACGATCTCCTTGACCACGGTCTTGCCCTCGAGCTGCGCCGCCACGGCGGCACGCGCCGCCGCGATCGCCACGTCGTTCGCGCAGCCGTTCGGCACCACGGCGCGGCCGCGCACCTTGCCGAGCACCTGCACGGCGATCTCGACCTGGTCGTCGACCAAGAGCCTGGGGTCGACGGCCGGCCACGGCGCCCGCGCCAGCAGCCCCTGGCCGCCGAGCCGGGCCCACAGCTCTTCCGCCAAGTGCGGGGCGAACGGCTGCAGCATCTGCGCGTAGCGCAGCAGCTGGCTGCGGCTCAGGCGTTCGACCGCCTTGGTCGCTTCGTTGACGAAGATCATCATCGCCGCGATCGCGGTGTTGAACGCCAAACGCTCGATGTCCCCGTCCACCTTGTGCAGGGTGCGATGCAACGCCTTCTCCAGTTCGGGGTCGTCGGGGCGGTCCTGCCGCAGCCACTCGTGGAGCGTGCCCTTCTCGGCGAACTCGGGCACCGCCAGCCGCCAACTGCGCTGCAAAAAGCGGTGCACGCCGGGCACGTCCTTCGGATTCCACGGTTTGCTGTCGGCCAGCGGCCCCATGTACATCTCGTACAAGCGCAGGGTGTCGGCGCCGTACTCCCCGACCACGTCGTCGGGATTGACGACGTTGCCGTAGCGCTTGCTCATCTTGGTCACGATCGGCGTGAGCTTCTCACCGGTGTCGGCGTGCAGGACGTCGTCGCCGACCTCTTTGGTGTTCGCCTTCGGCACGATCGCTCCGCGCGCATCCTGGTAGGCGAACGCCTGGATCATGCCCTGGTTGTAGAGCTTCTGGAACGGCTCCACGACCCGGACCAAGCCCTGGTCGTGCAGCACCTTGGTCCAGAACCGCGAATACAGCAGGTGGCCGACCGCGTGTTCGGTGCCGCCCACGTAGAGGTCCACCGGCAGCCAGTAGTCGCTGGCCGCCTTGCTGCAGAATTCGCGGTCGTTGTGCGGGTCGCAGAAACGCAGGAAGTACCAGCTCGAACCCGCCGCACCCGGCATGGTGTTGATCTCGCGTTGGGCCGGCCGCCCCTTCCCGTCGCGGGTCGCCACCCACTCGGTGGCGCGCAGCAGCGGCGACTCCGGCGTGCCGCCCGGCTTGAAGTCGTCCATGTGCGGCAACCGCACCGGCAGATCGGCATCCGCCACCAGTTCGACTCCGTCCTGGGTGTGCAACACCGGGAACGGCTCGCCCCAGTAGCGCTGGCGCGAGAACAGCCAATCGCGCAGCTTGTAGGTGACCTTGGCCTGGCCGCAGCCGCGCGCCACCAGCCAATCGATCACGGTGCGCTTCGCCGGAGCCATGCCGAGGCCGGCGATCGACAGCGAAGCATTGTGGTTGTGCGCGGCGAACGGCACGTCCTCGGTGCAACACTCTTCGCCCGCGGCGATCCGCGCATCGCGCGCCGCATCGCCGGTCTGCGGCGCGAAGATGCCCGGAATCGGCAAGCCGAACTTGCGCGCGAACGCGAAGTCGCGTTCGTCGCCGGCCGGCACCGCCATGATCGCCCCGGTGCCGTAGGTGACGATCACGTAGTCGGCGATCCACACCGGAATGCGGCCGCGCGGGTCGTCGGCCGCGAACAACGGATTCTGCGCGTAGGCGCCCGTCCACACGCCGGTCTTGTCCTTCGCCAGGTCGGTGCGCTCGAGCTCGCTCTTGCTCGCCGCGGCTTTCTGGTAGGCCTGCACCGCCTCGCGCTGGGCTGGCGTGGTCACCTGCGCCACCAGCGGGTGCTCGGGCGACAGCACCAGGAACGAGGCGCCGAACAGCGTGTCGGGCCGCGTGGTGAACACGCGCACCACCACTCCCGCACTGCCGGCCACGGCGAAGTCGACTTCGGCGCCCTCGCTCTTGCCGATCCACTCGCGCTGCATGGTCTTCAGCGATTCGCTCCAATCCAGCGGCGCGAGATCGCCCAGCAGGCGCTCCGCGTACTCGGTGATGCGCAGCACCCACTGCCGCAGCGGGCGCCGTTCGCACGGATGGTCGCCGCGCTCGCTCTTGCCGTTGATCACTTCGTCGTTGGCCAGCACCGTGCCGAGCGCTTCGCACCACCACACCGGCGCGTTGGACTCGTAGGCCAGACCACGCGCGTGCAACTGCTTCCAGATCCACTGGGTCCAGCGGAAGTAGCGGGGATCGGCCGTGCTGATCTCACGCTCCCAGTCGTAGGAGAAGCCCAGGCGCTGCAGTTGGCGCTTGAACGTCGCGATGTTGGCCGCGGTGGTGGTCGCGGGATGGGTGTTGGTCTGGATCGCGTACTGCTCGGCCGGCAGCCCGAAGGCGTCCCAACCCATCGGGTGCAGCACGTTGTAGCCCTTGGCCCGCTTCCAGCGCGACACGATGTCGGTCGCGGTGTAACCCTCCGGGTGGCCGACGTGCAACCCCGCCGCCGACGGGTACGGGAACATGTCGAGCGCGTAGAACTTCGGCTGCCGCGGATCGAAGTCCGGGTCCCCCGGATTCTTCGCGCGGAACACGCGGTGTTCGTGCCAGAACTGCTGCCACTTCGGTTCGATGGCGGCGGGATCGTAGGTCTGCTTGGCTTCGGCCATGGTCGGTCTGCGGGGCGGAACAGTATGCCGCGCCGCGCGCCGCGACGCATCCGTGCCTTCCTCAACCGCAGGCTCTATGCTGCCGGCATGAAGCTCGTAGCCGCCCTGTGCGCCACCCTGCTCGCCTCCTGCGCGATCCCGAGCACGATCGGCAAGCTCGGCGAACGCGACCAGCCGCCCGAACTCGGCCGTTCGCGCTGGGTGCGCATCTGCGCCGGCACCGGCGCCTGGGTCGGTGGCGTGATCGGCGGGGTGGTCTCGGTCGCGCTGCTGCCGATCGACTACCCGCTCAGCCTGTTGGCCAGCGACGGCCTCGGCGAACGCACGCGCAGCGACTTCCTCTGGTGGCCAGCGCTCGGCGGCGCCGCGCTCGGCCATGCCGCCCTAGGCGGCCCGGCCGACGTGCTGGACTACCTCGGGTACCGCGTCTGGACGCAGCGCTGTGACCTGCGGCACCACTTCGACCAGGTGCCGATGGCCGAAGCCACCTTGCCGGTGCCGAACCAACCGCCGGCAGCCCCCAAGCCGAGCGCACCGGACGGCGCCGCTCCCCAGAGCGCCGAGCCGCGCGCGCAGAACTGAGCCGAGCCCCCATGGCCGAGCGCCTCGTGCCCCAGCTCGCTTGGCCGCTCGACGCCACGCTGACCTTGCCGGGCAGCAAGAGCGCCGCCAACCGGCTCCTGGTGCTCGCCGCCCTCGCCACCGCATCGGGTGCACCCGTGGTGGTCTCCGGCGCCACACCGAGCGACGACGTGCAGCACCTGGTCGCCGGCCTCGAAGCGTTCGGCTTCGACGTGCACTGGACCGCCAGCGACACGCTCACCCTCGCGCCGCGCGGCCCCAACCCACCGCGCTCCGGCCATCTGCACTGCGGCAACGCGGGCACCGCGCTGCGCTTTCTCACCGCGCTCGCGGCCCTGCTGCCCGGCACCTGGACGCTCGACGGCGAGGCCGCCCTGCGGCGACGCCCGATCGGCCCACTCGCCCACGCGCTGCGCGAACTCGGCGCCGAGGTCGAAGACACCGCGGGCTGCCCGCCAGTCCGCGTGCGCGGCGGCACGTTGCAGGGCAGCCGTTGCACGCTCGACGCCAGCGCCTCGGGGCAGTTCGCTTCGGCTCTGCTGTTGGTCGGCAGCCAACTGCCGCACGGACTCGAACTGCAGTTCGCCGGCCCGGTCGCCAGCTACGACTACGTGGCATGGACCGCGGCCTTGCTGCGCGAACGCGGCCTGCGCATCGAACTCACGCCGAGCCACGCCCGACTTCACCCCGGCACGCCGAGCGGCGGCAGCTACGCCGTGGAAGGCGACTGGAGCGCATTCGGCACGTTCGCCTGCCTGTCGTTCCTCACCGGCTCGCGACTCTCCGGCCGCAACCTGCCACAGCCGAGCCAGCAGGCCGATGCGCGCCTCGGCCCGCTGCTGGCGCAGCTCGCGGGCAGCGGCCCGCGCACGCTCGACGTGAGCAGCCAGCCCGACCAGTTCCTCAACCTCGCCGCGGTGGCGGCGCTGCGCCCCGGCACCACCACCTTCACCGGCGGCGCGAACCTCCGCCACAAAGAGAGTGACCGCATCGCGGCGATGGCTACTGGTCTGCACGCCCTCGGCGGCTCGGCCCAAGCGCGGCCCGACGGGCTCGTGGTGCACGGGGGCCAGCCGCTGCACGGCGGCCATATCGACCCGCAAGCCGACCACCGCGTGGCGATGGCGTTCGCGCTGCTCGGGCTGTTCGTGCCCGGGGTGCACATCGCCGCTCCGGAGTGCGTGGCCAAGAGTTACCCAGGGTTCTGGGACGATCTGGAGTGGCTGCTGACCCAGCGGCGCTGCATCGCGGTGGTCGGCATGCGCGGAGCGGGCAAGAGCACCTTCGCGCGCGCGTTCGCCGCGGCGACCGACACCGTGTGTGTCGACCTCGACGCGCAGTTCGTGCAGGCGCACGGGCCGATCGCACCGTATGTCGCGGCGCACGGCTGGCCGGCTTTCCGCGACCAGGAGAGTGCGCTGCTCGCAGCGGCGCTGCAGCCAGGGGCGGTGGTGGCGACCGGCGGTGGCGCGATCGAACGCGCCGCGAACCGGCGGCTCCTGGCCGAACGAGCGCTGGTGGTCTGGCTCGACGGCGATGTGGGCCTGCTGCGCGCCCGGCTCGTGGGCGACACGGTGCGGCCGTCGCTCACCGGAGCGCCGGTGGGCGAAGAAGTGGCTGCGGTGCTGGCGCAGCGGCAGCCGCTCTACACGGCGGCAGCGACGGTGCGGATTCCGGCGGCATTGCCAACGGCAGAGCAAGTCGCGCTGGCCCGGCGCTGCCTCGGGGCACCGTGCCAAATGTTCGGCAAGCACAAGCCGGGCAACTAGCGACGTCCGCCTGAACTGCCTACTCTGGGGACAGCCACCGATGACCCACCGCCCAATCTCCTCTTGGCCGTGCGCTCTGCTGCTGCTGGCCGCGGCCTGCAGCACAACACCGCCCGACTTCGCTCACTACGGCGGCATGCGCGAAGTGATGCGCCTAGGCCAAACCGAGCCACGCACCGAGCTCCAGCCGTTCGCCGCACCGGGCTGCTACGGCCTTGGCGCGCTGGCCGGGCTCGCCGGCGAAATCCTGATCGACGACGGCCGGGTCTGGGTCGCGCGGCAGACCACCGCCGTGGCCGCGGCTGCCGCCACCGACCACGCAACCTTGCTGGCCGTCGCGCGCGTGCCCGCCTGGCGCACCGTGCCGTTGGCCGAAGCCGCCGACCTCACCGACCTCGAACAACACCTCGCCCGCGCCGTGCCCGACGCGAACCGCAGCGACGGGGCGCCGTTGCCGTTCGTCATCGACGGCACGGCCACGCAGCTGGCCATGCACGTGGTGCGCGGCTACTGCCCGCACGGCGAACCCGTGGCCGGCGCCGCAGCCCCGGACACGTTCGCGCACGCGAACGGCACCGAACTGCCGGTGCGTCTGGTCGGCCTGTTCGCACCCGGGCGCGCGGGCCTGCTGACCCACCACGGGACCAGCCTGCACGTGCATGCCCTGGTGCACGCCCGCGAGCCGGGGGCGACCGTTCCGGCGGCGCTGGGGCACGTCGACGGCCTCACGCTGGCCCCCGGCGCCGTGCTGCGGGTGCCGCAGCAGCGCTGAGCGGTCGCCGCGTCACTTCGGCAACGCGGCGAGCGCCGCACCGAGCAGTTCCTGGAACACCGCTTCGCGCACCCAGCGCGTCACCACCACCAGATCGTGGTCGCGGTCGACGTAGACGACGTTGCCGCCATTGCCCAGAAAGCGCACCGCACTGGCCGGAGCGGCCGGCATCGCCTTGCGGT
>JAEUHP010000141.1 GCA_016795295.1 Planctomycetota bacterium | reverse complement strand
GGAGACGCTGCAGCGGGCTGGAGGGGGCGTCTCGCCCCAAGCCGTTCCCCGCGTTGCAGCGGCTCCCGCGAGATCCTGAGCTGTGCCGCCCGCAACCGCGGGCGGGACAGCCGCCGTGGAGACGCTGCAGCGGGCTGGATGGGGCGTCTCGCCCCAAGCCGTTCCCCGCGTTGCAGCGGCTCCCGCGAGATCCTGAGCTGTGCCGCCCGCAACCGCGGGCGGGACAGCTCAGAAGTCCATGCCGCCCATGCCGCCCATGCCACCCATACCACCCATGCCGCCATGGTCGTGGTCGTGGCCGCCGCCGCCGCCGGCCGGCTTCTTCTCCGGCACGGTCGAGATCAGCGCATCGGTGGTCAGCAGCAGCGTCGACACCGACGCGGCGTTCTGCAGCGCGGCGCAAGTGACCTTCGCCGGGTCGACCACACCCGCCTTGACCATGTCCTCGTAGGCATCGGTCGCAGCGTTGTAGCCGTAGTTGGCGCTGTTGTTGTTGCGCACGTTCTGCACCACGATCGAGCCGTCGACGCCGGCGTTGGCGGCGATCTGGCGCATCGGGGCTTCCAGGGCGCGGCGCACGATGTCGGCGCCGATCCGCTCGTCACCCGTCAGCTTGAGCTCGTCGAGCGCCTTGGCGGCGCGCACCAGCGCGACACCACCGCCCGCGACGATGCCTTCGGCGACCGCGGCGCGCGTGGCGTGCAACGCGTCCTCGACGCGCGCCTTCTTCTCCTTCATCTCGGCCTCGGTGGCCGCGCCGACCATGATCTGGGCGACGCCACCGGCCAGCTTGGCGAGGCGCTCCTGGAGCTTCTCGCGATCGTAGTCCGAAGTGGTGCGCGCGATCTCCGCACGGATCTGCTCCATGCGCGCCTGCGCGTCCTTCGGCTTGCCGGCACCCTCGATGATCGTGCAGTCGTCCTTGCCGACCACGACCTTCTTGGCGCTGCCGAGCTCCGAGGTCGAGACCGACTCGAGGTTGATGCCGAGATCCTCGAAGATCGCCTTGCCGCCGGTGACGACCGCGATGTCCTCGAGCATGGCCTTGCGGCGGTCGCCGAAGCCCGGGGCCTTCACGGCGCAGCACTTGAACGTGCCGCGCAGCTTGTTGACCACCAGGGTGGCCAGAGCTTCGCCTTCGATGTCTTCGGCGATGATCAGCAGCGGGCGGCCGCTCTGCGCGATCTTCTCGAGCAGCGGCAGCATGTCCTTGATCGTCGAGATCTTCTTCTCGTGGATCAGGATCCAGGGGTTCTCCAGCACCGCCTCCATCTTGTCCTGGTTGGTGACGAAGTGCGGCGACGTGTAGCCCTTGTCGAACTGCATGCCTTCGACCCACTTGACCTCGGTGACGAGGCTCTTGCCCTCTTCCACCGTGATCACGCCGTCCTTGCCGACCCGCTCCATCGCGTCGGCCAGGATGTTGCCGATCGATTCGTCGTTGTTGGCGGCGATCGAACCGACTTGGGCGATCTCCTTCTTGCCCTTGACGTCGATCTTCACCTTCTTGATCGCCTCGACCACCTTGGCGACCGCCTTCTCGATGCCGCGCTTCAGCGCGACCGGGTTGGCGCCGGCGGTGACGTTCTTGATGCCCTCTTCGAAGATGGCTTCGGCGAGCACCGTTGCCGTGGTGGTGCCGTCACCGGCCACGTCGGAGGTCTTCGACGCCACTTCCTTGACCAGTTGGGCGCCGAGGTTCTCGTACTTGCCGGCCAGCTCGATCTCCTTGGCGACGGTGACGCCGTCCTTGGTGACCAGCGGGCTGCCGAACGACTTCTCGATGATGACGTTGCGGCCGCGCGGGCCGAGGGTGACCTTGACCGCGCGGGCGAGCTGCTTCACGCCGTCGCGCATGCGCTCACGCGCTTCTTGGTCGTATGCGATCTTCTTGACTGCCATGGGAATGCTCCGTTTGGGTTGGTTGGGGTTGCGGTGGCTCTAGCTCACGCGCTGCCGAATCACTCGATGACCGCGAGGATCTCGTCCTCGCCGAGGATCAGCAGTTCTTCGCCGTCGAGCTTGATCTCGCTGCCGGCGTAGCTGGAGAACAGCACGCGGTCCTTCTGCTTGACCGACATCGGCTGGCGCGTGCCGTTGTCGAGCAGCTTGCCGTTGCCGACGGCGACGACGATGCCCTCGCGCGGCTTCTCCTTGGCGGTGTCGGGCAGGATGATGCCGCCCTTGGTCTTCTCGTCAGCGGCTACGCGCTTCACGAGGACGCGGTCGCCGAGGGGGGTCACGGTCGCGGACTTGGTGGTCTTGGACATGGCTGTCGTTGGGTTTCGAAAGTGGTTTGGGAGGATGAAGGAGGAGGAGGTAGCGCCGAAGTGCCAGGCCAGGACCGGCCCCCGGTCAGCATTCGGGGCGCTTTTGGCGGAAGTCGGTGGGCGGCACGGGCCAGGCCAGTGGGCCGCCGAAGTGGGCTTGGATCAGTTGTTGGACCGCTTGGCGCAGCCGTTCCAGTTCGAGCGGCTTGCGCAGGAAGGTGAAGAAGCCGGCGTGCCGGGCCGCTGCGGCCTCTTCGAGCGACGCCAGGCCCGACATCAGGATCGCCGGCATCGGCCGGATCGACCGCAGCTGCTGCAGCAGCTCGAAGCCGGTGGTGCCGGGCAGGTGGAAGTCGAGGATCGAGAAGTCGAACCGTCGGCGCTGGGCCAGAGCGACGGCTTCATGCCCCATGCCGGTGGCGGCCACGTCCCAGCCTTGGCTGGCGAGGAACTCCCCGAGGCAACACCTCAGGGAATCGTCGTCTTCGACCAGCAGGACTCGGAACGTCTGGGACATGGCGGCGCGCAGGGGCGCGGTGGAAGCAAGCTACGTGCCGCGCGGGTGGATGCGCTACAAGACGTTTGTGGGGAGCATCTTATGCCGCCAGATCCCGGCGACCCCAGGCGCTGAGGGTGCCATAGTGGCAGTCGCGCGGTGCGCGGGTGTGCCAAGATGGCGTTTCGCGCGCGGCGAATCCGCCTTCCCTCGTCCTGGGCCCACACCCCGTGGAGCAGGGCGCGGCGGGTTGCACTGGCGGTGCCGCTGCCCAGGGTGGCGCAGGCCAACCGCCCTCTGGGGCGCAGACCCTACCGCCCTCTGGGGCGCAAACCCTACCGCCCGCCGGAGCGAAGAGCCTCAGTCCTCTTCGTCCTCGTCCTCGTCTTCATCCTCGTCTTCGTCTTCTTCCTCTTCGTCGTCCTCTTCGTCGTCGTCCTCGTCTTCCTCATCTTCTTCGAGGTCGTCGCCGAACGCTTCGTCGCCGAGGTCGTCTTCGGCCTCGTCCTCGGTGTCATCCTCGTCGTCGTCTTCGTCCCAGTCGTCTTCGTCCTCGTCGACGTCACCATCCTCCTCCTCGTAGGAGGCCAGGACGCGGTCCCAGTCCGCAACCTCGATGGTGTTGTTGCACTGCAGACAAACGCTGTCGTTGTCGCGGAGGTCCTCGAGCTCGTCGAGCTCGCGGTAGACCCTGCCGCACTCGCGGCATCGGACGATCTTGCCCATGGGGAGTCGGGGATTTCGTGAAGCGGGGTTCACCCGCGGAACGCGCCGATGCATACCGGGTTCGACCGACAAGGCAATGCCCCTCGTGGTTCTTTTTCTGCTCCGTTCCGCGTCCCGAGTGCCGCGGCTCGGCTCCAGCGCGGTCTGCCGGTGGCCGATGGAGGTCTGGTGAAGAGCCCTCTGGTGATCGCCGCCCTGGGCGCCGCAGCGTGTCTGGGGCTCACGTTCGGCATGCAGCAACTGCTCGATCTGCATCAGGAACAGAACCGCGACCCGCTGGCGCTGTTGCTCGAGGCCCAACTCGGCGACCGCCGCGCCGGGCCGGTGCAGGTGAGTCGCCCGACCGACGGGGGCGGCCGCGAGCTGCAGGTGCAGTGCCGGGTGTTGGCCGGCCTCGACAAGGACCGGCTCGCCGACGCGGTGGCTGCGGCGGTCTGGCAGCAAACAGCGCCCCAGGACCCGCTGCGCGAACTCGCGATCGTGATCCGCGACGACGACGACGGCCGGCCGCACACGTTCCAGCGGTCGCGTCCGGCGCGCCGCCAGCGCTAGCCGCGCGCGCCGCCAGCGCTACACGCAGCGCGGCGGGTTCGGGCTCCGACTCACAGCCGGCCGAGGCGCGTCTGCAGGCCGGCCGAGTAGTCCCCCACGCCGTTGCTCGACGCGGGGTTGACCCAGAAGTACTGGTGGTAGAACGGCAAGCCAGTGAAGTACGGGCCGCTCGGAATCACGAACACGTAGCTGGTGCGGCCCGACGGATTGGTGATGCCGATCGGGAACGTCGCCGGCGCGGTTGGATCGACCCAGAGGGTCAGCCCGCCGAATGGCAGACCGGGAGCCGACGCGAGGTTGGTCAGGAGTCCGACCGGCGCGTTCGGCTGCGCGCCGTCGAGGTGCACGCCGAGGAAGCGCAGCCCCGAGTTGTCCTGGAGCGGCAGCGTGTCGGTCGAGATCTGCGCGGCGGTGGTGCTGCCAGCGCCGTAGTGCGCGACTTCGGGCACTCGTGACGCCGCCGTGTCCACGGCGAACACCACGGTGAACGAGAGCTCTTCGCGCGGCTGCAGGGTGCGGTTCGACCACTGGAACGCACCCGTGTAGTCGCCGCTGAACGGCGGCAGGACGTTGGCCAAGTTGTCGACCGAGGTGTTGGTCAGCCGGTTGCGAATCGAGGGGTACGCACCGACATCGGAAGCATCCGCACCCGCAGCGCGGATCTCGACCTGCACACCGGTCCAATCGGTCACGACGTGGGTGTTGCTCGTACCGGTGCAGACGTCGTTGCCCGAAGTGCCGGCGATGTCCAGGTCGGTGTAGGCGAACAGATCGAGCGTGACCGGCGCCGCCGAGAGGTTGGTGAGCGTGACGCGGCTGGTGAACACACCGCTCGCCGGGCCCGTGGCATAGATGTCGAGGTCCACATTCGCGCGCAGCAGGCCGCGCAGATCGACGTCGCCGAAGTCGCGATCGCCGTGGGTCTGGAACGGAGCGAGTCCGCCGCTGGTCGGCCCAACGGCGCGCAGCGAGAGCTCGCGGGTGTCACCGGCGACGCGGTAGTACCACCAGTGCTCGAAGCCATGGTTGGTGTTCAGCGCGTCGGAGCGCAGCGCCAAGCCGCACGGCGCGTGAGTGACTGTTGGCGCGCCATTGGTGGCCCGGAAGTTGCCTTCCGTCATGGTGAACGCTTGGGCCGTGAGCGCAGTGCCACATCCGGCGACTGCCAGAATGAGAGGGAGGTTGTGGAGCATGGGTGCCGATCGGGAGGAAAGGGCCCGCATTGGCCGTTCCGGCATGGCGGGCGAGGGGCCTCCATCATGACTGTTGGCGTCACCCTGGCAAGTCCCGGTCCGGGGCGCCAAGTGGGGCTTGCGTGCCCGGGCCGATCCGGCCATCGTACGAAACCCAGCAAACGCCCTTGCCATCGCCAGGACACAGTGCGGTGATGCGGCCGTCAGCAAACCCCAACCGGTACCGAATCATGCCCTCGTGGATTCGCATGCTCTGCCCGATCCTGTTCGCGGCGTTGTCGGCGGCGCAGGACCGAGTTGCCACCGAGACCCCGGCCACCCTGCCGCCCGAGGTCAAGATCACTGGCCGGGTGGTGACCTGGGACGGCAAGCCGATCGAAGGCGCGGTGCTGCGCTTCGAACCGACCAGCCAACACCTGACCGCCGAACTGCTGCGCGCTCCGCACACCACCAGCGCCGCCGATGGCACCTTCGAACTGCTGCGGCGGCCGCCAGCGCGCGGTGCGACCGTCGTGCCGCAGTTGTTCGTCGCGGCCAAGGGCATGGCGGCCGTGAGCCGCTACGTCACCTGGGCGAAGAAGGAGGGCCAGGCGCAGGCCGCGAACGGCATGGTGCAGGTCGTGGACGAAGAGGGCGACGAGATCTGGGTCGACGCCAGCCATCCGTTGGCCGCGGGGGTGGGCGGTGCGCAGGAGCCGCAGTATGCGCCGGAGACCAAACTCGGGGACGTCGTGTTGGCCGCCGGCACGCGCCTGACCGGGCGCGTGCGCGACGAAGCCGGCAAGCCCTTGGCGGGCGTGCGGATCCGGGCCGTGGACATGCTCGAACAGGGCAATGCGCTTCGGGGCGGGCGTTCGCTCGGGTTCTTCGCCGCGGCCGAGAGCGACGCCGCCGGCATCTTCACCGTGCCAGCCACCCTGGCGTTCGGCGTGCAGTTGCACTGCCAACTCGACGGCCACTATCGGGAACGGCTCGAGCCCGTCGACATCTCGACCAGCCTGGAGCTCACCATGCGCCCGAGCGGCCATGTGAGCGGTCGGGTGGTCGACCACGAAGGCCGGTCCGTGGCGGACGCAACCGTGCGGCTCGGCTACGAACTGGGCAACGCCGGCGAAAGCGGGGAATCGATCAAGACGGCTGCCGACGGCACGTTCAAGACCAGTCTGGATCGGCCCGGGCGCTGGCGTGCCACGGCGACGCGCAAGGTCGACGACCGCCACGAGACCGCGCACTCGGCGGTGCTCACCGGACCGAAGGAGCAGCTGGAGATCGTGTTCAAGGACCCCGGCAAGGACGAGAAGAAGCAGCTGTTGCTGCCGATCCGGGTGGTGGCGAAGGGCAGTGGCAAGCCGGTCGCCGGCTTCCGCGCTGGATCGGTCTGGGAAGAGTACGCCAACCAGAACAGCAACTACTTGGAGTATCGGCTGCGGAATGCCCTGCGCGGGGCCAAGGTCGGCAAGGACGGCCAGGGCGAGATTCGCGGCCCGGGCAAGGACCAGCCGCACCTGGGCGTGGTGCGCGTCGTGGCGCCGGGCTTCGCACCGTTCACCAAGAAGGAGCTCGAGTGGAAGGAGCCGGAAGGTGATGCCAAGCTCGAGCCGTTGCTGGCCGAATTGGAGGACGAAGCGACGATCCGCGGCCGGTTGGTCGACGAGACCAGTGGCGGACCGGTGGCGGGCGCCAAGGTCTGGGCCCAGCTGCGCCAGGATCCCAACCAGGGCACCTACAACGACGGCAGTGGGCCGCCGAACGACGCGGTGACCACGGGTGCGGACGGCACGTTCCATCTGCGGGGGCTCGGCGAGGGCGCGTGGGAGATCGTCGTCCAGGATCCGAAGCGGCCGAAAGCACCCAACAAGGACGTCGACCTGGCGGTGGGCGAGCAGAAAGCCGACCTGACCATCAGCTTGCCGTCGGGAGCCAACGTCGTCGGCAAGCTGACCGGCACCACGATCGGCCACGGCACCAAGGTGTTCTTGTCGCGCCTGCCGAAGCAGACCTTCGGCGATTCGCAGAGCTACTACAGCTACTACAGCAGCTCCAACCAAAGCCCCGGCACCCCGGCGGACGTCGACGCCGAAGGCAACTTCCGCTTCGAAGGCGTGGCTCTGGCCAACCACCTGCTGGTGGTGCGTCAGCCGTCGCCGCCGCGCCACGGTGGCGATCTCTACCTGCCGCTCGAGCCGTTCCGCGTGCGCGCGCAGGGCGTGCAACGCGAGTTCGACTGCGGCGAAGACCGCCCGGGCACGATCCGCGGCGCGATCACCTTCGCCAGCGCCACCGTGCCCCACGAGCAGCTGGTGGTGGTGGCGCGCCTGGTCAACGAAGACAACAACAACCGGGTCTACTACTACAACGCGCAGTATCCGGGGCCGCGGGCCTTCGTCGGCCGCGACGGCACCTACGAGCTGCGGGTCGGTCCCGGGACCTACCAGGTGCAGGTCGTCGATCTCGGCACTTCGCTGCTGCTGCACAACGAGACCAAGAAGATCGAAGTGCCCACCGGCGGCATTGCGGAGCGCGATCTGAAACTCGAACTGGCGGCGATCGAAGTCGAGATCAAGCCGGCCGCGGACGTGAAAGAAATCGCTGCGTTCGAGCGCCTCGAGGTGCGGATCGTGCCGAAGTCCCAGAAGGACGGCAACCGCTTCGGTGGCAACGACAACTACGACACGGGCGCCGGGGTGCGCTGGCCGCTGGGGGCCACCAAGCAGACCTTGGTGCTGCCGCTGGGCGACGCGACGTTCTTCTGCCGCAGCCAGGTGGTGAATCTGCGCATCGACGACAACCGCTGGGAGAATCCGCCGCTGGGCCGTGCCGAATTCGAGATCGCGCTGGGCCAGGGGGCCAAGACCGCCTGCACGATCGAGGTCGGGGCGCCCCCCGAAGTTCCCGATCCGGACAAGAAGGAGAAGGAAGGCGAAGCTGGTGAAGAGCCCGCCACCGACGGCGGCAAGAAGTGACCGCCGCCCGGTTCTCGTTCGGCGGCCTGGGGTTGGCGGCCCGTGACGGGCGGTTGGCGGTCGCCGGAATGGCGGTCGCCGGAAGCCGGATCAGGCGCGCAGCCCGAGTTCCTTGAGGCGGCGGTAGAACGTGCTGCGCGGCACACCGAGCGCGCGGGCTGCGGCGGTGTTGTCGCCGGCGCAGTCCCGGATCGCGCGCAAGAATGCTTGCCGCTCGGCATCCTGCCGCAGCGTGCGCACGTCGCAGTTGGCCGCCGGCTGGCTCTCCGCTGGCAGCAGCGCGGGGGGCGCGGCTGCCAGCGCCGGCGCCGGCATGGCGCTCGGCGGCAGGCCGTCCGGCTCGGACTCGGCGGTGCGCCACACCGGTTTCGGCACCAGCTCGGGCGTGCCGGCGCGCACGCGGGGCGGCAGGTCCTCGGCCTGCAGCAGTTCGCCAACGCCCAGAGCGAACGCGCGGTCGACGACGTTCTCGAGTTCGCGCACGTTGCCCGGCCATGGGTAGGCCATCAGCAGTGCCAGCGCGGCGCGCGACACGCCGCGCACGGGGCGCGCCAGGCGATCGTGGCGGCGGTTGCCCGCCCGCAAAAAGTGCTCGACGAGCAGCGGCAGGTCGTCGAGCCGTTCGCGCAGCGGCGGCAGGTGCACCGTGACGACTTCGAGCCGGTAGTAGAGGTCTTCGCGGAACTGCCCGGCGCGCACCATCTGCAGCAGATCGCGGTTGGTGGCCGCCAGGATGCGCACGTCGACCACCTGCGACAGGCTGGCGCCGACCGGCCGGATCTCGCCGCGCTGCAGCACCCGCAGCAACTTGACCTGCACCGCCGGCGACAGCTCGGCGATCTCGTCGAGGAAGATGGTGCCACCGTCGGCGGCGCGGAACAGCCCGTCACGCGCTTGTTGCGCCCCGGTGAAGGCCCCCTTCTCGTGGCCGAACAGTTCGCTTTCGACCAGTTCGGGGGCGATCGCGCCGCAGTGCAGCGGGATGAACGGCGCGCTGCGGTTCTGGCCGTCGAAGTGCAGGGCGCGGGCGACCAGTTCCTTGCCGGTGCCGCTCTCGCCGTAGATGAGCACCGTGGAGCGGCTCTGCCGCAGCCGGTCGACCAGCACGGTGAGATCCCGCACCGACGCCGAGCGGCCGACGAACTCGCTCATCGCGTACCGCGGCGGCGCTGCTGGACCTGGGCTCGGGGCGGGCGGTTCGGCCATCTGCGTTTCGGCCGGCTCGCGGTCGACCAGATGCCGCTCCGCCGCGCGCAACGCGGTCACGTCGAACAGCGTCACCAACCGCTGCTGGCTGCCGGGCAACCGCACGGTTTCGACCTGCAACACGCGCGGCAGCGGCGTGCGCAGCTCGACGTCCGAGGGCATGGGGCGCTGCGCCAGACCCTGCGCCAGTGCCTGTGCCGCCAGGGCTCCGGCCCCGCTCCCCGCTCCGAGTGGCTGGCCGAGCGGCAGCGACCCGAACGTGGCCTGGGCGGCCTCGTCCATGGCGAGCAGCGCGCCGGCCGCGTCGAGCACCAACGCCCCCGCCCCTTCGCAGGACTGGACTTCGCGGCGCAATTCGAGCATCTGCACGCGGCGCCGTTCCAACTCCCCCACCTGGCGCTCGGCAGCAGCCAGCTCGGCGCGCAGTGTCGCATTCTCGCGGTCCAGGCGCGAGCGGGTCTCCTCCAGCCGCAGCATCACGCGCATGCGCGCCAGCAGCTCTTCTTTGTGGATCGGCTTCTGCAGGTAGTCGACGGCGCCGATCTGGTAGGCCGCGAACTTCTCCGATTCGTCGGCCAGGTGTCCGGTCAGGAAGATCACCGGCACGAACGCGGTGCGCGGATCGTTCTTGAGGCGCCGGCACACTTCGAAGCCGTCGATGCCGGGCATCACCACGTCGAGCAGAATCAGGGCGAATGCCTGGTGCGCGCAGAGTTCGAGCGCCTCGGCACCGCCGGAGGCGGCGGTCACTTCGAACTCGCTGCCACGCAGATACAGCTCGACCAGAGCCAGGTTCTGCGGCGTGTCGTCGACGACGAGAATGCGCGCCATCGCCCTTCACCATACGCTGTGCGCATGGAACAGCAACCACGCCTGCCCCTGTGGTTCTTCGCGGTGAACTGCGCCGTGGTCCTGCTGGCGTTCGTGCTCGGCCACCAGCTGGCCGGCTGGTCGCGGCCGAAGTTGCCGAGTCCGCAGAGCCAGGCGTTCGACCTGGTCTACCAGGAGATCCTGAAGAGCCACGTCGACACCCAGGACGGCGCAGCCCTGCTGGACCGGGCGATCTCGGCGATGGCCAGGGTCGACGACTACAGTCTCTACGTGCCGCCGCGCGAGCTGGAGCGCTACGAGGAGTCCTCGACCGGCCGCTACGAAGGCATCGGCGTGCTGCAGCAGGTGCACGGCGAAGCGCTGGTGGTGCACTTTCCGTTTCCCGACAGTCCGGCCGAACGCGCCGGGCTGCGCCCAGGCGACTGCATCGTCGCGGTCGACGGCACCGCGGTGGCGTCGTTCCCAGCCGAACTGCGCAACGCCAAGGTGCGCGAACTGGTGCGCGGCCCAGCCGACAGCGCGGTGACCCTGCGGGTGCGGCGCGACGACGCCGAGTTCGATCTGGCGGTGCGCCGCGGCGCGGTGCAGCGCCCGGCCGTGAAGTGGGCGCACCTGCTGTCGCCCGGCGGCCGGCTCGGTTACCTGCACCTGAGCGACTTCCACGGCGGCGCCGCCGCCGAGGTGCTGGCCGCGATCGAGCGGCTCGCCGCCGACGGCCCGCTGCGCGGGCTGGTGCTCGACCTGCGGCACAACCTCGGCGGCAGCCTCGACGAATGCGTCCGCCTGGCGCGCGCGTTCCAGCCGAGCGGCACCATCGTCTCGACGCGGCGCCGCGACCAAGTGCTGACCACGCTGGCCGCGGATCCGAGCCAGTGCCGCCACGCGCAGTTGCCCCTGGTGCTGCTGGTCAACCACGAATCGGCGAGCGCTTCGGAAGTGCTGGCCGGTTGCCTGCAGGACCACGGCCGCGCTGCACTCGTCGGCACGCGCACCTTCGGCAAGGGCTTCGTCAACACCGTCTACACCTGGGGCAGCTTGCCGTTCCGGCTGAAGCTGACCACGGCGCACTACTACACGCCGAACGGCCGCAACATCGACGGCATGACGCAGCGCCGCCGCAACGGCAGCAGCACAGCACCCGGCGAGGCCGCGCCCGCGGCGGGTGGCATCGCCCCCGACTTCGAGGTGCCGGCCAGCGAAGCCGAGCGGCTCGCCATCGCCACCACCCTGGCCGAGATCGAACCGCCCGCCCAACACCTCGCCGCCCTGGCCAAAGCCGCCGCCGTGCACGGCTTCGCCGTGCCCTTGCCGCCACAGGCCACCACCGATCCCCAACTGGCCAAGGCGCTCGAAGTGCTCGCCGCGCGCGCCGACGCCGCCGAAACCAGCAGCGCGACTCCACCAGCGCCATCTCAGGTCCCGAGCGGGCGCTGACCGCCAGCCGGCCGCCGGCGGGCGATCCCTGTAGTGGCGAAGCCGATGCCGACCTAACATCCCGTCCCCGTGCGCGAACTGATCCTGGGCATCGAAACCTCCTGCGACGAAACCGCCGCCGCGGTGGTCGAAGCCGGCACCCAGGTGCTGAGCAACGTCGTGCACTCGCAGACGGCGCTGCACGAACGCTGGCGCGGCGTGGTGCCCGAGGTCGCCAGCCGTTCGCACACCGAACGCATCCTGCCGATCCTGCAGCAGGCCCTCGCCGACGCTGCCGTCACCCCCGAAGACCTCACCGCGATCGCCGTCACCCACCGCCCCGGCATGATCGGCTGCCTGTTGGTCGGCCTCGCCGCGGCCAAAGCCCTCGCCTGGCGCTTCGGCAAGCCGCTGCTGGGCGTCGACCACGTGCAGGCCCACGTGCACACCGGGTTCCTCGCCGAACCCGACCTGCCCCTGCCCGCGCTGGCCCTGGTCGCTTCGGGCGGCCACACCGCGCTCTACCTGATCCACGAACGCGGCCGCACCGAACGCCTCGGCACCACGCGCGACGACGCCGCCGGGGAAGCGCTGGACAAGGGCGCGGCGTTGCTCGGCCTGCCCTACCCGGGCGGTCCGGCGATCCAGCGCGCGGCCGCGACCGGGAATGCCAAGCGCTACGACCTGCCGCGCACCCTGCTCGGACCGGACTCGCTCGACTTCTCGTTCTCGGGCCTGAAAACCGCCTTGCTCTACACGTTGCGGCCGCAGGGGGCGCCACCGCGCGCCGCCCCGCCCGAGGGCCAAGAACTCGCCGACCTCGCCGCTAGCTACCAGGAAGCCCTGGTCGACGTGCTGGTGCAGAAGTTGGCGCGGGCGGCTCGCGCCACCAGCGCCCGTTCGCTGTGCCTCGGCGGCGGCGTGGCGCGCAACACGCGGCTGCGCGAGCGCCTGGCCGCGGAGCCGAGCCTCACCCGGCTGCATTTGGTGCTGCCAGCGCCCGATCTGTGTTCCGACAACGGGGCGATGATCGCCAGCCTCGGTTCGCATCTGTTGCGCACCGGCCAGGTGGCGACCCTCGAACTCGACGCCGTGGCGACCCCGGCCGCCGGCGGCAAAGCGGTGGTACGACGATGAACGACTCCCCTGCAGGTCCCCTGCGCGAACTGCTCTCCGCAGTGCAGCGCGGCGAACGCAACGTCGACGACGCCCTGGCCGAGCTGACTCGCCAGCTGGCGCCGCTGGCCGCCGGGGAACTCGGCTTCGCCACCGTCGACCACGACCGTTCCCGGCGCTGCGGCTTCCCCGAGGTGGTGTTCTGCCAGGGCAAGCAGCCCGCCGACGCCGCCGCGATCGCCGCGGCGATCCTCGAGCGCGCCGACCGGGTGCTGCTGACCCGCGCCACGGCCGAACACGCCGCGGCCGTGCAGGCGCGGCTGCCCGCTGCGGTTTGGCACGAACGGGCCCGCTGCCTCACCGTGGCGCCCCCTGACCTGCCCCGCCACGGCCGGGTGGCGGTGGTCTGCGCTGGCACCGCCGACCTGCCGGTGGCCGACGAAGCCGCCGTCACGCTGGCCATCGCCGGCAACCACGTCGATCGCTACAACGACATTGGAGTGGCGGGTTTGCACCGCCTGCTCCGGCGCCTTCCCGAACTGCGCCAAGCCCACGCCGTGGTCTGTTGCGCCGGCATGGAAGGGGCCCTGCCCTCGGTGCTCGGTGGCCTGCTCGACCGCCCGGTGATCGCGGTGCCGACCAGCGTCGGTTACGGCGCATCGTTTGGCGGGCTCGCTGCGCTGCTGACCATGCTGAACTCCTGCGCCGCCGGCGTGGCCGTGGTCAACATTGACAACGGTTTCGGCGCCGGCTATCTCGCTTCGCTCATCAACCTCCGGACGGCCCCTCCGGCCCATTCGCCTGTGGCTCCCCGCCCGGACGGCAGCGACGGTCGGGGCGTTTCCGGCTGACTTCCACGCGGCTCCTGCCGCGTTCGCCGCCGCCCCGATCTTCCTGTCGCGCGCCCGCCTGGTCGCCGACCCAGCCCGCGAGCGCTCCTTGCCTACTCCGCCCACGAGCTCCCCGACCCGCCCTCTCGCCCGCCTCGCCCTCGAAGACGGCACCGTGCTGGTCGGCCGCGGCTTCGGCGCCGCCACCGAGTCGGTCGGCGAACTGGTGTTCAACACCTCGATGTACGGCTACCAGGAGATCCTCACCGATCCCTCGTACCGCGGCCAGACGGTGCTGCTGACCCAGCCGCACATCGGCAACTACGGCGTCAACAGCGACGACGAGGAGTCCGGCCAGCTCTGGCTGTCGGGCTTGGTGGTGCACGAACTGTGCGCGCGCGCCAGCAACTTCCGTTCGGCGCTCGAACTGTCCGACTACCTCGCCCAGCACGGCGTGCCGGGCATCGACGGTCTCGACACGCGCATGCTGACGCGGCGCATTCGCGACCGCGGCGAGCAACGCGTCTTGATCACGCGCGACACCACCAGCACCGATGCACAGCTGGTCGAACGGGTGCGCAAGGCGCCGAAGGTCGCCGACGTCGACCACGTGCTGAAGGTCACCACCGCCGCCAACTACCCGTGGACGCAGGGTTACACGGTGCCGTTCTGCCCGCCCGCCCCGGGCCAGGTGCAGGGCAAGCGCCGGCGCATCGTCGCCTACGACTTCGGCGCCAAGCGCAACATCCTGCGCTCGCTCGCCGCCTGCGGCCTCGAAGTCACGGTGGTGCCGGCCAACACTCCGGCCGCCGCCGTGCTCGAACTGCAGCCCGACGGCGTGTTCCTGAGCAACGGCCCGGGCGATCCTGCGATCTGCCGCTACGCCATCGATGCCGCCAAGGTGCTGGTGCAGAAGCTGCCGGTGTTCGGCATCTGCCTCGGCCACCAGATCCTCGGCCACGTGTTCGGCGGCACGACCTACAAGATGAAGTTCGGGCATCACGGCGGCAACCAGCCGGTGCTCGACCTGACCACCGGCAAGGTCGAGATCACCTCGCAGAACCACAGTTACGCGGTCGATCCGAACTCGCTGCCCGACGCGGTGCAGGTGACGCACAAGAACCTCAACGACAACACCGTCGAAGGGCTGCAGCACAAGGAGCTGCCGGTGTTCTCGGTGCAGTACCACCCCGAAGCCGCGCCCGGTCCGCACGACGCGCTGTACCTGTTCAAGCGCTTCGTCGACCTGCTCGAAACCGCGCGGTGCTGAGGCCTGGCGTGGGGTCGGGCCCCGTTGTGGTGTCGGAGGCGGACCACGGGGTGCGTCTGGATGCGTGGCTGCACCGCTTGCCGCCATCGGATGCGGACCCGAAGCCTGCTGCGCCGCCTGGGCCTGCTGCGCCGCCTGCGAACACGCCCGAGGCCGCCGCCGCCCCAAGCGCCGGAGACGGCGCCGCGGCCAGCCAAGCCCAACCTGCAGAGGCGCTGTCGCGCCGCGCTGCGCGCACCTTGTGCGACCTCGGCGCGATCGCCGTCGACGGTGTGCTCGCGCCCCCAGAACAGCGGCTGCGCCATGGCCAGACCGTGCAGTTCGCCCGCGAGCACTTCGCGCGCTCGCTGCAGCTCGGCCTCGCGGTGCGCTGCGACGCCGAGTTCGCCCTGGTGCTGCACAAGCCGGCCGGACTCGCGGTGCACGGCGGGCCGCTGGTGGACACTTCGGTGGCCGATGTGCTGGCGCGGCACCTGCCGGGCGCGGGCCTGGCCCAGCGGCTCGACCGCGAAGCTTCGGGCCTCTTGCTGGTCGGCCCCACGCGCGCGGCCCTCGCCGCGCTCGGTGCGGCGATGGAGCAGGGGCGCATCGCGCGCACCTACCTGGCGGTGGTGCACGGCGAACCCGACTTCGAGCACCGCACCGTCGACCTGAAGCTGCGTGTCACCGACGAGCCGCGCGGCGACCGGCCCAAGACGGTGGTCGACCCGAACGGGCAGCCCTCGGTCTCGCACGTGACGGTGGTCGACCGGCGCAGGGGGGCAGCGTTGGTGCGGGTGCGGCTCGAAACCGGGCGCACGCACCAGATCCGCGCGCACCTGCAGGCGATCGGGCATCCGCTGCTCGGCGACCCGCGCTACGGCGATCCAGCGGCGAACGAACGGGCGCGCGGGACGTTCGGTATCCAGCGCACGCTGCTGCACTGCAGTGAGTTGCGGCTGCCACGGCCCGACGGCGGCGAGCTGGTGGTGGTGGATTGGCACCCGGAGGAGTTCGCCCGGCTGTTGCCCCGGCTGCGGCGCGGCTGAGGCCACCCCGCCGCGCGTTATCCTGGCCGGGTGACCGCAGAGCGCACCATCCTGCACGCCGACATGGACGCGTTCTACGCGGCCATCGAGCAGCGCGACCACCCGGAGTGGCGCGGCCGGCCGGTGATCGTCGGCGGCGACGGTCCCCGGCAGGTGGTGAGCACCGCCAGCTACGAAGCGCGTGCCTTCGGCGTGCGTTCGGCGATGCCCGGCGTCGAAGCCAAACGCCGCTGCCCGAACGGCATCTTCGTGGTGCCGCGCATGGCCCACTACGCCGCCATCGGCGCCCAGGTGCGCGCCGTGTTCGAGCGCTTCACCGACCAAGTCGAGCCGCTGTCGCTCGACGAAGCGTTCCTCGACGTCACCGGCAGCCAGGCCCTGTTCGGCGACGGCGCCACGATCGCCGCCGCGATCCAGCGCGAAGTGCGGAGCACCGTGCAACTCACCGTCTCGGTCGGCGTCGCGAGTTCGAAGTTCGTCGCCAAGGTGGCCAGCGACCTGCGCAAGCCGAACGGACTCGTGGTGGTGCCCCCCGGCACCGAACGCGCGTTCCTGGCGCCGCTGCCGGTCGCCCGCCTCTGGGGCGTGGGCCCCGCCACCCAGCCCAAACTCGAGCGCATCGGCCTCCGCACCATCGGGGACGTCCAGGCCCGTTCGCGCGAGCAGCTCGAAGCCGCGTTCGGCGCCCACTTCGGCGCGCATCTGTTCGTGCTGAGCCACGGCCTCGACGTGCGCACGGTCGAACCCGAGCAACAAGCCAAGTCGCTCGGCCACGAACTGACCTTCGCCGAGGACCTGCGCAGTCCCGAGCAGGTGCGTGCTGTATTGCTGCAGCTCGCCGAACAGGTCGGGCGACGCTTGCGCAGCCATGGCGTGCGCGCCGGCGTGGTGCGCCTCAAGCTGCGCCACCCCGACTTCACCACGCTGAGCCGCCAGCGCAGCGTGCCGCCCACCGCGGACGACCTCGAACTGCACCGCGTGGCCTGTGAACTGCTCGCCGACTGCTGGCCCGGCCGCCCCGGCGTTCGGCTCCTCGGCATCACCGGCGCCCACTTGGTTCCCGCCGGCGGCCCCGTGCAAGGCAGTTTGTTCGGCAAACCCGTGGCGCAGCGCGATCGGCTGCTGGCTGCGATGGACCGTATCCGCGACCGCCACGGCGAAGACGCCGTGCGCCATGGCGGCGAACGCAAACGCAGCAATCCGTGGGGGCCGGATCGGGAGGGCTGATGCGCGCCGACTCTGGCGGCAAACTTCCTTGCCACGGAACGATATCGTCCGATTCTCCGTCCAAGGTGCCGAGGAATGAACACTCATCCCATGGCGCCGCCGTCGGTCCCTCTGACCGTCGTCGACTTCCTGAGCGAATGCGCCTTCGACATGCAGGCCAGGCGCCTGCAGCCGCTCGGCCACTATGTGTCTCGCTACTCGGCGCACGCCGAAGCGGTTGCGCGCGAGTACCTGCTCTTGGTCGACGACATCCGACGCGCGGTCGAGCCGGCCCGGCAACTGGGCCGCTATCAGTTGCTGCGCGAGCTGGGCCGTGGTGGACAGGGACGGGTGCACCTTGCGCGTGACCCCGAACTCGGGCGTTTTGCCGCGGTCAAAGTCCTGGAGCTGACGGGCGTGACCGATTCGGCGCGCCGGGAGCGGTTTCGCCGCGAGATCGACGCCGTGGTGCGCATCGACCATCCTCATGTGTGCCGGCTGTTCGAAGCGGATGTCGACCACGCTCCGCCCTACGCAGCGATGGAACTCGTGCCCGGCCACACGCTGGCCGAACTGATCGGCCTCGGCGATCACGCCCATGCCGCCAGCGGTGGCTTGGTGCGACCGCGCAATCGCACGCAACGGAGCCACTTCGTTCGTTACTTCGAACAGGTGGCACGCGCGCTGCACGCCGTGCACAGCGCCGGCATCGTGCACCGCGATCTGAAGCCGGCCAATCTGATGGTCACGCCGAATGGTGAGCCGCGGGTGCTCGACTTCGGCCTGGCCAGCCCCGCCGAGCGCATCGGCGAAGTGACGCTCACCGATGCGCTCGTGGGCACCCTGCCGTACATGGCGCCGGAACAGCTCCAGGCGCGCAGCAAGATCGATCGCCGCTGCGACGTCTTCGCGCTCGGCCTCACGATGTTCGAATGTCTGACCGGCGAACGCCCGTTCCCCGGCAAGTCGCCTGCGGCACGTCTCGAGTCGATCGCTGCGGGGTTGTCCTGGCGGCGCCTGCAGCGGCTGCCGAGAGACCTGCGCGCGATTCTCGACCAAGCCCTGCAAGCCCGGCCCGAGCACCGCTACGCCACCTGTGAGGAGCTGGCCCAGGACCTGCTCTGCGTTCGTGAGCGGCGGCCGGTCGCCGCGCGGCGCCCAGGCCCGGCGCTGGCGGCCTTGCGCTGGTGCACCCGCCATCCCGTCGTGACGTCCTGGTTCCTCGCCTGTTGCGCGGCCATCGTGGCGACTTTCCGCGAAGTCGGCTTCGCCAAGACGGCGCTCGCCGCGAGCCAACACCTCGAAGGGGAGGCGCTCGATGCCATGCGTTCGCTCGATCGCTGGTACCCAGAAGCCCGGCTCGACATCAGCAGCGCGGCGGCACGGCTGCAGGGCAGCTTTGCGGCCGGCGGCGAAGGCTCCAGGCGTCTGGCGATGCTGCACCTGCGCCGCGACGATGCGCAGCAAGCACGGCGGCAGGTCGAGGGCTCCGATGCCCTCCAGGGCACGCGCAAAGCGGCACTGCTGTACGCCTGCGACCTGATTGCGCGCGACGAGGAAGACACCTCGCCGCTTCCCGAACTGCCTCCCGGACCGCCCGAGGCTCTGGCCGACGAATGCACTGCCATCGCACGGGAGCTGTTTCGCTACCGCAGTTGGCGGCCGTTCGATGCCCTGACCCGCGGCGTCTTGGCGCAATTCCAAAGTTGGGAGCTGTTGCAGAACCGCTTGCGCCTGCCATTGGTGGCGCTGCAACTGCAGGCCGACTGCGTGCGAGAGAACCCGCGGGCCTGGTTCACCTTCCGCGACGAGGTCCAGCTGCTCGGGAGCAAATTCGGTGATGGCAGCGCCGAGGTGGTGGCGGCCCGAGAGCACCTGCAGCGTGCAGCTCTGCCTGTGGTTCCAGGCTCCGCTCCCCTGCAGGCTCTGCGGTTTCTCGCCAAGGATTTGGCGGATGGGGATGGCCAGAGCGACAGCGAAGGAGCCCTGCGCCGACGTGCGTTCGCCTTGGGCATTACCCAGATGCGCACCGATCTGATCGCTCCCATCGCAGCGATCCTCGACGAACAATCGACCCGGCTCGGTCCAGGCCATCCCGATGTGATCTTCACCCGCTTGCTGCTGGGCCGTGCGCTCCACGAGACCGGCGACAGGCGTGCTGCTGCCGAGGTCCTGGCCATGGCCTGGGCAGAGGCCCGCTCGCTCGGCGACCAGCACGTGGAGTTGCGCACCATGGTCCTGGTCGAATTCGCGAGGCTGGCCCCGCCATCCCTGGACGAGGCGGCGCGTGCCGATCTGTGCGCCCGGGCCTTGCGCGACTGCCTGGTGTTGTGGGGGCCCTGGGACCCACGCACCAGCACCGCTTTCCAGCATCTCAGTGTCGATGCTGCCAAGGTGCCCCAGGCAGCGGCGTGGATCGCCGAGGTGCTGGCGATGCCGACCGAGAGCGAGGTCGAACGCGGCCGTCGGGACGACGTGCTGGGGCGGCTGCTCGCCCGCAGCATGCACGCCGGTGCCGACTTGGCCGTCGAGCAATATGCTCTGGCGTTGCTGCAGAAGCCTGAGTCGTTACGGCTCTTTGGTGGCAGAATGGCGTGCCAATCCCTGGCATGGCATTGGCGCGAGTCGCGTGGTTACCCACATGGGCAGGACTACGTCTCCGGCATGACCGATGCGGTACAGCAATGGCGCCTGAGTCTGGGAGACTTGGATCCCGGCGAAGGATTGTTGTCGTGCATGATCCT
>JAEUHP010000107.1 GCA_016795295.1 Planctomycetota bacterium | reverse complement strand
CCGCACGGCGGTGGTCGGCACCTGGCACCTTGGCCTCGGCACCGGGGGCCTCGATTGGCACGGCAGGATCGCGCCCGGACCGCTCGAAGGCGGCTTCGACGAGTGCCTGGGGCTGCCGGCGACCGGCGATCGCGTGCCCTGTGTCTACGTCGCGGACCACAACGTGCGCGGGCTCGATCCGGCCGATCCGATCCGAGTCTCCTACCGCGAACGGCTCGGCGACGAGCCGACCGGTGCAGAGCAACCCGAACGGTTGCGGATGCGGTGGGCGTTCGGCCACGACCAGACGATCGTGAACGGCATCAGCCGCATCGGCTACATGACCGGCGGCCGCAGCGCGCGCTGGGTCGACGAAGACATGGCCGATTGCTTCACCGAGCGCGCCGTGCAGTTCCTGCGGCAGCACCGGCGGGAGCGCACGTTCCTGTTCTTCTCGACCCACGACATCCACGTGCCGCGTGCGCCGCATCCGCGGTTCGTCGGCAAGACGGACCTCGGCCCGCGCGGCGACGCGATCGTGCAGTTCGACGCGTGTGTGGGCCGGTTGCTCGACGAACTGGAGGCGCTGGAGCTCACCGCCGACACCCTGGTGATCCTCACCAGCGACAATGGCCCGGTCGTGAACGACGGCTATCGGGATGCGGCGGAAGAGCGGCTCGGCGCGCATCGGCCCGCGGGGCCGTGGCGCGGCGGCAAGTACAGCGCGTTCGAGGGTGGCACGCGGGTGCCGTTCGTGGTGCGCTGGCCGGGTCGGGTGTCGGTGGGCAGTTCGGCCGCGTTGGTCGGGCAGGTCGATCTGCTGCACAGCCTGGCCAAGCTGGTGGGGGTGTCGTTGCCCGAGGGCGCGGCGCCCGACAGTCTCGACCAGCTGGGGGCGCTGCTCGGGGCCGACACCGTGGGGCGGGACCATCTGGTCGAACAGGCGGGTTCGCTGGCGTTGCGCATCGGCCAGTGGAAGTTCGTGCTGGCGAGCCAGGGGGCGCGCTTCGATGCCGCGACCAAGATCGAACTCGGCAATGCGCCCGAGGACCAGCTCTACGACCTGGCCGCCGATCCAGGGGAGACCAAGGATCTGGCCAAGGCCGAGCCGGAACGCGCTGCCGCCATGCGCGCGCGCCTGCTGGCGCTGCGCGCCGCGGGGCGGTCGCGCTGAGGGGGCTGCCAGCCGCGGCGACCGTGGTTAGCATGGCGGGCGATGTTGCGCCTAGCCCTCCTCAGCTGTGCTGCGGCCGTCCACGCCCAGACGCCGCAGTTCCTGCCCGCGATTCTGCCCGGTCTCCAGTTCCCGATGGCGAACGAAGTCGCCTGGGGGGACTACGACCGCGATGGCGATCTGGACCTGTTCGTGGTGTCGGCGTTCGGCAGCAGGTTGCTGCGCAATGAGGGCAGCGGCGGCTTCACCGACGTCACGGTGGGCCTGCCCTTGCTGGCGCCCAGCCAGCGCACCGCGGTGTTCGTGCAGGCAGACGGGGACGGCTGGCCGGATCTGCTGCTGACCTGGACCGGGCAAGCGCGGTTGTTTCGCAATCTCGCCGGGGCCGGCTGGCAGGAACTGCCAGCGAACCTGCCTGCGGGACTGCCGACGATCCACGGTGTCGTGGCGGCAGACGTCGACGGCGATGGCGACGAAGACCTCGTGTGCGCGGGCCACATTCTCGACGGTGGGGTCAACCAGCTGCTCAGCAACGACGGCACCGGGGTGTTCACGAGGAGCTTGCCGTTCGCCGGCAGCGCGTTCCAGCCGCTGGTGGCCGACGTCGACGGCGACGCGGACCTGGACGTGTTCTTCGTGCGCGGCATGTTCGGGCTGTTTCGCAACGACGGCGGCGGGGTGTTCACGGACCGAAGCGCGGCGGCGCTGCCGGGGGGATTCACCGGCGCCACGGCGATGGCGCTCGGAGACGTCGATGCGAATGGCACGATCGACGTGTTCCTCGGTGGCAATGACTCGATCCTGCTCAACGACGGCAGCGGCACGTTCGCGTTGGAGGTTGGCGCCGCGCCGCCAGGACTCGGCGCGACCCAGCGCACGGCGCTCGCCGACGTCGATGGCGACGGGTACCCGGATCTGGTGCGTGGCACAGCCAACTTCGGCTCGCCGACTCTGGCGCTGAACGACGGTTCGGGCACCTTCCAATACGTGAGCGGGCGTCTGCCGGCGCTGGCCGCGCTGGCCGGGCAGATCCAGGCCGCCGACCTCGACCTCGATGGCGACCCGGATCTGCTGCTGACAGGGCTCGGCGTCGCCCCGCAGGTGCTGTGGAACGGCCATCGCCATCTGACCGTCGCGGTCCAGCCGACGCTCGGCGGCACGCTCGCCTACGACGTCTGGTCGCAACCTGGCTACGGCAGTTTCGGGCGCGTCGCGATGCTGGCCGTCGGCTTGTTTCGTCTGCCGAGCCGGGTTGCTCTGCCGAACCTGGGGTGGCTCGAACTCGACCTCGGCGGGCCGACCGTGCTGGTCGCGGTGGGGTTCCCGCCGGCTTCCGGGCCGCAGCGGGTGGCGTTTCCGGTGCCCAACATGCCAGGGGTGGTCGGCCTGCCCCTGCTGGCGCAGGCGTTCGTCGATCTCACCCCGGACCCGGCGGCCACGCGGCTCTCGGCGCTCGTGGCCACCGCGATCCGCTGATCGGGCGAGCTGGCGTTCGGCAGGCGCGCGCTGCACGGTGGCGCCGCCCCTGCTCGGGCGATCCCGACTACTGCAGCAGCTGCCGAACGACGGGCAGCAAGGCTGCTGCAGCGTGTTCGTGCATCGCTGGACTGGGATAGTAGCGGTTGCGCAGCATGCCGTCCGGGCCGCGTTCGGCCCCGTCCAGCGGTGCGTCGCTCTGCCAGAGCGGCTGCGGGATGCCCTGGGCGCAGACGCTTTCGACGTAAGCCGAGAACACCGGGCGGATCGCGTCGACCACGCCGCGGTCGAGCAACTGCGGGAACGCCTGCAGGATGCCGAATGCAGAGCGATAATCGGGCTGATACTCCGGGCGGCGGTGGGAGAACCACAGCAACACCGTGGGCACCGGAGCCAGCGCTGCACCGAGGGCGTGCATCGAAGCGGTGTAGTCCGCGCGGGTTTCGGCCACCACTCGCTCCAGCATGCCACGATCGCCTTGGGCGACGAGTTGCTCGAGGAACTGCTCGAAGCGCATCGTCTCGCCGGTTGCCCGCAGCCGGCCCTTCAAATCGCCGCCGGCCGAGTTGTCGAAGAGCGAGTTGCTGGCGCTGCGGCCCGCCATGATCTGCACGACCACCAACCTGGCTCTGCGCACCACGGCCAACAGCTCGGGCTGCAGCCAGTAGCGAGGTCCGACGCCGCCGATCCCGAGGTTCAGGGCCGGCAGGCCGAGTTCGCGGGCGAGCGCCGCTGGGTAGGGATCTTCGGTGAATCGTCCGAACGTCTGTGCCGCGCCGATG
>JAEUHP010000087.1 GCA_016795295.1 Planctomycetota bacterium | reverse complement strand
GTGTTCCAGCAACGGCCCGGGCTGGCTCTGCAGCAGTTCCCGCGTCGGGGGCAGCTGAGCGGCGGCGTTACGCACCCCGAGATCGAACCAGTAGAAGCGTGGCGTCGTCAGCACGCGCTTGCGCGATGGATGGCCATAGGCGGGCATCCATTGGCCGAGGAACGTGTCGACGAGCACTTGGTAATGCGAAAGAACATGACACTGTGGATTCTACCAGATTTTCCGCAGCTACTTGTGGCTTCTTCAGGAGCGCCCGGCGCATCCGGGCTCTCGCTTCGATTCGTGAGCCGCGTCGACACCCGCGACCTGACTGCACCGAACTGTGGCTCTGCCGGACCCCGGGCGACGGGTCGGTGCTCTGGACGGGCAAGAGCGCTCGCTCCCGCCGGAATTCGCTAACACCACCGGTGGCGCAGCGTCCTATCGCCACGAGGACCCACCCATGACCCGACGTTTCCCGTTCGCCATCACCCTGTGCACCCTCTCGGCAGCCGCCCTGCTGCTCGCCGCCACCGCTCGCCCCGCGCCCGTGCCGGGACCAGGCGCCGTGGTCGCCGCGCTCCAGGCCGTGTTCACCGACCTCGACGCGGGTCGCCCGGTCGCGGCGCGCTTCGAAGTCGAAGGCTCCAATCGCGACGCCGCGCTCGTGGTCGACGGCAAGTACACGGCCGCCGACGCCACCGACCTGCCGCTGCTGCTCGACGTGGATGCTGCCGGCCAACCGATCACCGCGGCGAATCCGGCCCAGTTCGGCCAACTGCTGGCCGCCGGTCTCGCCACCGACCCCGCAGCCAAGCGCACCCTGCGCACCCGTGTGGTCCGTGTGCTGGCCAGCTGCAGCTCCACCGAGGCTTCGCGCGCCATCGTCGAGTTCGAACGCACCCTGACCATCGACGGTCGCGAACAGCGGGTGCCGATGCGCGCCACAGCCCTCGTGCACTACGACGCCAAGTTCGAGCCGCCGTTCAAGATCCACCACTGGCATGCCTCGCGGGCCGCAGCTCCAGCACCCGTGGGCAAATGATCGAACACCAAGGGCCCCACGGCGACCGCCCCCCACCCTCCCGAGCCGGCCAGCGGGCGCTACGCTGGTGGGCGTGACGAACCGCCTGCACGCCCTGTGCGCCAGCACCCTGGCCCTGACGCTCGCCGCGCCGGCCCAGCACGACCTGCGCGATCGCCTGGTCCGCCGCGACGGCAAAGAGGTCACCGGCCGCTTGCTGACGCCGCACGCCGCCGACGAACTCCTGGTGGTGCAGGGCGGCAAACGCCAGCGCATCGCCCGGTCCGAAGTCGCCGAGTTCCACCTGGTCGCCGACGCCGTGCGCGAGTTCTGCCGCCGCCGGATCGCCCTGCAGAACCAGCCGCGCGCCCAGTGGCTGTTGGTCGAGTGGGCCGAGGCCAAAGGCCTGCCGGGTTTGGCGCGTGCCCAGGCCACCCTGTTGGTGCTCGACGACGACAGCCACGAGGCCGCCCACGAGTTCCTCGGCCACCGGCGATCGCCGAAGGGCTGGCTGTGGGAGCTGCGCGGCCGGCGCCTGCTGCTCGAACAGTACCAAGCGGCGATGCTCGAGAAGCCGGTCGACCTGGTCGGCGAGCGCTTCGTGGTGCAGTGTGACGCGGGCCTGCGGGCGAACGTCGCCGCCCTGCTCGATCTCGAGCACCTGGCCGTGGTGTTCCACGAACAACTCGGGGTGCTGCTCGGCGCCAAGGAGAGCCTCGCGCCGATCCGTGTCGTCTGCAGCCGCAACGACGAGGTGTTCCCGCGCTGGGGCTTCCGCCCGGTGCCCTACTACGTCCCAGCACCGCATGGCGACCGCGCCCACACCTTCTACGCCGGCGCCAACCCGACCCGGCCGGAGCAGCTGTTCTTCGTCGGCGCGCACGCGTTGCTCTACCACACCCTGATCGGCGAAGTGCGCATCGAAGACGACCGCGACCGCGTCTGTGCGTGGCTGGAGATCGGCCTGTCGTCCTGGTTCCAGAACCTGATGCAGGGCCCGGCGGGCTTCGCGGCACCTGGCCAATCGCCGACCCTGGACCTGCAGGCACTCACCGCACTGGCCCGTCAGCAGCGTCTCGTGCAGCTGCTGCACCAGCCGATGTACACCGGCTACTACCTCGGTGACGACCTGCAGCGCGCGCTCCACTGGCGTGCCGCGACGATGTTCGCGGCGTTCCTGCTCGATCCGGCGAACGTGCCGCGCACCCGCGAACCGTTCCTCGAGTTCGTGCGCCAAGCGCTGGTCGAACGCAAAGGCGACAGCAGCAGCGCGTTCGACAAGGCGCTCGGTCGACGCGCCGAGGATTTCGAGGAGCCGTTCACGCGCTGGCTCGGCAAGCAAGCCGCCGGCAAGTGATGGCGGACCGCGGTGCGCGCCGCGGCGCGCTCAGCTCCCGGCCAGCGCTTGCAGCTCGCGGCCGTCGAGCCGGCAGATGCGCCAGTCGGTGAGCACCCGCGCCCCGCACCGTTCGTAGAACCGGATCGCGTCGGTGTTCCAGTCGAGCACCGACCAGTCGAGCCGCGGGCAACCGAGCGCCACCGCCGCGGCGGCCACCGCGCGCAGCAGGGCCAGGCCTGCGCCGTGGCCGCGGTGCTCGGGCAAGACGAACAGGTCCTCGAGCCACAGACAGGGCTGGGTCCGGAACGTCGAATAGCTGGTGAAGTACAGCGCGAAACCGACGGCCTGCCCCGCGACTTCGGCGATCAGGGCCCGGCACACCGGCTCGGCGCCGAACAGGTGCCGGTGCAGGCGCGCGGCGTCGAGCTCCAGCTGCTGCTCGAGCCGTTCGTAGACCGCGAGTGCCTCGATGCAGCGGAGCAGGTGGGGCAGATCCGCAGACTGCGCCGGGCGGACCGCGACCGAAGCCCCGTTCGCCGCCATCAGGCGCGGTAGGTGATGCGCCCGCGGGTCAGGTCGTACGGGGACAGTTCGACGGTGACGCGGTCGCCAGGGATGATGCGGATGTAGTTCTTGCGCATCTTGCCGGAGATGTGGGCGAGCACGATGTGGCCGCCCTCGATCTGGATCCGGAACTTGGTGTTGGCGAGGGTCTCGACGACGGTTCCGTCGAGGACGATGGCTTCTTCTTTCGGCACGTAAACTCCAGAACGACGACGGCGTCGCACGACGACGCCAGGGGGGTGGGACAGTAGGGCGAACATGATACCGCGGCGGCCGGACTCCGCACAGGCGGTACAAACCGGGCTTGCACAGAGGCTTGCGTAACCGCTCTCGACCCGACAAAGTGCCGGGATGGCGAGCACACGACGGCCTCGGCCCGCCACGGCGCGGCCCGCGGCCACCACCGACGCGAAATCGCGATTCGACGCGGACTACTACCGCCGCTTCTACGGCGACCCCAAGACGCGGGTGGTGAACGCCGCCGCGGTGGCGCGACTGGCCGGCTTCGTCGCCGGCTACTTGCGTTACCTGGACGTGCCCGTGCGTTCGATCCTCGACATCGGCTGCGGCCTGGGCCACTGGCGTACGGCGGCCCGGCGCCTGTGGCCACGGGCGCGCTACCACGGCGTGGAGTACAGCGAACACCTCTGCGCGCGCTTCGGCTGGACCCAGGGCTCGGTCGTCGACTTCGCGCCCGAACGCCTGCGCCCCGACGGCCAGTTCGACCTGATCGTCTGCCAAGGCGTCTTGCAGTATCTCGAAGCCGAGGCCGCGCGGCAGGCGCTCGCCAATCTGGGCCGCTGGTGCCGCGGCGCCCTCTACCTCGAAGCCCTGACCACGCGCGATTGGCGCGAGAACTGCGACCGCGGCCGCACCGACGGGCAAGTCCACCTGCGCAGCGGTGCCTGGTATCGAACCGCACTGCGCCGCGACTTCGTCGCCGCCGGCGGCGGCGTGTTCCTGCCGCGCCGAGGCGGTGTCACCCTGTTCGAACTGGAGAGCACATGAGCGCAGCCCGCGGCAGCAGCATGGACTTCTTCGGCCACCAGGAACGGGCTCGTTCCGCCACTCGCTGGCTGCTGGTGCTGTTCACCCTGGCGGTCTTGGCGATCGTGGCCTGCATCCACACCGCGGCCACCCTGCTGCTGGTGGCCGCAGACGGTGCGCAGCTCTGGCAGCCCGAAGTGCTGCTGGTGTCGGCGGCGAGCACCCTGCTGGTGGTCGGACTGGCCACGGCCTTCAAGACGGCGCAGCTGCGCAGCGGTGGCGGCAAAGTGGCGCGGCTGCTCGGGGGCCGCCGCGTCGATCCGTCGACCCACGACCCGCAGGAACGGGTGCTGCGCAACCTGGTCGAGGAGATGGCGATCGCCTCGGGCGTGCCGGTGCCCGAGGTCTACGTGCTGGACGACGAACCGGGGCTGAACGCCTTCGCCGCCGGCTGGCAGCCGCAGGACGCCGCGATCGCCGTGACCCGCGGCTGCCTCGACCAGCTCGATCGCGACGAGCTGCAAGGCGTGGTCGCCCACGAGTTCAGCCACGTGTTCCACGGCGACATGCGGCTCAACATCCGGCTGATGGGCGTGCTGTTCGGCATCGTCTGCATCGCCACGCTCGGCCGCGTGATCGTGCGCAGCGTCGGCCGCGCGCCGATCCGCAGCAGCGGCAACAAGAAGGGCGGCGGCGCCGCGGGCATCTTGCTGTTCGGGGTGGCCTTGGTCGCGATCGGCTACCTCGGCGTGTTCTTCGCCCGGCTGATCCAGGCGGCGGTGTCGCGCCAACGCGAGTTCCTCGCCGACGCCAGCGCAGTGCAGTACACGCGCAATCCGCGCGGCATCGGCATGGCCCTGGCGAAGATCGGTGGACTCGGCGCCCGACTACAGACCCCGGAAGCCGAGACCGCGAGCCACATGCTGTTCGCCGACGGGGTGCCGCGGCTGTTCGGCGGCCTGCTGGCCACGCATCCGCCGCTGCGCGACCGGGTGGCGCGCATTCTGCCGGGCGCCACCGCGCTGTTGGCCAAGGGCGCGACACTGACCGCGGCAGCGGCGACGGCGCCACTGCCAGCCGCGCCAGAAGCCGCCCGTTCCACCGCCGGCACGCTGGGAGTCAGCAGCTTCGTGGCCAGCGTCGGCGCGCCGCAGCAGGAACATCTCACCGCCGCCCAGCAGTTGTTGCGCGATCTGCCACTGGAAGTGCTGAGCGCCACCCGCGAACCCAAACGCGCGAGCGCGCTGGTGCTGGCACTGCTGCTCGACGGCGATCCCGAACGGCGCCGGTCCCAGCTGGACGAATTGGTCCGCACCGACGCAGCGCTGGGCCACGACACCGCAGGGCTGGCGCAGGCGCTGCGCGGCACGGCCGACGCCGCGCGCTTGCCCTTGCTCGACCTCGCGGTGCCGGCGTTGCGGCAGCTGCCGGCCACCGACCGGCAGGCACTCGAGCGCACTGCACGCCAGTTGGCACTCGCCGACGGGCAGCTGCAGCCGTTCGAGTTCGCCTTGCTGCAAGTGCTGGCGCGCCATCTGCTGGTCCGCGAATCGCCACCGCAGCGCGGCACGCGGGTCACGTCGCTGGTGGCCCACGCCGAGTCGGTGCGGCTCTTGGTCGGCTTCCTGGCGCACGCCGGCAATCCCGACGACACCG
>JAEUHP010000244.1 GCA_016795295.1 Planctomycetota bacterium | reverse complement strand
TCGCGATGTCGACGACGTTCGCCACGAACCGTGGCGTGATGGGCACCGCGACGCCGGCCTTGACGGTCACCACGCAGCCGATCAGCGGCGGGTGGACCAACGACACCTGGATCGACATCGATCTCGCCGCCAACGGCGCGGCCTTCACCTACGACCCGACGTTGGGCGTGGACCTGCTGCTCGAGATGACGGTGCCGACGGCTCCGGTGCCCGCGACCAACGTGCCGGCGACGGCGTGCTCGTCGACCACCGCGAACGGCCGCGCCCAGCGCATGTCGGCCACGACCCTGGCGGCTACGACTGGCACCCTGAGCGGTTTCGCCGCAGTGGTCCAGCTCGAGTTCGCCGGGCCCGGCGGCTACAGCGCGCCGATCGGCTCCTGGGTCGAGAACCGCGGTGCCGGCTGCGGCCAGCAGGCGCAGTCGTTCTACCAGTTCACCAACTTCATCGGCGACCGCTTCAACCTGCGCAACGGCAAGAGTCTGACGCTGGTGCCGGACAATCCTGCCGCGCCGAACTACTACATCGTGAGCGGTGGCACGACGGCTCCGGATCTGTCGCCAGCGGCGCTGGGTGCGGGTGCGCCGAACACCGGGGACGACGGCATCGTCATCGAGAACCCCGGCTTCACCTTCAACTTCCCGGGCGGCTCGACCAGCACGTTCAACGTCGACCTCAACGGCGCGGTGTTCCTTGGCACGGGCGCGTCGGACAACTCGCCGACCGTGCTCGAGTTCCGCAACACCACGGCGCGCCTCGCCGCGGCCTGGTTCGACCACCACTGCGGGCGCAACACCACCACGCACCCGGGCTCCGGGCTCTACGTGTTCACGGACCTCTCGGGTGGTCCTGGCACTGGCGTCACCTACGTGACCTGGAAGGAGATCGGCCAATTCAATGCCACGCAACCGGGCGCGAACGTCAACACGTTCCAGATCGTGATCCAGGAGAGCGGTGTGGTCGAGTTCCGTTATGGCGCGATGAGCGGCTTGAACGGCAACTCCGTGCTGACTGGTTTCAGCCGCGGCGGCACCGTCGCCACGCCCTGCGTCGATCCGGGCAACCGTGACCTCGAAGTCGACAACAACTTCGTGACCACCGCGGAAGGCACCGTCGGGGCCCTGACCCTGGCGCCCAGCGCCCGCCCGTACCTGAGCGTGCCCTCGATCGGTCCGGCGCTCAACCTGACCCACACGGTGTCCAACATCCCGGCCAACCAGCTCGCCGTCGCGGTCGTGATCGACTTCGGCGCGTTTGCTCCGGGCATTCCGCTGGTGCTGAGCGTGGCCCCGGGCTGCCTGCAGACCGTGATCAACCCGGTCATCCTGGACATCACGTTCCTGCCGGCCTTGCCGACCTACACCACCATTCCGTTCACGCTGCCGCTGGGCACCTCGCCCAACGCGGGTGGCTGGATGGGCGGTGTGCTCTACACCCAGGCGGTGGCCCTGGACAGCGTCACCAACGAAACGCGCTCGTCGAACGCGATCAAGCTGGCGCTCGGCCTGCTGTGAGTCAGCGCGCCGCGCGGCCCATGGGCCGCGCGGCAGCCCGGAGCGGGCGCCAAGTGAGGTGCTCAGCCCGGCTGCCTGCTGGGCACTTCCGCCTGCGCCGGGCGCGGACCGCCCAACGGTTCGGTCCCGTCAGGAACCCGGCCGCGCCTTGCCGGCCTTGCGTTCGCGCCCCGCGAACGGGTGCGCGTACGCCTGCGGCGCCACGCCTTCGAGCAGCGTGCACGACCCCTTTTCCAGATCGTCGCCGACCGCGCCGACCAACCGGCGCAGCCGCTCCATCTGGCCAAGCCCCGTGAGCAGCCGGGTGCCGCGCACCCGCGTCTGCAACTGCTCGCACTGCAGCGCCGCGATCCGCTGCTCGCTGGCGTCGTGGTGCGCGCTGTGGTGGCACAGCGCCAGCATCGTCACCAACTGTTCGATGACCTTGCCGAGCCGCTGCAGCGGGATCTGCGCTCTGGTCAGCTCGAGCTGGAACCACAGGTTGATGCCGAGGTAGGCGAAGCGCAGCCAGCGCAGCCGCGTCTCGGCGAAACGCGCATAGCGGCGCAGGCCTGCCGGCAGCAGTTGGTAGCGCGGCAGCCAGTTCGTCGGCAGCAGGTAGAGTGGCAGCCGCAGCCCTTCGAGCAGCAGTTGGCCCAGCACCCAGGCCTTGAGCCGCCAGAACGAGGCTTTGGTCAGGAGCCGGAAGGTCGCCTGCAGGGCGCGGCGCGGTTGCTTCAGGAGGGTGAGCGGCGTGATGCGCAGGATTCGCTGCTCGGGGGGCAGCGGGGCGCCGCCCGGCCCTTCGTTGATCGACTGGATCACTCCGAGCAGGGCAGCCAGGTAGCGGCCGGTGAAACGGTCGGTGACGTCCTTCACCATGCCCATCAGGATCAGGTCGTCTTCGCCCTCGACCACGCCGAACACGTGCATGTTGCCGCGCGCGTCGTGCACGCGCGAGGAACGGTCGAACGAACGGCCGCCGAGCACGCGTTCGCAGGCGATCTGCGACTCCAGGGCCGAAGTCGCCGCGGCGGACTTGGTCAGGTCGCGCAGGCCGGCCAGGTCGACGCCGGCTGCGTCTTGCGCCAGCGACAGGTGGCTCAGCGCCCGCGACTGCAGGGCGCCGCCGAGCATGCGGCCGAGGTGCTGGCGCGGCAGCTCGTGCTTGATGACCGCCCCGCCGACGCCGTCGCGCGCCTTCGCGTAGGCCAGCGCATCGACGGCGAACATGCGCTGGTAGCCGGCGGCCATCGCCGCCAGCATGCAGCGGCCCATGCGCAGGCAGTAGAACAGCACTTCGACGCCATCGGCCGGGATCTGCTGGTCCTTGGCCAGCGGGAAGTTGTCGAAGTGCAGCCGCGCGTTGTGGTTGGCCATGAACACACCGGTGTTCGACGGCCGGCACCAGAACTCGTGGTCGCATCCAGCACCGCGCACCAGGTCCTGTTCGGGCAGGCGCAGCACGAACAGGCCGACCTGTTTGCCCTCCTGGCCCAGGCGCGCGACGATGCCGACCAGGGCGCCGTGGCGCGCGTTGGTGATCCACAGCTTGTTGCGGTCGCCGGTGGCGAACAGGCGGAAGCCACCGGTCGCCGGGTCCGGCTCGACGTAGGCGCGCACCTTCTTGGCGTTCACGCCGACCCCGACCTCGGTGAGGCCGAAGGCCATCAGTTCCCCCTGCGCGATCAGCGGCAGGAAGGTGCGCTTCTGCGCCGCGGTGCCGTAGGCGAGCAGCGAACCCGCACCGATCGTCAGCTCGCCGGAGATCTCGACCGCGAGCGGGCCGAGGCCGTTCGCCGCGAGGTCCTCTTCGAGCAGGGCCAGCTCGACGTACGGACCGTCCAGGCCGCCGAACTCGGCCGGCACCGTGAAGCCATACGCCTGCTCCTTGGCCACTGCCTGGCGCAACGCTGCCGACAGACTGCCGTCGGCGGTGAACGCTTCGCCGCGCTGCAGGCAGCCCAGTGCCGCCGCCAGCACCGGCTCGCCGCGCCGGCTCGCTTGGTCGGCGGTGAAGGCGCCGCTCTGCAGTTCGCTGGCGTCCGGGGCCGGGCCGTAGACCAGCCGTTCGACCAGGCTGCGGCGGCTCCGGCCGAGGCGGGCGGCGGCTTGTTGCGCCGCGGCGTCCAGCGCGCCGATGTCGCGCGCCGAATCGGCGTCGCCGGCGGCGGCCAACGCGCGTGCAGCGGTCGAGGTGGCGGGTTCGGGGGAAGCGGGCGGGGTGGGGGTGCTCACGGCGATTCGGGGGGAAGCATGGTGCCCGGTGGCAACGCTGCGGCCAATGCGGAGTTCCGGAGCTGCTGCTTTCCGTGGCACGGCCCTGGGGAGGCTCCGGGGGCCGCCCCGGGCCGTGCCACGGAAAGCAGCAGTCG
>JAEUHP010000059.1 GCA_016795295.1 Planctomycetota bacterium | reverse complement strand
GCCTGGGGCCAAGCGCTCGAGGGCGTCGATGGCGGTGGCGACGGTGGTGGCTTCGACGTGGAGGGGGCGGTCGGCGAGGTCGGGGAAGTAGAGGAACAGGTGCCGGGTCAGGACCACTTCGACCATCGGGAGATGGTAGGCCGGCGTCGAGTGAGTGTGTTCCGGGTTCTTTGCAACTTGAAGACCCGCTCCGGGGTTCGCGAAGATCCCAGCCGGGCTTTGGCTGGCAGAAACCGATGCCACCACGGGGGGAACGCTTGGCGATGCCGAGCAGTGCGTGATCCGCTATCCTCACTACCGTGCCGCGCCCACTGGTCGTTCCTGCCACCCCGATGTCTCCGGCAGCGAAGCTGCAGATGTCTCTGGAGCTGTTCGAGCATGGCTGCGCCATGATGCGCGCGACCCTGCGCCGACGGCATCCAGAGTTGGACGAGGCCGGAATCGAAGCTCTGCTGGGCGCCTGGCTGCGCCAGAGACCCGGCGCCGAACATGGGGATGGTGTCGGGCGGGTCGGTGTCTGGCCGCGGGTGCGCCCGTGACCATGGATGGAGTCTTGCGGCAAGTGCTGGCCGACCTGGGCAGGCTCGGCGTAGCTCACGCCCTGGTGGGAGGCCACGCCGTGTCGGTCCGGGTGGAGCCTCGTTTCACCCGCGACCTCGATTTCGCAGTGGCGGTCGCCGACGACAGAGCGGCAGAGAATCTGGTGCGCGAGCTGACGGGGCGAGGCTATCGGCTCACGGCGATCGTGGAACAGGAGGCCACGGGTCGCTTGGCCACGGTCCGCCTGGAACACCGGAATGCGCCGGCAGTGTGCCAGCGGCAACGTCTGCCAGTTCGCCCTCGAGCGGGGACAGCTTCGGCGGTCAGATCCAGCAGCTGACGCCGCAGCTGCGCGCGTTCCTCGGCAGGCTGCAGAGCGGCGGCGGAGTGGGTCAGTACCCGGATTACCGCCAGTATCCTCGGACACCGAGGCGAACGATACTGTCCGTTGCTCACTCCAGCTTCTTTAGAGTCCATTCCAAGTAACCGCACTGCCGGCTGCGGAGATCCATGTTCACTTCGAAGTCGGAGCGGTCGATGGAGCGCGGCAACAAGATCGTGAGGCGAAGTTCACACGCGGTTCGACCAGCCAGTGGACTCTGCCGCGGTTGGTAGACCTCGCCGCTGCAGGCGGTGATCTTGACGCCGCTCTCGTAGAGGAAGTTGCACAACGAAGTCAGTACGCCGGGTTCGTCCGGCGCAGAGACCTGCAGCTGCCACGGGAAAGGCAGGAAGTCGTACGACCACTTCTCCGTGTTCCTGATGATTTCGATCCGACCGATCTCGCCGCGCTCTTCGGCAATCGCCTGGACTCGGAGTGCAGCTTGGCGCACATCATCTTCTTCACCACGCAGCTCCGCGAGAATGCTGGCGCGCCCTAGCACAGTGGTCGCCGAGAAGTTCAGAATGTTGATTGCAGCGTAATCCGCGCGCTGCTGCCGTGGCGACCCGACCACTGCCGTGAAGAGGCGCTCCAGCACGCCATTGCTGTCATGCCCATGGTAGTAGAGACACGCTGAAACGGACTGAAGCATGTTCATGCGCGGTGTCTCCGTTGGTTCCTTCCGCGATTGACTTGCTGCCCACTATGGAGTTGCTCGACCAACCTCTGCAGGAAGCTGCGGACATTCTGCAACGCTTCCTCGTCGAGTTGCAGTTTCTCCTGCACCTCCGACCAGGAGTGTTCGTTCAGCAGCAGCTCTAGCACTCGCAATTCGAGCGGCCGCTGCCGCCGGAGCAGGGCAGCGCGCAGCCGCGACACATCTAGCTTGTCTAGCTCGTGCGCGACTGCTTCGCAGGCTTCCAGCGGCTTGGGGCTGCTGTGCAGGATTCGAACCTTCCACGTCCGGTGGTGTCGAAGCTGTTCCAGCGCCGTTCGGCGCGCAACTCTGGTCAGCCAACGATCGAGCTTGCCATCTGGCTTGTAGGCGCAGGCTGCCTGGAACACCTTCATCCAGCAGTCTTGCAGGGTGTCGTCCGCGAGCTGGCTGCCAACCATCCTGCTGATGATGCGAAGCAGCTTTCCCTCGTAGCGCTCGACCAGCTCGGAGAATGCTGCTCCATCGCCGCACTTGAAGCGAGCGAGCGGGTCGTCATCCTTCTCGGTCCAGTCGTTCGCCATCTTGGATCAGCCTTGCGGGCTACTACGGACGCCGTCCGTCGTCCACCAGCTGCCCAAGATGATGTCCATTTCGGTCGGCTGGACCTCACCCCGGCGGCTGCAGCAGCAGCCGCCTCCGTACGGCAACGGCAAGCGCGGCGGCCACGTCGGCGGGAAGTACGGCGGGAAGTGCGTCGGGAAGTGGGTCGGGCACTTGGGGCGAGGGTTGGTCATGCCCGGATCAATGCGGTGACCCCCACCTGGCTGCGAAATTTTTTTTCCCGCCGGGTGTGACCGGATGATCAACTCGGGCCAACCACCGTCGACTGCACGTTGCTCGCAGTCACCTCTTGGATGTTCAGGCTCGGGTCGAGATTGAACGGAGGGAATTGCTGGTGGAACTGCATGCCGAGCAGAGCGGCGCTGTTCGGGATCGCGATCGCTGTCAACATCGAATCTGGGCCGCGGCGTCGAGGATGGGAAAGTCGGGAGCGACCAGCTGGTCGGAGCCCGGCGTGCCGCGGGGGCAGGATCTCCGCTAGCGGCAACGTTAGCGTCTACAACCGTTGACGATCGGCGAGGCATGCATCGACCCCGTGGCGCTTGTTGGCGTCCAGGCCCGAATGGTATCGCAGTTCTGGACCGAGATGCCCCCCCTGCCTCGCCGCTTCGCGGTTGCGTCACAGCATCTCAACTTTTCACCGGCTCCGCGATCGTCGCGAGGGCAGGCGTTTGCGCAGCCGTTTGCGCAGCCGATCAAGGTCTATTGATCTCCGAACGGTGCCAGCGGCAAGCGCCGGGCGACCTGTGAATCAGTTGGGCCAAGAATCAGGCCAGGGAGACGTATCTCCGCCTGCTGCCTGGGCTTGTCGGAGGGGCGTGAGCGCGTTTAGGTCGGAGCGCACAGGCCCGGGCGGGAGTCGCATCTGGAACTTACTCCGCCGCCGCCGCTGAGTGCCTGCAGCAGCGACAAGCGGTCGTTCGGCTGCAGCGCGTCGCTGAGGGTGCGCCGGTCGCGGATCAGCTCCTTGCCGATGAACGCGCTGACGTGCGGCCGCAGCCGGCCGGTCTCGTCGCGCAGGTAGTGGGCGATGCCTGGGGCCAAGCGCTCGAGGGCGTCGATGGCGGTGGCGACGGTGGTGGCTTCGACGTGGAGGGGGCGGTCGGCGAGGTCGGGGAAGTAGAGGAACAGGTGCCGGGTCAGGACCACTTCGACCATCGGGAGATGGTAGGC
>JAEUHP010000058.1 GCA_016795295.1 Planctomycetota bacterium | reverse complement strand
GCCTGGGGCCAAGCGCTCGAGGGCGTCGATGGCGGTGGCGACGGTGGTGGCTTCGACGTGGAGGGGGCGGTCGGCGAGGTCGGGGAAGTAGAGGAACAGGTGCCGGGTCAGGACCACTTCGACCATCGGGAGATGGTAGGCGCTGGTGCGGCGAGGCCTGCCGCGGTTTTTGCAACTTCGAGAACCATCGAGGGGTATGCGAAGGTCCAGATGCAGCCCAAGACCCCGAGCCCAGGACCGCAGGCGCCACCCGCGCCAGCGGACCCAGCCGGCGCCTCGTTCCCGGGCGGGGACCCGTTCGGTGGCGAGCTGCAGCAGCTGACGCCGCAGCTGCGGGCGTTCCTCGGCAGGCTGCAGAGCGGCGGCACCACCTACGGCACCAGCCTCGACGACCTCGTGCAGGAGACCCTCGCCCGCGGCTGGCGTTCGCGCACCAGCTTCGATGCCCAGCGCGGCACCCTGGCCACGTGGCTGCTGCGCATCGCCTTCACGGTCTACCTGGACCATCGCGCCGCACCGCCGCCGGACAGCACGGCGCGTGAAGCCGCCACCCTCGAACCCGATCCTGCGGTCGCTGCCGCAGCCCGCGAGCACTTGGTGCACTTGCTGGCCCAACTCGACCCTCGCGAACGGCACCTGCTGCTGCGGTTCCATCGCGACGGTCGTTCGATCGCCGAATTGGCCAGTGAAACCGGCCTCAATTCTGGAACCGTCAAGTCCCTGCTGCACCGCGCCCGCGCCCGGCTGTGGGCGATCGAACGTCGGAAGGAGGACGCATGAAGAAGCAAACGCCTGGTGACCTGCCCAGAGACCTGCCCAGAGACCTGCCCGGAGACCTGCTGGCTGCGTTCGATCGCGAGGCGGATCCCCTGGACAAGGATCCCCTGGACAAGGATCCACTGAACAAGGATCCACTGAACGATGCGGCTCTGCGCGAATGGCTGCTGCAGCACCCAGAGCACCTTTCCGCCTTCGCCACCTTGCGCGCACAGTGCCACGAGATGGCCAAACTGCCGGTCGATCTGGCTTGGCCTGGTACACGGCCGCAGCGCCCCTGGTGGCCGTTCGCGCTCGCCACCGGGCTGTTGGCCGCTGCGTTGGTTCTCTGGCTTCTGCCACCCGCAGCGTTCCGCGCCGCACCAGAAGTGGCCCTGCCGCGGCCCCGGCTGGCACCTGCTGCCGCGGTGCAGAACGTGGTCGTCACCATCGTCACGCTGGGCCCCGGGGAACGTCACGAACAGACCCACCGGCACGGCACGCTGGCGCGGCAGACGATCGAGAGCCACACCACCACTGGCGCTCCGCAACCCAACCTGACCTTCCGTTCCACCTTGTCCGTCGCCAAGAACCTGACCCCGTGAGGGATCCGAGATCATGCGCATCCTGAGTTGCTGCCTGTTGCCGTGCCTGCTTGCGTCTGCGTTGCTGGCACAAGAATCCGCTCCGGTCAAACCTGCCGAAGACCGCACGGCCAGGATCCACGACGTCGGCAAACTGCTGCCGGCAGCCGAGGCCACCCCGGAAGCGTCCCGGGAGGCTTCCCGCAGTGCCCTCACCAGCCTCGCCAGCGCGGTGCGGGTTCTGATCCAGCCGGCGCTGCGGCCCGACGAGGAGCTGCAGACGTTGGGGGAGCGTTGGTTGGTTCTGTTGGGTCGCGCCGAACAGCACACTTGGCTCGAGCAGGTCACCGTCGGTGAGCTGGCGGAGGCCATGCCGCTCGGGCAGTTGCAGGTGCAGATGGTGGCCTTTCCTGCCGCGCAGTTCGCCATGCACGTGTGGACGGCCCTGCAGGACGAGCCGGACACGGTCGAGTTCGGCAAGCCGGGCCGTGGGACGACGCGCGAAGTGGTGGTGCTGGAGCCCGGGGCGGCCACCGATGCTTTCTTGAAGGCGGCGTTGTCGCGCAAGGATGCCGTGGCGCTGGAACTGGAGCCCGTGGCGATGACCGCTTTGCGGATGGCGTCCACGGCGAAGATCAACCAGACCTCCTACGTGCGCGACTTTGCGATCGAAGCCACGCCGCGGGCGCTGGTGGCCGATCCGGTGGTCGATGTGGTTCAGGACGGGCTGACCGTGCAGGCGATGGCGGCGCCGCGTGCAGACGGCAGTCTGGGCCTGTCGCTGAGTGCCAGCCTGGCGGAACTGCATCGGCCGATCCCGACCTTCACCACTTCCCTCGGGGTCGGCAAGCCCGTGACGATCCAGTTGCCGAACGTGACCAGCGTCAAGGTGGAGGCGAAGGTCGAGCTACGGCCGGGCCAGATCGTCGCGATCGCCATGCCGAAGATCGCCGGCAAGCAGTGCCTGCTGCTGGTGAAGGTCGCAGCGGCGGCGGGGGCTTCGAGTGGCAAGCGCTGAGGCGTCGCGCAGTCGCCAAGCGCGGCCGCGGCGGCCCAGCGGCAGCTGCCGCGGGCCGTTCACCGATCACAGCGTGAGCCGCGCGTAGTTCGAGAGCGCCCAGGTGTCGCTGCCGACCAGACCGGCCCACTGCTGGTAGAAGGTGAAGCCGAGCATCGCTGGGTTGCTGGTGTAGCTGACGAAGCAGGTCAGGCGGCCCGATCCGTCGGCGTAGCCGGCGAACGGCAGATAGTCGAAGGAGATGTACTGCACGCTGCCACGGACGAACGGCGCCCCGGGCAAGCGCGGCAGCAGGCCCTCTGGGGCGGCAGCGTTCGAAACGCCGAAGAACAGCGCGCCGAGGCCCCATGCTGGCATGCCCGTGCAGCTCGTCGGCACATTCGAAGCGCCGAGGCCAATCGCGCCCGAAGTTGCCCGCAGGCGACTGGCGTCGGTGTCCACCCGGTAGCGCAGCGGCGCGAACTGCACCGTGCCGCCGGCCGATGTGAAGTAGGCCACGGTCCGGTAGTTGGGCGCCGTGGTGGTCTGCAGTTCCACGGCTTCGCCCGCGTTGAGGTCGAAGGCCATGAAGTACAGGTTGCCGCCGGTGATGCGGTAGGTGCGGTCGAACGACGCTTGGCACCAGGTGGTGCCGCCGGTGATGCCGATCACGCCTTGCACGAGCGACGCGGCGGGGTTGCCGTTGCTGTTGGCACTCCACAGGCTGGCCGGGCGGACCAGTTGCCCGGTCAGCGAGCGCATCGCCAGCTCGAAGCCGTCGGCGTTGCGGTCGGTGGTGGCCAGGAAGCGCACGTAGATGCGCCGGTTCGAGCCGCCGGCTTGCAGGGTGATGCTGCCGTTCGGGGTCAGGGTCGAGTTGGCCTGGATGGCGCCGACCCGCTGGTCGTAGAGGCCGCCGGTGCCGCCGTAGACCGGAGCATTCTGGGCCAGAGCGCTCGTGGCGAGTGCGAGGGAGGCGAACAGGGCGAAGTTGGCGAACATGGGGATTCTCGTGCGGTTGGTTGTTGTGGTTCTCTGGGTCGCGGGGGCCGAACACCGGCCCGCCGCGCCAACCAACCAGCGCCGGCACTCGCTGCGGACCGCACGCTTCGGGGAGAATTTTTTCGGCGCGGGCGGCACGGGCCGCCACCTTGGGCGCCGCTGCCCGTTCACCGCGGCGTGCCGCTTGCCAGAGCCAACCGCCGGACCTCGTCGTCCGGATCGTGCTCGGCCAGGCGCTGCAGGACCGACCTGGCCCGCGGATCCGCCGCCACCAAGGCCAGGGCCTCGACCACGCGCAACCGCACATCGACCGACTCGGCGTCGGCGAACGGCAGCACTTCGCTCAGGATCAGAGCGCCATGGCGGCTTTCGGCGACGGCGGTGATCAGCCGCAGCGGGCTGCCTTCTGCCGCGCGCCGTTCGTGCAGTACTTGCAGCGCCAGCTGTCCTGGTGCCGATTCGGCACCGGCGCCGCGCAGCAAGGCACCGATCGCCAGGGTCAGGTCCATGGTGGCGTCGCCGTCCACTTCCAGATGGCGCAGGCGCTGGGCCGCGGCGGCGAGCACCGGCTGCACCACGCTCGCTGGGGCGTCGGCGAGCGCGTGCAGTGCGCGCCCGACGGCCGCCGAGACGGCCCCATTCGGCAGGCGTTCGAGCAAGGCCACCAGCGCGGGCCCTGCATGTCCAGCATTCGCCGCCCCCGCGTCGGCCAGGGCTGCGACCAGCAGGCCGGTGCAGTCCAGCGACACCTGCGGTGGCGCGAGTTCGCCGCTGAGCAGGCGCTGCACCAGTTCGTCGACGGCCGCGCCGTCGGCGCAGAACCGCGCGACGAGCGCCGCGAACCACCGCTGCATGGCCAGCGTGCCGAGTTCTCCCTGCCGCTCGAGCGCTGCCAAGGCTGCGAGCAGCTCGGCGAACGACGGTGGCGGCGGTTCTGGCGGTTGCGATGGCGCGATCGTGGCCCAGGGCCCGAACTCGCCGGCCGAGCCGGAAACTTCGACTTCGGCCTGGGCGATGCACTCCGCCGTCAGATCGAACACGTTGTGCACCGGAACGCCCCCGGCGTCGATCGCCAGCACTTCGTGGCACGTGGCTCGTGCCGTGCGGCCTTGCCGCTGCACGATGCGATCCAGCGACTCCTGCACCGAAGCCGTGGTCGGCACGGCGCCGCCACCCGGCGTGGCGATCTGCAGCTTGCGCCGTTCCACCACGCGATCGCCCGCCGGGTCGGTTTCGTAGCGAAACTGGAACTCGCACTTGCCGGTCTCGTCGTCAACCGAGGCACTCGGCCGCGCCGACGACGGCACCTGATGCAAGCGCAGGCACAGAATGCGCAGCAGGTTGGCGTGCGGCTCCGGCGCGGCCGCCGCAAGGCGATAGCCGGTCGCGAAACCGTCGGCGCCGAACTGCACGTGCAGACCGGGGCCGTCGACCGGCAGCGTCAGCACGCCGCCCGCTTGCTCTGCGGTGAGTTCTTCGAGCTGCGCCAGCACCTCGGAGCCTTGTGCATCGTGGCGCCACAGCGTCGCGCGCAGACGGCCACGCACCACCGCGGCGAACGTCTCCGGTGGCGCGTCGTCGCCACTGCCCACGGTGCCGGACTGGCGGAGTTCGAAGCGGTAGATGCGCTGTGCGCCGACGGCGGTCGCCGCCGGGACGGCCAGCCGCGCTGCGGTGGCCGGGGCACTGGGCCCTTGCGGTGCAGCCTCCGGCGTGGATTCGCTCACAGTCGCCGCGGGCGGCGCCGGCACCGCCGGCGGCGTCCCGAAGGACGCCGCCAGCAAGAGCGCAGCCAACACCGCTGCAACCGACACCACGATGCGAGTCGGTTTCATGGTGTGGATCCTCAGCGATTCAGGACGTCCACCACCGTGCGCGGGCCTTCGACGTCGACGAAGGTGCGCGAGCCGAGATTGATGCCGAACGGCCCTTCCAGCTTGCCCTTGACCTGGAACCGCCAGGCGATGGTGTCCACCGTCATGGTCATGTTGCGGGTCGAGATGGTGCTGCGTTCGGTGGGCAGGGTCATGGCCACCGTGGTGTTCAGGCCTTCGACGCGCACCGTGGCCTTCGCCGAGCCGAGCGCCCCACCGAGCAGGCGCGCCGTGACCGCGCCTTCGCCGGCGACATAGCTCTGGAACGGCCCACTGAGGTGGGCCGCCGGATTGTTGCCGGTGCGATGGCGCGCGACGGCGGTGAACTGCGTGCCCGCGCCCGCCGAAGCCGAGACCCCGATCGTGCAGATGCCGATGTCGAGGATGTCGTAGCGCAGGGAGAACACCGTGCGGTAGACCATCGGCAGCGACTGGACCACGCCGTTCCGCAAGGTCAGGTCGCACACCGTGCTGCCGACCAGGCGCACCCGCGCGCGGTTGCCGCTGCCGTTCTGCGTGCACAGGAACGTGCGCGAGCTCGCTTCGCGCGACAGGCGCAACAGGCGCCCCGTGGTGACGCCGGTCACCTCGGTGCGCGCCGTGGTCGAGCCGACCGTGGCGGTCACGCTGGTGGTCTGGTCGATGCCGGCCCAGGTGTTGCCCAGGCCGCGGACATCGCTGCCGGTGCGCGTCTGCGCCGTGGCGGCCGCGGCGAACAGGCAAGCACCCAGCAGGAAACGGGAAGTGAAGAAGGGACGACGCATGTGGAGAGCCTCGAAGGAAACCAGGAAACTGCGGGGGCCGACCCGCGGCACCGTGCCGTGGTCCAGCCACCGCCTCCCTGCCAGCGTCATGGCCGATGCGCGACCGCACCTTTCGCCAAAGTTTCTGCGCAGGGCCTGCGCAACCCGCCTCTGCCCACCTGGCCTGACGGCACCCGAACCGAACGCCTCGCCGGCCCTTCAGCCCACCCTGGACCCGCACCCGCGCCTCCGGCCAGACTGCGCGCCTGCATGAACCTCTCCCTCGCCGAGTCCCTGTGGCAGGCGGATGCCGACCTCGCCGCGGCCTGCCTGCGCCATCCGTTCGTTCGTGGTCTCGCCGACGGCAGCCTGCCGCTGCCGCGTTACCGCGACTACGTGGCCCAGGACGCTTTCTTCCTGCGCGCGTTCGCCGACGCCTACCGGCGTGCGGCTGCGGCGGCGCGGGATGCCGAGGGTCAGGCGCTCTACGACGAACTGCGCGCCGGCGTCGAAGCCGAGCTGGTGCTGCACCGCTCCATGGCGCAGCGGCACGGCATCGATCTGGCCACGGTCGTGCCGAGCGATGCGACCTTGGCCTACACCGAGTTTCTGACGGCGACGGCCGCCACGCGGCCAGAGGCCAGCACCGCTGCGGCGCTGCTGCCCTGCTTGCGCCTCTATGCGTTCCTCGGCGCCGCATTGCTGCCCACGCTGGTGCCCGGGTCGCCCTATGCAGACTGGGTCACTACCTATGCCGACGCCGGGTTCGCCGCGTTGTGGCAACGGCTGGCCGCCCGACTGCCGATCGCGGCGGCCAACGACCGGGTCGGCGCCGACGAGTTGGCTGCACTCCATCGGCGCGCCATGCACCTCGAGCACCGCTTCTTCTCCGCGGCATGGGGTGGTGCAGCGCCGGGGCGCCCTGCCGTGGCGCTCAGCATCGCTGGTTCGGATCCCTCGGGCGGGGCGGGGGTGCAGGCGGACCTGAAGACGTTCCACCGGTTCGGTGTCTATGGCCAAGCGGTCGTCACGTTGCTGACGGCGCAGAACACCCGTGGTGTGCAGGGAGTGTTCCTCCAGTCGCCCGAAGTCGTCCGGGCGCAGCTCGACAGCGTGCTCGACGATCTGGGGGCGGCGGCCACCAAGATCGGTGCCCTCGGCAGCCCGAGCCTGGTCGCGGAGGTGGCCGCGGCCGTTCGGCAGCGGCACTTGGCGAACGTGGTGCTCGATCCGGTGCTGGTGTCCAAGCACGGCCACGCGTTGGCCGACGCGCCGACCGCTGCGGCGTTGCGCCGCGAACTGCTGCCGCTGGTCCTGCTGGTCACGCCCAACCGATTCGAAGCCGAGCAACTCACCGGCCTCGCCGTTCGCGACCGCGACAGCGCCTGGGCCGCTGGGCAACGGTTGTGTGCCGAAGGGGCGCAGGCCGCCGTGATCAAGGATGTGCCGGGCCTCGGCGGGGATCTCCTGGTCACCCGGGATGGGGTCCGCGAGTTCGTGTTGCCGCGGGTGGCGACGCGCCACCGCCATGGAACGGGTTGCAGCTTCAGCGCCGCCATCGCGGCCCGTTTGGCGGTCGGGGATTCCCTGCCGTTGGCGGTGGGTGTCGCTGCCGACTTCTTGGTGCGCGCCTTGGCGTCCGCACCGGGTCTGGGGGACACCGGACCGATCAACCATTGGGCCTGAGGTTTGGCTGGGTCAAGCCGCTCCCCTCCCAGGGGGGGGGCTGGTCGCGCGCGCGACGGTGCCATAGCTTGATCGTTCGGTGCCCCGGGCGCTCCGGGACCACCGTGGCACTCATCAGTCCGACCCCGAAGACAAGAGAATCCCGCATGCGCCACTTGCCCTACGCCGCTGTCCTTCTGCTGGCCACCTGCCTGCCCGCCGCGGACCTGATCGTGCATCCCGGCAATCCGGCCGCGTACCAGACCCTGCAGGCTGCCGTCGACGCCGCCCAGCCCGGCGATCGGATTCTGCTGGCCGCCAGCGTGCCGATCTTCTCCTTGCACATCAGCAAGAGCGTGACCATCGAACCGCTCAGCACCGGCCGCGAGTCGATCCACGTGTTCGGCAGCAGCGTCGGTGGGGGTGGGATCTTCATCCAAGCGCTGACGCCCGGCATCCCCCTGGTGCTGCGGCGGCTCGACCTGCGTCTCTACGAAATGGGGGGGATCGTGCGCGGGATCGAGACGTTGGGCACGGTGCCGGGTGAGGTGTTCGGGGACGAACTGACCGTCGAGCGCTCGGCGGGCACGACCTGGACGGTCTACGGCGGGTGGTCGCTCGCCGATCTGCGCACGACCAGTGTCTGGCTGCGCAACTGCCAGATGTCGACGCTCGACATGCGTTCCAACTTTGGCTGCATCGATCTCGACGGCGTGAACGGCACCGATGCGCTGGTGGTGACCGCCGACACCCTGCGGCTCGAAGGCTGCGTGCTGCGGGGCAGCAGTGCGAACCACCTCGACTATTCCTGCTGCTTCCCGAGCGGCACCAGCTGCATGGGCCAGCACGCCACGGCAGGTCGGGGCGGTGCGGCGCTGCGCGCGACCACGCGGGTGTCGCTGGTGGTCGATTGCCAGCTCAGCGACGGCAACGGCGGCACGGTGAGCCCGGGGCCGTGGACCGTGCCGGTCGTCCCCGGTGCCGAGGGCGTCAGTGTTTTCGGCGGGCAGACCGGTACTCTGGCCGTCTGGGCGACGACGCACGAACGGGGTCTGCCCGGCTTGGTCGGCAACCCGCATGCCGGGCGCGGCACCCTCCAAAATCTCGGGGCGGCGGCACCGCTGTCGATCGGTGGTTTGGTGATACCTGGTGGTTCGATCGACGTCACGCTCACGACACCTGGACTCTCGGTGTTGCTCGGTGGCGTGGCGTGGGGCGAACGGGCGACGCAGCTCGGCACCTGGTGGGTGGATGCGCCCGCCGTGTTGCAGCACCCGGGCAATGGCGCGACCCTGCAGTGGGCGGTGCCGGCGGTGCCGGCGCTGCGCGGCGTGCCGGTCGTGTTGCAAGCGGTGCGGTTGTTCCCGCAGCCGGGCGTCGACAATCCATCCGGCGTGCGGATCCACTGAGTTGTCCCGTCCGCGGTTGCGGGCGGCACCGCTCGCGATCTCGCGGGAGCCGCTGCAACGCGGGGAACGGTTTGGGGCGAGACGCACCATTCAGCCCGCTGCAGC
>JAEUHP010000243.1 GCA_016795295.1 Planctomycetota bacterium | reverse complement strand
TTCGGTGCCACGGCTTTGCCATGGTCGCGCAGCACGATCGTGTAGTCGCTCACTTGCAGGCCCTGGCAGGGGCGTTCGGGCAGGCCTTCGCGGTAGCGCAGGGGCGCCTCGGCGGGCGGTTTCTCCGCTTCGTCGCCGTCGTTCTCCTTCGCCTTGGCTGGCGCGACCAGGGGCTGGCCCACCACCACCCGCGCCGCCGCCTGCGCGCGCACCACATTGCCGCCAGCGGCGAAGATCACGCGATTGCCGAGATTCTTGGCCCAAGTGCGGAACTGCAGCCGGTGCACGATGCCGGCGGCAGGGTCGATGGCGATCGCCAGGTCCACCGGGTCGCTGGGCAAGGGCGGCGCCTGGCGCCCGGCCTGGTTGGCTCCCCCGAGGGCCAGGAACTGCACCGCGCGGAACACGTTGGCGCCCGTGTTCATGTTGGGCAGGGCACTGCGGTACAGCAGCTCGGCCACGTGCTCGGGCGTCAGGGCGACGGACAGGAACTCCATCGGTCGGCCGTCGAGCTCGCCGACTTCGCGGTGGCTCACCTGCACTCCGAGCTGGGCCAGGGCCGCCAGCAGCAGCTGCGGGTCCGGCGTGAAGTCGACGGGGTTGCCGTCGACGAAGCGCGTCACGCGCGGCGCCCAGGCCAGTTCTTTGCTGCGGCACACCGTGAACCGACCGGCGGTGAGCAGTTCGTCCTCTTCCGCGCCGACGAACTTCACATGCAGCAGGTCCCGGTGCCAGCTGCCTTCGGCGGTGCCGGTGACCGCCGTCTGACCCGGAAAGGCAAAGCCCTGGACGTTGTCTTGCGGCCCTTCGTCGGCGACCTGGCCCGGCAACTTGACCTCGCCCCAGTTGGCTTGGAACCCAGTGTCGAGCAGACTCCTTGCCTTGGTCAGTGCCTGCTGCAGGCGCTGCGTCGCTGCTCCGAGTTCGGCGGCTGCGTCCGGCGGGTCTTGGCCGGGCAGGTAGGGGGTGGTGAGGAGCGTGAGCAGGCTGAGGCAGGCAATGCGAAGGGCCATGGCCCGGCCAACGCTACTCGGGTGCGGAAACTCCGCCATGGGGCAAAACACAATGCCGGGCCCGCGGCTGCTACACTCTGGCCTTCCGCATTCCCCGAGGCGCCGGTGGCAGGCAAAGCGAAGCGACCCGAACCCCTTGCGGCGGCTGCCGATGCCGAACTGCTCCAGCTCCTGGCCGAGCGGTTCCACCGCCATCCCGAACGCCACCCACGCCACACCTGGGCCGCGGTCGGCGCACGCCTCGCCGCGCAGCCCAAGGCTCTGCAAGCCCTGCGCGGGATGGAGCAGAGCGGTGGCGAGCCCGATGTGGTGTCCTGGTCCCTACCGTCGGCGTCCCAGCCGTCTGCGCCCGTGGTGTTCGTCGACTGCGCGCCGGAGAGCCCAAGTGGAAGGCGAAGCCTCTGTTACGACGAAGCGGCACGCCTCTCGCGCAAAGTCGCCCGGCCGGTCGGCAGTGCTCTGGCGGTGGCGGCGTCGTTCGGGGTGGAACTGCTGACCCCGGACGAGTACCGGCACCTGCAGTCGTTCGGTCCGTTCGACCAGAAAACCTCGAGCTGGCTCGCGACCCCCGCAGAGATCCGCGCCCAGGGCGGCGCGTTGTTCGGCGACTTTCGTTACGGCACGGTGTTCGTCTACCACAATGGCGCGGCGTCCTACTTCGCCGCGCGGGGCTGCCGCTTCGTCCTGCGGGTTTGACCTGCCCACCATGGCCCCCTTCGCCGAGTCCTGGTTCTTCGCCGCTGCCGGCCAGCTCGAGCTGCGCCGCGAGGATCGGGTGCTGGCGCTGCTGGTGCGCGCCGGCGAAGTGCGGCATCTCGCCGCCCAGGTCGGCGCTGCGGGGCGCGTGCTCGCGGTCCAGCCCGACCGCGGCCAGGCGGAGGCGATCGCCGCGCTCGGGCTGCCGCAGGTCGAAGCGCTCGCTCTGCCACTGCGCGGCGAAGAGCACTTCGGTGCGTTCGACGCGCTGGTGTGTGCGCCGGCGGGCATGCCGGGCTGGGGACTCGGGGGCTGTGCCGATCTGGCGCGGTCGAACCTGCGGCCGGGCGGTCGGTTCGTCTTCGACCTGCCGGGCGCGGTCATGCTGGCGCCGGTGGTGGCGGCGTTCGCCGAACTGGGTTGGGATCCGAGCCCGCTGCAGCGCTGGTCGGGGCCGGGGGCGAGCCAGTTGGTGGATGCCCTGCGCGGGGCGGGGTTGCGCCGCGCGCAGGAAGTGTTCGCCAACCAGTGGCTGCGGCTGGAATCGCCGTTCGATCTGGCCGACTGGGTGGGCGGCGAGCTGGGGCTGGCGGCGCCGTCGTGCACGCAGCTCGGCCAAGTGCTCGTGCACCGGCTGGCGAACGTGGCGGCCGCCGAGGTGTTGGTGCAGAGGGTGCGGGTGGTGGGGCAGCGGTAGGCCCCGGCCGGACCCGTCAGGGTTGGCCGTCAGGGTTGGATCGTGATCGCCAAGCCGTGCGACGACGACCACAGCGACGGCGACGGCGTGCACACTTGCGGCGTCCACAGGTGCGCCATCTGCGCGTAGAGGCCGAGCCCGGCCAGCGACATGACGCCGGGGATCGGCAGCCCAAGGCGCAGCAGTCCCTGCGCGTCGGTCGGCGCCAACTGCGCCACCAGCACCCAGGACTGCAGGGCCACGTGCAGCGGCACACCGAGCCCGAACGGGTCCGAACCGGCCACGTCTGGGGCGCCGGCGATCACCACGAAGCCGAAGCCGTTCGCCGGTCCCTGGCTGCCGCGCAGTTCGAAGGCCAGATTGCCGAGCACCGGGGACGTCGCGGCGTCGAGCACGTGGGCGCCGCTGCAGCCGGGCACCCCGGTGCCGTAGGGGGTGAGCCCGGTCAGCACCGGCGTCTGCGGCGCGATGCGGAACACCTCGCCGTTCAGGCTCAGCACGTAGAGTTCGCCGCGCCCGTCCTCGCCGAACGAACTGATCGAATCGACGAAGTACGGCGGCGGCGGCACCAGTTCGGCGGTGCGGTTGGTCAGTTGCGTGATGCCCGAGCCGTTGCGCCGGAACGACCAGATCTGGCTCATCGAGTAGTCGGCGTAGAAGTAGGTGCCGCGCAGGTCGGGGATGCGCGCGCCGCGGTAGACGAAGCCGCCGATCACGGCGCGGCTGGTTGCGGCGGTGTATTGGTGGATCGGTCCCGTGAGGGTCGGGGCGAAGCACGTGCACACCGGTGCCCCGGTGCAGACCGTACCGGACATGCACGACCAGCCGTAGTTCTGGCCGCCGCCGGCCCCGGCTGCCTGGAAGTCGATTTCTTCGCGGTTGCCGCCGACGTCGCCGAGCCAGAGGTCGCCGGTCAGGCGGTCGAACGAGCCGCGCCAGGGATTGCGCACGCCGAACGCCCAGATCTCGTCGCGCGGATCGCCCGGGCCCGCATACGGGTTGCCCGGCGGAATGCCGTATTGCAGGGGGGCGGCGGGTCGGTCGACGTCGAGCCGCAACAGCTTGCCGAGCAGGCTGTCGCCCCGCTGGGCGTGGTTCTGCGGGTCGTTCGGCCAGTTCGGCGCATTGCTGCCGCCGTCGCCGATGCCCAGATACAGGTAGCCGTCCGGGCCGAACGCGAGGAAGCCGCCGTTGTGGTTGCCGTAGATCATCGGCACCGTGAGCAGCGTGGTGGCGCTGGCCGGGTCGGCGAGATCCGGGTTGGTGGCCGACACGGTGAAACGCCGCAGCGTGGCGTTCACGAACGGTTGCGTGGTGTGGAAGACGAAGAACTGGCCGTTCTGCGCGTAGCGCGGATGGAACGCGAGGCCGAGCAGGCCCATCTCGCCGCCGAACGACACCGTGCCGGTGCCGACCAGATTCAGGAACGGCGTGGGCAGCAGCGTGCCGTTGCGCACGATGCGGATGCGGCCGGGTTGTTCGACCACGAACAGCCGGTCGAAGTCCCCGGACGGGGCGGTGGCGAACACGGGTTGGGTGAGGCCGGTGGCGACGACTTCGAGGCGCAGCGGGGTCTGTGCCAGCGCGGCACCGAGGCAGAGCAGGGGGGCGAACCAGGAACGGGGCATGGCAATACTCCTTGGTGCGTAGAGCATAGCGGCATCCGGCTGGGCGTGGGAATCTTGACCCCGGAGCATCCCGGCGCGATCCTGCCGGGCATGCCGGGTGCGCCAGCGTCGACCTTTCCACGCCTCGCGGCGTGGACTCTCGGCGTTGCGTTCGCGGCCCTGGGCCTCTGGATCGTGTGGCTCGCGAGTCCCAGGGTGCCCTATGCCGACGTCTGGCGGTTTCTGGCCACTTGGCTCGAACTGCCGTTTCCGGCCAATGCGCTGGCGGCGGACAATGGCCACCGCGAAGTGCTGCCGAACCTGCTGCGCATCGCCGAGTTGCACGGCGCCGCGGCGGACCAGGGCCTGCAGATCGCGGTGGGGGCGGGGCTGGTGTGCGCCTTCGTCGTGCTCTGCTGGCGGCGCCTCGCGACTGCCGACTGGCTGCGGGCGCCGGTGGCGCTGGTGCTCGCCAGCGGCGTGTTCTGGCTCGGCAACGGCCGCAAGCTGGCGCACGGCAACGAAATCGTGCCGCTCGGGCTGATCGCCGTGTGGCTCCTGGTGGGGCTGTGCTGGCTCGGACCGGCGCCGGCCGACGGTTCCCGGGTGCTGGCGGGGCCCTTGGGCGTGGGGCCGCGCCGGGTGGCGGCCGCCGCGCTGTGCGGGTTGTTGGCGACGCTGTCGTTCGGCAGTGGTGCGGCGTGCTTTCTGGCGTTCGCCGTGGTGTTGTGGGTGCTGCGCGCACCGCTCCGGGACCATCTGCCGCTGTGGCTCGGGGCCGCCCTCGCGGTGCTGCTGCTGTTGTTCGGCGGTGGTGGCGCCAAGGCCGAAGTGGCCCTGGCCCCCCTGGCCCAGGCGGACCTCTGGCTGCGCTGGTTCGGCGCGCCGTTCGTCTGGATGCTGTCGCCACTGCTCGACCCAGCGCACGCCGCCCGGCAGCCGGTGGCGTGGTTGCGCGAACCGTTGCTGGCCGCGGCCGAACCGCTGCAGGTGGCGTTCGGCTCGCCCTATGCGGCGCGCTGGCCGGCGGTTTTGTTCGGGGGCCTGGGCGCGGTCTGGCTCCTGGTGCAAACCCATGGTCTGCGCCGCCGTTCGGGTGGCAGCCCGGGCGAGCGCATCGCGCTCGGCCTTGGCTGGTTCGGCTTCGCGGTCGGCGCCTTGGTGGTCGCGGTGCGCGTCGACTACTTCGCGCGGCTGCCCGTACAGCTCACCTCGCAGCGCTACCTGCCGTGGTCGATGCTCGGCTGGACGGGTCTGGTGCTCGGCTTCCTGCTGCGGCCCACGCGGCGCGAACGGGGCGCGCTCGCGACGGCTTTCGCGATGGCGTTGCTGCTGCTGCCCAGCACGGTGTGGACCGGCCGCAATGTGTTCCGGCAGCTGCGCGCCGCCGAGTGGACCGCGCTGGGCGCCGCCGTCGCGGTGCTCGACCGCGACCTGGGGTTGGTGGAGACCGAAGCCCAGGACCTCGAGCGTGCCGTGCCGCTCCTGGCCCAGCACCGCACTTCGGTGTTCGCCTGGCCGGAGACGCAGTGGCTCGGCGAGGTGCCGCCGGCTGGCGCCCTCCAGGAACTGCCCGCAAGGGCCACCCGCGTCGATCCGGTGGGGAACCGTTTCCCCGGCCCGGGCTGCCGGGTCTGGGGCGAAGGTCCGGTGCCCGCTGGCCGCCGCCTGTTGCTGCTCGACCAGGCCGGTGTGGTCCGTGGCCTCGCGTGGCGCGCGCCGTTCGACACGGTCTGGTCGGGTTGGGTGCGCGGGCAACCGTCCGCCGCCGAACTGCGCGTCGCCGTGCGCCGCTGAACCGCGGCCACCCAGGCGCTGCGGCCGGCGCCAGCTCCGGTTACTCTGCGCCGCGGACCCTCCGCATGCTGCCTCTGCGCTCCTTCGTTGCGTCGTGTTTCGCCGTGCTGTTGCTGGGCACCTCCTGTGCCGGACCCGGTGGCGCTCCAGCGCCGAGCCCGGGTGCCATGGCGGACGATCCGACCACCATCCATTGGCAGCGCTCGCTCGAAGACGCCCTGCAGTTGTGCGCCGCCACCGGCGCGCCGCTCCTGATCGCGGTCAACATGGACGGCGAGTCGGCGAGCGACCGCATCCACCGCGAACGCTACCGCGACCCGGCGTTCGTGCAGTGGACACGCCGCTGCGTGTGCCTGCCGGCGAGTGTGTTCCGCCACAACCGCCGCGACCACGACGCCGCCGGGCGGCGCATTCCGTGCCCGCGTTTCGGCGGGGTGACCTGCGGCGAACACATCGCCCTCGAGCCGATCCTCTACGAGCGCTATCTGCAGGACGGCGACCGCGTGGCGCCGCGCCACGCGCTGGTGCGGCAGGACCAGCAGAAGGCCTTCGATCTGTCCCTGAGCTTCGACCTGCGCGACATCGACCAGGCGCTGGCCCAGCACCTCGCCAAGGCGCCGGTGTGCGAACCACTGCCCGCTCCGAGCCACCGCGCGCGCCTCGCTGCGGAGGACGCGCTGGCGAACGCGGGGCCCACGGCGTGGGCGGCGGCCCTGGCGCGCCTCGCCGCTGGCACGGCTGAACCGGCCCTTGGGCCCGAAGTGCTGCGCCGGCTCGTCCACCAGGTGGCCACCGGCCCGGCCACCCAGCACGCGCCGTTCGCCGCGGCGGCCCGGGCCACCGGCGCGGTTCCCGCCCTGGCCACGGCGCTGCGCGAGGCCCTGCAGGAGCCGCTGCTGCCGCCCGCCGACCCCGCGTCGCAGCTGGCCCTGCTCGCGGCGCTCGCCGATCCAAGCCCTGCCCAAGGGTGGTTCGAACTCGGCACCCAGGCGCTCGCCGGCGACGGCGCGTTCGCCACCCGCACCCTGCTCGCCGCCGCCGAACGCACCACCGCGGCCGCGACCGATCCCCTGCCGGCTCCCGGTGCCGCGCCTCGCCTGCCCATGGGCCGCGACGAGGCCGAAGCGCAGCTCAGCAACCTCGAAGGGCAGCTCGCGGCCGCGGGTCCCGCCGTCTGGCTGCAGTTCGCCCAGAGCAACCTCGACTTCGGCCGCGCCGAGAGCGAAGCCGGCCGGCGCAATGCCCGCCTGCACTTCGTCGACGCCGCCGAGTGGCTCGACCGCGCGCTCGCGCAACAGCCGACCGTCACCGCCCATGTCGAACGCGCCCGGGCCGCCTACTGGCTCGAGGACTTCGACGGCCAGGTGCGCGCTGCGGCCCAGGGGCTGGCGCTGGCCACGGCTCTGCCATCGGGCACCTTGCCCACGGACCCCAGCACGCTGCCGGCCGAGGCGGTCGAACCGCTGCGCTGGCTCGGCGATGGCCGGGTCCAGCAGCTCGGCCGCGTCGCGGCGCCGACCGTCGAGCAAGGGGGGAGCGTCGCCGAAGCGCTGCGCGCGCTGCTGCTGGTCGCCGCCAGTCCGTTCGGGCGCGCCCGCGATTGGCTGGCCGCGGCCTCGTGCTGCGGCGGCTTCGGGCTGTGGCACGACCAGGTGGCCATCCTGCAGTGCGGGTTGCGGCGGTTTCCCGAGGACGCGGCGCTGCGCGATCTGCTCGCGGCCACGCTGTGGCGCACCGGGCAGCTCGATCTGCTGCCGGCGTTGGCTCTGGGGTTGCTCAAAGCGGCGCCGTCTGGGCTGGCCGAATGGCACGTGGGGGCGGCCTACGTCTGGTTGGCCGAAGACCACCGGCGCGCCGAACGGCACGGTGGCGCGGTGCTTGCGTACAGCGCTGCCCAGCGGCACTTCGCCAGTGCTGCGCAGCGCGATCCACAGCTTGCGGCCGATTGCGCCCAGCGTTTGGCCGGGTGTTGGCTGGGGCGTGGCATGGCGTTGGCCCACAGCGGGGCGCAGCAGGACGCGGCGGGCTGTCTCCTGGCGGCAGCCGCCGCCGAACCGCAGGCCGCGCAGACCTGGCGCGATGGGCTCGATGCCGATGCGCTCGATCTGGTCGATCGGGTGCTCGAATGGCGCGAGGCGGGGCCGAGCCCCGTGGTTCCGGAGGTGCTGGCCGAACAGCTCGCGGCGGCCGTTCCCGGGGCGGCGTTCTGGCTCGTGGCGGTCGCCGATGCGGCGATCCGCGAAGGGCTGCGCGCCGACGGGCGCAATCCCGACCGGGTGTTGCGGGAGACGGTGGATGCGGGTGGGCAGCCGGTGCGCATGCTGCTTGGGCGGCCGTGCGAGCTCGGCGACGGGTGGTTGCGTGCGGCGTGGCAGGTGGCGCGGCGGGCGGTGGCGGTGGCGCCTCAGGACGGGGAAGCGCGGCAAGCGCTGGCGCAGGCGGCGACTTTGTGGGCCGAACGGCAGCTCGAGCGCGGGCGCGAAGACGGGGTCGAGGCGGCGCTGGCCACCGCGGGAGAGATCTGTGGGGTGGCCCGGCCGTCCGGGGTGGTGGAGTCGGGGTTGGGGGCGTGGGCGGCGCAATTGCGCGCGGCGCTGGGGCCGGCGCGGCCGCGGTTGCGGGCGGGGCGGTGAGCCGCGATCCCTGGAGTCCGGGGGGGATTGCCAGGCGTCCGATTCTGCGGTAACTCCGTCCACCGTCGCTCGCCCTCCCACGCGTTCTGCTCCCCCTGTATCGAGACGAACGCCCAATGTTGCATCTCCTCTGCGCCGTGCTGGCCGTTGGCCCGGCTCTGCTCGCCCAATGGCCGCAGCCGACGCTGCTTTCGAGCGCCGCGGTGCACTCGAGTCTGCCCGTGGCCATGGCGCACGACACCGCCCGCGACCGGCTGGTGCTGTGGACCGAGTTCCGGGGCAACGGCCTCGACGCCACCGTGTGGGAGTGGGACGGCACCTCCTGGGCGCGCCTGGCGGTGGCCGCGCCGCCGCGCATCCAGCAGATGGGGTTCGATCCGCTTCGCCAACGCGTCCTGGCGCTGGCGCCACCGACGACCCAACCGCAGACCCTGTTCGCCTACGACGGCCATCGGTTCCAGGCCCTGACCAACACGCCGCGGCTCACCGCGTTCGCGGTCGACACCTGGCGCAACCGCGTCGTGGCCCTCGGGGACGACCAGACCTGGGAATGGGATGGCAGCCTTTGGCGGCTGGTGGCCGCGGGCAACGGTCCGGGACGGGGTGGCCTCACCAACCCCTTCCACCAGCATCTCGCCTTCGACTTGTTGCGGGGCCGCTGTGTCACGTACCTCGGCAATCCGCCCACGACCTTCGAGTGGGACGGCGTGGCCTGGCAGTCCATCGCCGGCGGGCCGAACGTGCCCTACGGCTCGTTGGTCTACGACCTGGCGCGTGCGCAAGTCGTCTGTGTTTCCTACCAGGGTGCGAGTGCGTGGGACGGCGCCGCCTGGACCCCGATCGCGGCCCCGCCTGCGCACAGCCAGTCGATCCAGGTGCTCGCCGAGGACCCGAGCCGCGGTCGGGTGTACCGGCTCAGCATGGCGCCGGATGCGAACACCGAAGTGTTCGCCTATGACGGCGTGGCTTGGTCGCTGGCCGTGCCGACGCCGCACCCGACCCGCGATGCGCTGCCGACCTACGACGTGGTCCGCGACCGCGTCGTGTTGTTCGCCGGTCGCACGGACGGCGTGGCGCCCACGCGGACGTTGTTCGAGTGGGACGGGGTGCGCTGGCTGTATCGGGCCGCGGCTGGCACCTGGCCCGGCCCGCGCCGCGACCACGCTCAGGTCTATGACGCGGGCAACGGCGAAACGGTGGTCTTCGGTGGCGAGAACCAGGGGCAGCTGCTGTCGGATGCGTGGGCCTGGAACGGTGCGTCGTGGCGGCCCTTGGCTCCGCTCCCGGCGCCGCGGTCCAAGCCGGCCGCGGCCTACGACAGCAACCGCGGGCGTGTGGTTGCACTGGGCGGCATCGGCCCGCAGGGCCTGGCCAACGACCACCTCGAATGGGATGGCGTGGCGTGGCACGTGGCCAGCACGCCGCCCTTCGCGGCCCACGACCGCGGCGCGGTCGGTCACGACCCGTTGCGGGGCAGGTTGGTGTTCCAGCCCTACGATCGTTTCCAGCCGCCGACCACTTGGAGCTGGGACGGCAGCACCTGGACCGCGGGGCCGACCAATGGGCCGCGCATGCCGGGCCGTTCCTTGGCCTGGAACGCGCGGCGCCAGCGCCTCGAATCGTTGTGTCTGAGCCTCAATCCCACGATCGGCCACTTCGCGCTCGACGCGAACGGCTGGACGGTGACTCCGGTGGGGCAGAGTGATGGCGGGGGGGTGCCGATCTACGACGCCGCCCGCGGCCAGATGCTCGAGTTCCGCGGTCGCACGCTGGTGGGCTGGCCCGACCTGGCGCCACTGTACGGCGAACTGGGCAGTGCCTGCGGGCGCGCGGGGACGGCGGCCCACCTGACGACCTTCGGTCCGGCGCGGCTCGGCGACGGGGATTGGAGCTTCGACGTGCGCGCCGAGGCCGGGTCGAGTCCGACGCTGCTCGCCATCGGGTTTGCGCCGGGCAGTCTGTCGCTCGGGGCCGGCTGCACCGTGGTGGTGCCGAACCCGGTCAGCCTGGCGTTCGCGGTCACGGACGCGTTCGGCGTGGTCCGTCACGGTTTGCCGCTGCCGCCGGACCGTGCCCTGCGGGGCGTGCGCTTGGTGGCGCAGGCCGCGACCGTCGATGCGCAGGCGCCGCTCGGGTTCGGGCTCACCCAGGGGGTGCTGGTGGTGCTCGGGGATTGACGGAGGCGGCAACGCGGGATGGCGAGCGGCGGCTCCGGGTGCCGGTTCGGATCCGTGTGCGGCACCGATTCGGCGCGCGCCTGCCACGCCGAGTCACGGCTCCGGATGACCGGGAGCCATGACGCGAACCACCCTGCCGATGCCCCTCGCCGACCTGCGCGAAACCCTGTTCGGCGACCTGCCGCTGGCGACCTACGGGGTTGGCCAGACCGGCGCGCCGTGGATGCACTTCGCTGCCGCCGCCAAGAGCCTCGAATGCGGCGATCCGGCCGCCGCAATCGCGGCCTTGCAGAGCGTGCTGGCCATGGTGGGTCTGGAGTCGCGCCATGCCCTGCAGGCGTGGGACGCGCTGCGCCAGTTGGGGGTGAAGCCCGCAGCCAACGTGGGCAAGCGGGTGCTCGGGGTCGTGCTCGATGTGCCGGTCGAAACTGGCCTGGACACCCTGGCGGCCTACGCGGACGGCACGGCGCGTTACCTCAACCACGCGGGCTCGGCGATCGTCTGGGAGGCGCCCGACGACCGTTTGGCCGCGGCGATCCAGAACGTGGTTGCCGAAGGCCAGCGCATCGCCACGGCGATCGGGCCGTGGCAGGGAGCGCGGCCGGCGCTGCCGGCCGGCATGACCCGGCTCAGCATGCTGACGCCGAGTGGCCTGCACTTCGGGCAGGCGCCGTTCGACGTCCTGGCTCGCGAACCGATGGCTGCGCCACTGATCGGAGCCGGCACGCAGCTCATGCAGGCGCTGATCGGGTTGGCGTCGAAGTCCTGATGGCGGTGGAGCGGGTGGGTTGGCCCAGGGCTCGGCTGGGGAGTATGGTTCCCCATATGAAGACCACCGTAGAGATTGCCGACGACCTGATGCGCCAGGCCAAGTTGGTCGCGGGAGCCGAACAGACGACTCTGCGTGCGCTGATCGAAGAGGGGTTGCGATGGGCACTCGGCCAGCGCCGGCGGCGCGGTGGCTTCAAGCTGCGCCGCGCCAGTGTGCGTGGCCGGGGCTTGCAGCCGGGCGTTGCCGAGGGGGAGTGGTCGGCGCTGCGCGACCAGATCTACAAGGGGCGCGGCACGTGATCGCCCTCGACACCAACCTGCTGGTCTACGCACATCGCGAGGACTCGTCCTGGCATCGTCCGGCTCTGCGCGTGCTGCGCGAACTGGCCGAAGGGCCGCGCAACTGGGCCTTGCCCTGGCCGTGCGTGCACGAGTTCCTGGCGATCGTCACCCACCCAAAGATCTACGCCCCGCCGTCGACGATGGCCCAGGCCGTGGCGCAGGTCGACGCCTGGCTGGCGGCGCCGGGCGCCGTATTGCTGAGCGAAGGAGTTGGCCATTGGGCGACTCTCCGCAAGGTACTGGAACAGGCCAAGATGCTCGGGCCCAGGGTCCACGATGCGCGGGTCGCGGCGCTGTGCCTGCAGCATGGCGTGACCGAGCTTTGGTCCCTGGACCGCGATTTCGGCCGCATTCCGGAACTCAAGGTCCGCAACCCATTGGTGCGGTGAGTCGCCAGCGCGCGGAGCTCACCGCCGCGCCGGTCCGAGCCCACCGCCGAAGTGGATGTCCTGGAAGCCCGCCGCGTGCGCAGCGTCGACCACGCGCGCCACGTCGTCGTAGCACACTCCAGGATGCGCCAGCACCAGGCCCGCCATGAGCTTCCTGCCTTCGGTGCGCGGGTCGCGAACCAGCTGCGCCGGGTCGTTCGCCAGCCGCACCAGTTCGCGTTGCAT
>JAEUHP010000038.1 GCA_016795295.1 Planctomycetota bacterium | reverse complement strand
GTGTTCGACGAAGCGGGCCAGCTGCCGATCCCGCACGCGCTGCCGGGCATGCTGCGCGCGCAGCGCTGGCTGTTCTTCGGCGACCACCAGCAGCTCCCGCCAGTGGTGGCGACCGCCGGCGCCGACCCGGGAGCCGCGCGTTCGATCTTCGAACACCTGCACCAGCACTACGGCGGAGCCATGCTGGCGACCACCTACCGGATGAACGACGGCGTGTGCCGGGTGGTCAGCGACGTGTTCTACGGCGGCCGGGTGCAGCCGGCCGCGACGGCCGCGCCGCGGCGGCTGCCGTTCGCGGCCGGCGGGCGCCTCGACGAAGTGCTGGCACCCGAACCCGCCGTGGTCTGGTTGCGCATCGACCACCGCCAGCCCGGCCAGCGCTCGACCGAAGAAGCCCACGCCGTCGCCGACTTGGTCGAAGACCTGATCCGGCGCCACCGCATCCCGCCCGCCGAGATCGCGGTGATCGCACCGTTCCGCGCCCAGGTGCGGCTCCTGCGCTCGGCGCTCGAGCAGCGCCAGCTCGCCACGGGCGAACTGGTGGTCGACACCGTGGAACGCATCCAGGGCCAGGAGCGCGAAGTGGTGATCGTGTCGCTGACGGTCGGGGACGCCAGCGAAGTGCGGGCGCGTGGCGCTTTCCATCTGTCGACCCAACGGCTCAACGTCGCCCTCTCGCGCGCCCGCACCAAAGCGGTGCTGGTCGCCAGCCAGCACGCGTTCGCCTGCCTGCCGCACGATCCTGAAAGTCTGCGCATGGCCTCGCATTGCCTACGCTTGTCGGCCAGCCTGCCGCAGGTCGACCTCACCGCCGTCTACGCCGCCCGCTGACTTCCATGCGCTTCGTCCCTGCTCCTGCCGCGCTGGCGGCGATCCGTTCCGGCCATCGCGTGTTCGTGCACGGGGGCGCGGCCACGCCTGCGACCCTGCTGCGTTCGCTCGCCGACCGCGCCAACGAACTGCGGGACGTCGAGCTGGTGCACCTGCACCTCGAAGGCGAACACCCGTGCCTGCGGCCGGGACTCGCGGCGAGTTTCCACGCCAATTGCCTGTTCCTCGGCGCCAACGTGCGCGACGCGGTCGAACGCGGTGACGCCGACTACCTGCCGGCGTTCCTCAGCGAGATGCCGAACCTGTTCCGCCGCCGGGTGCTGCCGCTCGACGTGGCGCTGGTGCACGTGTCGCCACCGGATCGCCACGGCTACTGTTCGCTCGGCGTGTCGGTCGACATCGCGCGCGCCGCGATCGACAGCGCTGCGGTGGTGATCGCCCAGGTCAATCCACGCATGCCGCGCACCCACGGCGACGGCCTCGTGCACCACAGCCGGTTCGCCGCGGCCGTCGCCGTCGACGAACCGCTGGCGGAGCGCCCAGCCGATCCGCTCGGCCCGGTCGAACTCGCGATCGGCCGACACTGCGCCGCCCTGGTCGAGGACGGTGCCACCCTGCAGATGGGCATCGGCTCGATCCCCGACGCGGTGCTGGCTGCACTCGACCAGCACCAGGATCTCGGCGTGCACACCGAGATGTTCGCCGACGGGGTGCTGCGCTTGGTCGAACGCGGCGTGATCACCGGGCGGCGCAAGGCCGTGCATCCCGGCAAGCTGGTCGCCGGCTTCGTGGTCGGTTCGCGTCGGGTCTACGATTTTCTCGACGACAACCCGCAGGTGGCGATGCTCGACATCGGCTACGTCAACGATCCCGGGGTGATCCGCCGCAATCCCAAGGTGGTGGCGATCAACAGCGCGATCGAGATCGACCTGACCGGGCAGATCTGCGCCGACTCGATCGGCACGCGCCTGTGGTCGGGGGTCGGTGGGCAGATGGACTTCCTGCGCGGGGCGGCGCTGTCGCCCGGCGGCAAACCGGTGATCGCGCTGCCGTCGACCACCAGCAAAGGCATCTCGCGGATCGCGCCCTTGCTGAAGCCGGGTGCCGGCGTGGTGACCACTCGCGCCCACGTGCACTGGGTGGTCACCGAACACGGCGCCGTCGATCTCTACGGCCAGAACCTGCGGCAGCGGGCGCGGGCCCTGATCTCGATCGCGCACCCCGACCACCGCGAAGCGCTCGAACGGGCCGCGCACGAGCGCTGGCGGCAGCTGCCCGGCGGCTGAGTTCGGTGGGTGCTCCGGCGGGGGACCGGCCAGCTGGCCGAACTCAGCGCTTCGACCCGGCCTTCGCCACCATCGCGAACGACACCGGCCACAGGCGGTGCGAGCCGTCGCGCGAGATCGCCGGCACCAGCAGCGCGGGGTAGCGTTCGCCCTCGCCGGCCGGCAACGCCGCCAGCGCGTGGCCGACCACCACCGATCCCGGCCCGGTCGAGAAGGTCTGCTGCGGATCGCCGCGCCGCGCCGCGAAGATGCGCACGTAGCCGATGCCCACCGGCCCGCCGCGCCGCGCTGCGACCGCCAGCGACGGACCACTCGGGCCGACCCAATCGCGCACCGCGCACAGCGCCTGACCGAAGCCCTCGCCGGGCCGTTCGCCGAACAGCTCGTAGAGCACCTTGCCGGACCTGCCGCCGATCACCTGCACACGCCCGGCCTGCTTGCCGCGGCTGGAGAAGCCCGGCGCACCGATGGCGAGATCCGGCACGTCATCGCCGTCGACGTCGCCGAGCCCGACCACCGTGGCCCCGTAGTCGGCGGCCTCGTCGTCCTCGGCGAACGTCAGCAGCGTGGCACCGGTGCGCGCCGAGACCACCACCACCAGACCCGGCGCCCGGCCGTAGTTGCCGCCGATCGCCAGATCCTGGACGCCGTCGCCGTCGAGATCGCCGACGTTCGCCACGACGGCGCCGAACCAGGTGCCGCTCCGCGGCGCCACGATCTCGCGCAGTTCGCGGCCGTCAGCTCCTGAAAACAGGTACGCGCGGCCGAGGTCCCCGCCTTGGATCACGACCGGCGAAGAGCCCACCGCGCAATCGTCCCGGCCGTCGCCGTCGAGATCGCCGCAGCGCGCCACCGCCACGCCGAACGCCGGAAAGTAGCGCTGCACCCGCCACAACCGTTCGCCAGTGCGCCCCGAACGCAACTGCACTTCGCCCCAGTTGCCGCCCTCGGTGCGCGCTCGCGGCGCGCCGACCAGCAGGTCGCTGCAGAGATCGCCGTCCTGGTCGCCGAGCACCGCGATCGCACGGCCGAACATCAGCTCTTCGTTGTCGGGGCGTAGGGTGCGCACCAGGCCGCCGTCGTGCAGAGAACGGATCTCGACCGTGGCAGCTTCCAGCGCACCAGGATTGCCGGGACTGGCGATGCACAGATCCGGCAAGGTGTCGCCGTCGCAGTCGTCGGCGCAGACCAGATGGAGGGCGAAGGCATGGCGCAGTTCGCCGGCCGGCCAGCTGAACCGCGTGTCACCATCGATCACCCGCATCGGGTCGCCCAGCGCGCGCAGGTACGGCATCGCCCGCTGCGCCAGCAGATCCGCGGCGAGAGAGCCGACCAGCGGCGGCGCCAGCGCGACCACGCCGCGGGCCCACAGCGGCAAGTACGCCGAGAGGCCGGGCAGGCGCAGGCTGGTGAGCCAGCCGCTCCGCACGGCGAGCGCGAACGTGCTCATGTCGGCGACAGCGACCCGTTCCAGGCAGTGGTCGAACTCGGCTGCAGCCCGCACCGCGGGCGCCACGGCCGCAACCACGTGCTTCGGCAGCCAACCGAGCAGCGGCATGGCACTGCCCGCGCGAAACGAACCGAGCCGCAGCGGCTCGGCGAACTCGGCGCCGCTCTGCAGGTCTTGCAGTCCACCGAGGCGCAGGATCTCGGCCAGCAGACTGGCCGTGCCACGCGGCAAATCGTGCAGATCCTGGGCGAGCACGTAGCGCACCTGCTCCAGGTATGCAGGCAGATCGCGGCGCACGAGTGCCTGCCGCGCGAGTTCGAGCCGGGCAGCAGCGTGGTGCGGCAGGCGGGCCAGCAGCGCCAGCAGCAGGCGGTGGCTGGCTTCGCGGTCGCCGTCCTCGCCGAGCAGGGTCGCGAGCCGCAGGGCCGGCTCCGGATCGGTCGGATCGGCGCGCAGCAGTTCCCGGTAGCCGCGCGCCGCGCCCTGGCGATCTCCAGAAGCCGCCAGCAGGTCCGCGGCCAGCAGCTGGCGCCGGGCGTGGGTGACGCCCTCGCCACCGTCCTCGGGCAGCGCCTGCAACCAACTGCGCGCCAAAGCCACGTCGCCCATCGCCAGGGCCGCGTCGGCCAGGGCCAACGCCACGGTCGGCACGCCGGGGAACCGCCGCGAAGCGTGGAACAGGCGCAGGTACGCGCGTTCGCTGAAGCCGTCGCTCGCCGACTGCAAACCGAGGCACGCTTCGAGCAAATCGTGTTCGGGCAGTTCCTGGTCGAGATCGTGCCAGCAGGCGTGGCTGGCGGCCAGATCGCCGAGCAGGAACGCCAACAGGCCAGCGGCGAAGCGCTCGGCCGCCGGAGCCGCAGCGAGTTCGCGGCGCAAGCCCTCGCTGGCCCGCCCGAAGGCCAACTCGCCGGCCAACCGCCGCACCCGATCCGGCAGCCCCGCGCCGGCAGTGCGCAACCGCACCGGCTCGGCCGCACTGCGCGCAGCGAGCACCGCCAGCGCCAGTTCGATCACTTCGCCTTCGCGCCGCGCGTCCCCCGCCTCGCTCCACGCCGCCACCGCCGCGGCGAAACCGGCACGCGCCGCTTGCAGGCTGCGCACCTGCGCCGCTTCGGCCGACGGGCGTCGCAACGACTGGCGGCTGGTGCCGGCGAACGTGCGCTGCGACACCGCCTGCAGGCTGTCGAGAGCCAGCAACTGGCTGCGCGCCACCTGCAGCTGCCGCGCCGCCGCCGCCTTGGCCACTTCGCGCGCACCCGCCTGCGCCACCATCGGCCACGCCACCGCCGCAACCAACAATGCGCCGCACACGGCGCTCAGCACCATGCGGTGGTTGCGCCGCACGAACTTCACGGCGCGCCGCAGCGGCCCCGCCGGCCGCGCCTGGATCGGCTGCAGCGACAGCAAGCGCTCGAGGTCGTCGGCGAACGCATCGGCGCTGGCGTAGCGGTGCCGCGGGTCGAGCTCCATCGCCTTGGCCAGCACCGTCTCCAGGTCCGCCGACACGTGCGGCGCCTGCCGCCGCAGCGCCGGCAACCGCCCACTCTCGATGCGCCGCAGCACTTCGTGGGTGGTGCTGCCGGCGAACGGCGGGCTCAGCGACAGCGCTTCGTACAAGGTCACACCGAGGCTGTACACGTCGGCCCGGGAGTCGACCGCGGCATCGCCGCCGCGCAGCCGCTCGGGGGCGGCGTAGATCGGCGTGCCAGCGAATCCGGCCCCGCCCTTGCCGTCCGGATCCTCGTCACGCGCCAACCCGAAGTCCGCCAGCACCGGCGCGCCGTCCGCGCGCAGCAGGATGTTCGACGGCTTCACGTCGCGGTGCACCAGACCGTGGCGATGCACTTCGCCGAGCGCCCGGGCCATGCGGATGCCGACCCGCACGAACCACTCGACGCTGCTGCGCACGCCCAGGTGCACGAGCGACAGGCCCAGCACCGTGGTCAACGCCTCGGCCGAATGCGGCTTCGGCTGCTTCTGCAGTTCGACCAGCACCTGTTGCAGGGTCTTGCCCGCCACGAACTCCATCTCGAACGCCAGCATCTCGGCGTGGTCGATGATGCGATGGATGTGCACCACGTGTTCGTGGCGCAGCCGCGCCAGCGAACGCGCCTCCTCGAGGAAGCGCTGTTTGGCCCGCGGCGACATCGCCAGCGAATGCGGCAGCACCTTGATCGCCACCTCGCGCTGCAGGGCTTGGTGGCGCGCCAGGTAGACGGTGCCCATGCCGCCGTGGCCGAGTTCGCGCAGGATCTCGTAGCCGCCGAGCACCGGCCGGCTCGGCTCGCGGCGGCCCGCCACCGAACAGGCCAGGGACCACGCCTTGGCAACGCGGTCCTGCAGATCCGGTCGGTCCGGCAGGCACTGCTTCAGATCCGGGGTCTCGCCCTCGAGGATCTGCTGCAGCAGGGTGTCGAACACATCCGCCAGCAGTTCTTCGTCGCGGGTGTGGGTGTTCCCCGGGCCCGGTGCCGTGTCGGTCACGGCAGGCCCCCACTGTCTTCGTCGCTGCCGAGCAGTTGGCGCAAACGCTGGCGGTAGCGGGTCACGCCGCGCAGCAATCGTTCCTTCGCCGTCGACAGCGGCAGGCCGAGCTGTTCGGCCACTTCGCGCATCGGCACTTCCTCGAACAGGCGCAAGTGCACGACGGCGCGGAGTTCGGGGTCGAGGCTGTCGAGGGCCTGTTCCATGGCCAACGCGCGTTCGCGGGCACCGGCCACGCGACTCGGGGTGGTCGAACCCGGCGGCAGCAGCGACGAGACGGAGTCCTTCTCGGCCAGCGCCGAGAACGCCTCGATGCGCTGGTCGCCGCCGCGCTTCTGGCGGCCGAGGGTCCGGCCGGCGTCGCGCACACGGTTCTTGGCGATCGACAACAGCCACATGCGCCAAGCCGAGAGATTGCGCCACTCGTGCTGGTCGCGGTCGCGCCAGGAGCACCACAGGGTCTCCTGCCAGATGTCCTCGACGCTGAGCTGACCGCGCAGTTTGGGGCCGAGCCAACTGCCGATGACGACGAACACACTGGCGACGTCGAGGCTCTCGACCAGCCGACCCCATTCGGTGGGGTCCTGGTGCGGCGCAGGGCGGTCGCGGGGTTCGGGCTGCATGGCGGGGCCAGACAGGATGATACCCCGTGGTCCGACGATGGGGGCCAAAGGACGGCGCCCCGCCTCAGTCCGGGAACAGCCGATGGCAGAAGGGAGTCAGCCCCCCGCCCGCGCCAACTCGGCCGCGGCCAACTGCCGCAGGAACACGCCCCAGTCCCGCCACGCCTGCCGCAACGGCGCCACCGCCTCCGGTGCCGCCCGGATCTCCGCGTCCACGGCCAACAGCCACTGCGTGCGGTCTGGCGTTTGCCGCAGCCGCGCCGCGAACTCCTTCGGCTCCCAGCCCACTTGCTGCCACACCCACTGGCATCGCGCCACCAGCGGCAAGTAGGTCGCATCCAGCTTCGGCTCACCGGCCACGTAGGCCGCGGCCGCCGCCAACCGCACCACCCGGTGGTCGCGGTGCCGTTCGAACGCCTCGCGCAGCTTGCCGTAGAGCCGTTCGCGCCGCCGGTCCTCCGGAATCGGACTGACGAACGACGCCGTGCCCAGGATCCGCACTGCGAACGCGATCGCATCGGTGTCCGGCATCTCCAGTTGGATGCCCGAATTCCACGCGTCGTAGAGCGAAACACCGGCGAACACGGCGCCGTTGCGGTCGCCGTAGAGGTGTTCGAAGTAATCGCCGAGCGCGCGCTGGTCGGGATCGTCGTCGAGCGCTTCGAGCACCTGCGCCACCGCGTGGTCGCTGTGCGGGAAGAACCCGCGCACCAGGTTGGCGAAGCGCGCTTCGGGCCCGAGGTTCGGGGCGACACGCACCGCCTTGCCCAGCGCCCAGTCGTAGACGATCGCCACCTGCAGGTCGGGCAGGAACTCGAACGGCCGGCAGCGCCCGGTGGCGGCGCGATGGCCCGCGGTGCCGGCGGCGACCAGCTGGCGCGGCGCGGCCACCGGCGCGTAGTCGCGCGGCTCGAACCAGACGCGCGCGGCGGGGGCCGGGTAGGCCGACGGACCGCGTTCGCGGTCGAGCACGTTCTGCACCAAGTGGCTCTGCTCGCGCAGGAGCCGCTTCTCGACGTTGCGCACCACGGTGGCGCGGGCCTCGGCATCGAGCTTCTGCAGCCGCGCCGTCAACTGCTCGGCCGTGGGCACTTGGACGGCGTCCGGCGCCTGGTCCTGTGCGGGCGCGGCAGTGAGCAGGACCGACAGGCAGCCGACCCGCAGCACCCACCGCAGCCAGCGCCCGAGCACGAGGCGCTCGGGCACGGCGACCATGGCTGGGCCATTCCGCGCGGCAGACGTCACTGCAGCAAGAACTCGACGATCGGCACCGAGTTGGTGGTCGCGTTGCCGGTCACCGCGTTCACGTTGCTGAGGTCCCAGACGTACTGCGCACCGGGCGTGACCACTTCCGGGCCGATCCAGGTGGTGCGGCTCGCGGTGGCGGCGAGGCCGAGCGGGTTGGTGGGCGTCGCGGCAATCAGGTAGAGCCACTGCCAACCGAGGCCGAAGCGGCCGTAGCCAGGAGGCACGGTGAACGACGAGCTCGCTGCACCCACGGCATCCGCGACGAACGTGCTCGGGCCGAGCGCCGGATCGACCAGCAGCGCGCAGCCGGGATCGGCTCCAACCAGGGACAGGTCGAACGGCAACGGCATCCCGTTGTAGTTCTTCTGGTTGAACGACGGCAGCAAGAAGGCCAGGGCGAGGGGCGGTGCCGCGGCGAGCGTCACACCCACCGTGGCGCCGGCGACATACGTGCCGCCGGTCGAGGTCGAGTTGATGGTCGCCGTGCCACCGCAGCCGATGCCAGCCGTGGCAGCGCGACCGTTCGCGGCCGCGAAGGCGCGGTCGGTGCTCCAGGAGGCGCCGGTCGAGCGGCTGAAGACGAACAGGTCGACGTTGATGTTGGTTTCGTTGTTGGTGCCGAAGATGAAGGGCACCGGGAAGCGCACTTCGGCGAAGGTGCCGGTGCCGCGGTTCGCCGGCATCGCCGGGATCGTGATCACCTGGCGCGGGAACGCAACCATCATGTCGGTGCCGATGTTGCTGGCGAACGTGGTGCTGAGGGCACCGGGCACCATCGCGGTGCTCGAGATCTGGATCTCGATGTCCGCCGTGAACGAAGCGCGGTCCACCGTTCCCGCCGTGGGACGGAACCCGACGCCGAACACCGGCGTGCCGATCGGGAAGGGGGCGGCGAAGATGTGCTGGGTGCGGGTCGAGTTGCTGCCGAGGCCCGCGGAGCTGCCGCGGCCCCAGGCGAGGTCGTACTCGGCGGGCAGCGTCAGGGTGGGCGGCATCTGCGCGGCCAAGGCGGCGGTGGACGCCAGGACGGCAGTGAGGATCAAGGTGGCAGAGCGTGGTTGCATGCGTCTTTGGGTGAAAGAAACATGAGCTGAGAGTGTCGGCAATGGGCGCGGGGCGTCAACCCCCTCGAAATGCCGCCGCGGGCCACCGCCGCCTTGGTCGGCAGCGGACCGGCGGCGGCGGACGCCGCTCGGCTGCCCTCCCGCGGGTTGAACAACATTGGCGGCGCCGGCCCCAACCTCTATCCTGCCCCGCCCCACAGTGGCCCATCCACGCACCCCTCGCCGCCAAGAACGCCTCGGCGTCTGGCTGTTCGGCGCCTTCGGCGGCCTCGCCACCACCGTCGTGGTCGGCGCGCGCGCGATCGCCCGCCGCCTCGCCCCGACCACCGGCCTCGTCACCGAATCCCCGGTCGCCGCGGGCCTGCCGCTGCAGCCACTGGCCGGCCTCGTGTTCGGCGGCCACGAAGTGCGCCGCGGCGATTTCGCCAGCTCGGCCGCGGAGATCCACGCTGCCACCGGTTCGCTGCCGACCGAACTGCTGCGCGCGCTGCGACAAGAACTGCGCGCCGACAGCCGCAACGTGGTGCCCGGCGTGCTGCCGAACGCGGGCGCGGCGATCGCCGCCCTCGCCGATGCCGACCAGCCGAACCGGCGCGAACCGCTGCGCGCCCAGGTCGAACGCCTGCAGGCCGACTTGCAGGCGTTCGCCAAGCAGCACCGGCTGGATCGTGTCGTGTGCGTCAACCTGACCTCGACCGAGCCGCCGCTGCGCCAAAACGCCGCGCACCGTTCGCTGCAGGCGTTCGACCGCGCTTTGGATCGCAACACCACGGCCGCGGTGCGCCCGTCGACGCTCTACGCCTACGCCGCGGCGAGCCTCGGCCTGCCGCTGATCCACTTCACCCCGAGCGACGCGACGCTGCTGCCGGCGATCCGCGAACTGTTCGCCAAAACTGGCGCTCCCTACATGGGCTGCGACGGCAAAACCGGCGAAACGCTGGTCAAGTCGGCGCTGGCGCCGATGTTCGCCTACCGCAACCTGCAGGTCCTGACCTGGCAGGGCTACAACATCCTGGGCGACCGCGACGGCCGGGTGCTGGCGGACCGCGACAACAAGCGCGCCAAGGTGCAGAGCAAGGACGGCCTGCTGCCGGCCCTGCTCGGCTACCCGCTGCACACGCACGTCGGCATCGACTACGTGCCCTCGCTGCACGACCTCAAGACCGCGTGGGACTTCGTGCACTTCGCCGGCTTCTTGGGCTTCAAGATGGCGCTGCAGTTCACCTGGCAGGGCTGCGACGCGATCCTCGCCGCGCCGCTGGTGCTCGACATGGTGCGGTTCGCCGACCTGGCGGCACGCCGCGGCGAGAGCGGCCCGATGCCGCACCTCGGCGTGTTCTTCAAGCAGCCGCTCGACAGCCGCGAACACAACCTGCACGTGCAGTGGCAGGCGCTGCTCGCCTACTGCGAACGGGTGCGCGCCGGGCAAGGCTGAGCGGCGATGTGCGGCATCGCCGGCGCCCGGGCCGAGTGGCTGGCCGAGTTGGGCCGCGAGCCCGGCCGCGCCCTGGCCGCGGCCCTGGGGACGCTCGCGTGGCGCGGGCCGGACGGCAGCGGCGTGGTGGCGGCCGGCGGCTGGTGGCTCGGCTGCGCGCGGCTGGCGATTGGACCGCGGCGCAGCCGCCAGCCGTTGGTGTTGCGCGGCGGCCGCTTCGCCGGCGTGCTGAACGGCGCGATCACCAACGCCCGCGAACTGTGGCCGCGTTGGCGCCCGCGGCTGGCAGCCATCGCCGCGCCGCGCGCGCTGCCGAACGACGCCTGGCTGCCGTTGCTCGCGGTGGCGGCCGGCGACCGCGCGGCGCTGGGCCAACTGCGCGGCCACCACGCCTACGCCGTGGTCGATGCCGCCCGCGACCAGCTGGTGTTCGGCCAGGACCGCTTCGGTGAAAAGCCCTTGTGGTGCCTGGTGCAGAAGCGCGGCCGACGCTGGCAGTTGGTGGCGTTCGCGTCGACGCCAGCGGCTTTGGTCGCTCTCGGCGGCGCTCCGCTGCAGCTCGAACGCGGCCTGCCCGAACTGCTGCGCACCGGTTTCGCCGACTGGCTGCCGCAGCGGGTGCGACGCGGGCTGTGGCTGTTGCCGGCACCGGGCCGCGGCGCGCCGTTCGTCGCCGATGCCACCGGCTACCGCACGCCGTGGCTCGGCAACCTGCCCCCCACTCCGGCAGCGCCGGCCGCCACCGCCGCGCGCCCCTGCGACCAAGAACCCGACCACGCGCCCCTGCGCCGCCGCGCCATCGCCGCGGTTGCGCGCTGCATCGACACCGCGAGCCCGGTCGGCCTGTCGCTGTCCGGCGGCCTCGACAGCAGCTGCCTCGCCGCAACCCTCGGTGCCTTGCAGCGCGCGGTGCCCGCGTTCCAGTTCTGCGCCACCGGCAGCGACCCGGCCGAACGCGCGGTGGCGCGCGCAGTGGCCACCGCCGCGGGCCTGCCGTTCGTGCCGGTGGACGGCGGCCCCGAAGTGCTCGACGCGCTGCCCGCGCTGACCCGGGCGGCCGGCATGCCGCTCGGCGATCCGTCGGTGTGCGCCGTGCACGCCACCGCGCGCGCGGCGGCGGCCCAGGGCGTGCGCGTGCTGCTGTCGGGCGAAGGCGCCGACGAGTGTTTTCTCGGCTACCGCCGCTACCGAGCGCTCGCCCACCT
>JAEUHP010000308.1 GCA_016795295.1 Planctomycetota bacterium | reverse complement strand
GCTCGCGCTCGGCAGCCAGACTCCGGGAACGCCGTGCGTGGTGTGGTTCGGCACCGGCGGCCCGAGTGCCATCGGCCCCTGCGCGATCGTCACCGCACCCCTGCTCGACGGTGTGTTCGCAGTGACGAACCAAGGCGGCAGTGCGGTGCTGCCGTTGCCGATTCCGGACGATCGGGCGCTGCTCGGTCTGGGCCTGATCGCGCAAGCGGCCGTCTACGAGCCGCTGCGCAGCCGGATCGGCAGCGTTACGCTCTCGGCCGGGTTGCAGCTGGCGATCGGTCGTTAGTGCAGGAGGGTGCGGGCGCGCACCACCAGACGCCGCAACTGCCCATGGCAACGGCGCCCCAGCCGCGGCCACCAGAAATCCGCATTCGCATGATGGGCCCGGCCCGGATTCCTCGCCTTTCCCGGCGAACTCCCATGCGAATCCGCTCTCTACTGCTCGCCCTCGGCGGCGTGTTCCTGTCGGCCTCTGCCACGGCGCAGGCGGCCATCTCCACCCTGTTCGCCGGCAACAACAACGGCAACGTCGGCGGCTGCGTCTACTTCGACGTGGCCGTGGCCAACCCCGACGGCGTGATCGTCCGCGGCCTGCAGGTCAATCTGCAGCAAGTGGCGAACACCCTGGGTTCGGTCGAGGTCTACACCTGCCCAGGCGGCCGCGGCACCAACCAGAACAACGCGGCGGCGTGGACGCTGGCCACCAGCGGCGCCGTCACGGCGGCCGGCCAGAACCTGCCCTCGACCGTGGCGATCGGCGCCTTCCACCTGCCGGCCGGCACCACCGGCATCGCCCTGCGCGCCATCGGCGTCAGCCATCGCTACACCAACGGCAACGCCAGCAACACCAACTGGAACAACGGCCAACTCACCATCACTGGCGGCGAAGCCACCAACCAGGTCTTCAGCGGCACCATCAACACGCCGCGCATGGCGAACGTCACGCTGCAGTACGACAGCCTGTTCCTCACCAACCTGACGGGCAACGGCTCGCTGTTCAACAGCCAGATCTTCTTCGACGCCAACGTGCTGCATCCCCTCGGCATCACCGTCACCGGCCTCGACCTGCACGTCGCCACTGCCAGCGGCAGCAACGGCACCGCCACGGTCTGGACCTGTGTCGGCTCGCGCGTCGGCAAGCAGACCATCAGTGCCTTCTGGAGCCAGGTGGCCAGCGGGCCGATCACCAGCGCGGGCGTCGGCAGCCTCAGCCGCGCCGCGATCGGCTCGTTCACCCTGCCGCCCGGTACCACTGGCATCGCGGTGCGCCTGTCGGGCCTGTCCCACCGCTACGGAACCACCTCCAGCAGCGACCAGAACGCCGACCTGCAGATCGTCGGCGGCGAAGTGACGTCAGGCCAGTTCTCGGGCACCTTCAGCACCTCCCGGTTCGTCAACTGCCGCGTGCAGTACTTCCCCGGTGGCTCGTCGACCAGCACCTTCGGCACCGGCTGCACGGCACTGGCGGGTTCGTTCTACGAGTGGTACGGCAACGCCCTCAACTTCGACCTCGAGAACCGCGCCTTCACGATGGTGCGGGACGGCGATGGGTTCCGGGTGCAAGAAGGTGGTGCCTTCGTGACGCCTAGTGCCGCCGCGCAAGTGCTGAGCATGTCCGACGACAGCGAGCGGCCGACGCCGACGTTGGCGGTGCCGTTCCCCTACGGCGGTGTCGGCTACGACCAGCTCTACATCTGTTCGAACGGCTTCATCAGCACCGGCAGCAACAACGGCGTCGGCTACTCCCCCTTTCCCTTCGGCTTGCTGAGCGCCCCGGACGCCTCCTGGCGCGTCTGGCGCGACCTCGATCCGAGCATTCCTGCCGGCGGTCGGGTGAAGTTCGAGCAGAGCAACGGCATCGCCTACATCACCTTCGACGGCGTCTGGCACTTCGGCGGCAGCACGAGCGCGGCGGCCAACACCTTCCAGTTCCAGTTCAACGGCAACAACGGCAACGTGGTGCTGGCCTTCGGCACACTCAGCGACAGGAACATCGAGATCCTGGTCGGCTTTTCGGGTGGCGGACCGTCGCTCGACGCGGGCAGCCGCGACCTGTCCACCGTGCTCGGGCCTGGCTTCCCGGCGGGCATCCAGGACCTGCCGCTGACCCTGAACGCCACGCTGCCGGCCATGGGCCAATCGATCCGCTTCACCACCGGCAACATCGACCCGAAGACCCTGTTCGGCGCGGTGATGCTGGGCCTGCAGACCTTCCCGGCGGGTGTGAGCTTGGCGCCGCAGATGCCAGGCTGCTTCCAATACACCAATGGCAGCGTGACGCTGCCGCTGTTCCTGGGCGGCGCCACCACGCAGACCACGCTCTACCCAGCTCCGGCGCTGGCCGGCCTGCAGTTCGGTGCCCAAGCGGCGGTGTATGCACCAGCGGTGCTGACCAACGCCGTGGGCGCAGCCGTGTCGAACGGCGTGCGGTTCACGGTCGGCAACTACTGAGTCGCGGCTGCGCCTGCGGCCGCGATCGCGCGCCACAGAAGATCCGTAAGCATAGCATCAAAAACAGCTTACGAGTATTCTCTCGAGAACTTGGTGCGCCGCGTGCGTTCGCCGGAAAACGGCTCTTCCAGGGTGGAGCCATGACCACGTCCGCCGCCGCACCCCGCCTGCACCGCCTCCGGATCCTGCCATCCTGGGGCGCCGCGCCTTGCCGCCCCACCATTCTGCGGCAGAATCAGGGCTTCCTCGCCCGTGCGCCGTTCTTGGACGACAACACCCGCAACCTGGTCAGCCGTGCCCTGGAGCAGGATCGCGAAGCGATCGACCTGCTGTTCCAGCGTTACCGCGACCGTTTGCGCACGGCGTTGCGCAAGCTGATCGGGCCGAAGTACCGCCTGCTGATGGCCGACAGTGAGGACGCGACCCACGACGCGATCCTGTCGGCGCTGAAACGCCTGCATCAGTTCGAGTACCGCGGCGAGGGCTCGTTCCTGGCTTGGCTGCTGAAGGGCGCCGAGTACGAGATCGTGCGCCGCATCCGCTCGATCGAAACGCAGAAGCGCGGCGGCCGGGTCGGCATGGTCGGCTTCGACGAACAGATCGAGAACCAGCTCGCCGGCAAGGACGCCACCCCGTCGCAGCACCACGACGAACACGAACTCGCCGAACGCATCCGCGTGGCCCTGCAACAACTGCCCGACCGCGAACGCGAGATCATCGTGCTGCGCCGCTACCTCGAACTCGACACCGACGAGATCTGCGCCGAGATGGGCCTGCCGACCGAAGGCGCCGTGCGCGCCCTGCTGTCGCGGGCCCAAGCGCGCCTGTCGGGCTTGTTGTCGCGCACGGAGTCGTGACATGGCGGCCCAGCCGGGACCCGCACCGAACGCCGAACCGCCCGGCGCAGCCAGCGAAGCAGCGCTGCTGCAAGCCGCGGTCGAGCAGTTCGTCGACTTGCAGAGCGGCGGCGACGCACCCTCCCCCGATCTGTTCGTGCAGCGCTACCCGGAAGGTCTGCGCCCGCGGCTCTTGGCGCAGATCCGCCAGTTCCTGGCGTTCGACGGCCTGCTCGGCCACCAGGAATGGACGCCGCCGGCGGCCGCGGCCGATGGCGGCCGAGCCTTCGGCGACTTCGTGATCGAAGCGGAGCTCGGCCGCGGCGGCATGGGTGTGGTCTACCTGGCCCGCCAGAAGTCCCTGCACCGGCGCGTCGCGCTCAAGGTGATGGCCAGTGGCCTGACCCTGAGCAAACGCCACGTCGAACGCTTCCGCCGCGAAGCCGCGGCGGCCGCGCAGGTGCGCCATCCGGCGATCGTGCCGGTGCACAGCTTCACCGAGGTCGACGGCACGTTCGCGTTCGCCATGGACTACGTGGCCGGGCGCAACCTGGCCGACCTGCTCGACGACCTGCGGCTCTTGAACGGCGATGCGCCGGTCGCGATCGAAGGCACCTTCGGCCTCGCCAGCGCCAAGGGCCACGTGGCCGAATGCGCCATGCTGACGGCGCAACTCGCCTCGGCGCTGGCCGCAGCGCATCAGGCAGGCGTGGTGCATCGCGATCTGAAACCGCGCAACGTGATGATCGACGATCGCCAGCAGGTGCGGTTGCTCGACTTCGGCCTCGCCAAGTCGCTCGGGGAAGGCAGCCTGTCGATGTCCGGCGAGATCACCGGCACGGCCCACTACATGAGTCCCGAACAGACGCTGGCCAAACGCGTCGCCGTCGACCATCGCGCCGACATCTGGGCCCTGGGAGTGATCCTCTACGAACTGCTGACGCTGCGCCGCCCGTTCGACGGCAAGAACCTGCAGCAGGTGGTCTACGAGATCTGTTTCAAGGAGCCGGTGCCGATCCAGCGGCTCAACGCCAGGGTGCCGCGCGACCTGGTGACCATCTGCAGCAAGGCGTTGGAGAAGGACCCGCAGAACCGCTACGCGAGCGCCGCGGAGTTCGAAGCGGATCTGCTGCGGTTCCTGCGCTGGGAGCCGATCCACGCCAAGCCGGCGGGGCTGCTGCAGCGCGCGGTCAAGTGGACCCACCGCCATCGCGCCGAAAGCCTGGCCGGGGCGGGCGTGTTGGCCGTGGCGTTGGTGTTCGGCGCGTGGTCGTGGTGGGACGCCGCGACCGCACGGGCGGCCGCCGGCGCCAAGCTGTTGGCTTCCGAACGAGCGGCCGTGGCGCGCGACTACGACGGCGCGATCGCCTTGCTGCTGGAGGCTCTGCGCCTGCACGACGATCCAGCGGTGGTCGAACGCGTGGCCCGCTACCGCGCCCTCGCGGAGACCGCGGCGGTGACCGCCGAACGCGACCTCGCCGAATCGCGCCGGCTGTGCCTGGCCAGCGCCCAGGCCTTGCGCAGCAACCGCGAAGGGGCGCTGCAGTTGGCGCTGGCGGCGGTGCAGCGGCGCGACGGCGCCGAGTCGCGCAGCGCGGTCCTGCACGCGCTCGGCAGCGGCTTCCAGACCACGGCGTTCGCGATCGAGGGTGGTGCCACCTACGCCACGCGCTGGACGCCCGACGGCGCCGGCGTGGTGACCGTCGGGGCCGCGGGCCCGCAAGGCAATGCCCTGGTGTGGCATGCCGACGGTGCGTTGCGCCACCCCTTGACGGGCCATCGCGAACCGGTGCTGGACGCCGCGTTCCAGCCGCACGGTGCCTGGCTCGCCACCGCCGGAGTCGACCAGACGGTGCGCCTGTGGCGCGACGACGGCGGCCAGGTGGCCGCCTTGCCGCACGACGGCATCGTCAACCTGCTGCGCTTCTCGGCCACGGGCACGCGGCTCCTGACCACCAGCTACGGCAGCAATGGACCGTTCACGGCGCGGGTGTGGGCCGTGGCCGAAGGTCGAGCCCTCGGCAGCATGGCCCAACACCGGAGGCGCGTGGTCGCCGCAGCCCTGTCGCCCGACGGCCGCCACGCGGTGAGCGCCGGCGACCGCGGCTTCGTGCGGTTGTGGGACGCCGAGACGGGCGCCGAACTGGCACAATTGCCGGGCCAACCCGAACGGCCGCGGGCGCTGCTGTTCGCGCCGGACGGCCGCACCGTGGTGGTCGGCGACGCCGACGGCCGCGCCCACTGCTACGCGGTGCCCTCGGGCGCCCTGCTCGGCAGCCTCGCCCACAGCCGGCAGATCGACGCCATGGCCTTCGATGCGCGCGGCGAACGGCTCTTGACCGGCGCCCGCGACCAGACGGCACGGCTGTGGCGGATCGCGCGCAGCGACACGGCCTTGGTTGCAACCGAGATCCGCACCTTCGTCGACCACGGCGGGGATCTCGCCCACGTCGGCTTCGACCCCAGTGGCGAACTCGCCGTGACCACCTGCACCGACGGCGTGGTGCGGGTGTTCGACACCAGCGACAGCCCGACGGCCAAGGGCGGCGCGCTGCACCGGCTGGAGGTCGGCACGGCACTCGAAGAGGCCGCCTTCGCTCCCGACGGCCAGCGCCTGTTGGTCCAGGTCGGCAGCCAGCGCGCCCTGATCTGGCACTTCGCCGACGCGCGTGGCGTGGTGACTCTGCGCCAGCCCGGCGCGGTGCCGGCAGTGGCGTTCGACCGTTCGGGCGAACGTGTGGTGACCGCGGGCGACGACGAACGGCTGCGCGCCTGGCACGCGCGCGACGGCCGGCTGCTGTGGAGCACCGAGCCGCTCGGCAATCCCCTCCGGCGGCTCGACGTCGACCCCGCCGCCGATCGCTGCGCCGTGGCCCTGCACGACGGCCGCATCGCCCTGCACGTGCTCACCGACGGCGCCGTGCTGGCGAGTTTCCAAGGCCATCAGGGACGCGTCACCGCACTGCGCTTCGCCGCGGCGGGACAGCTCTTGCTGACGGCGGGACACGATCGACGCGCCGTGGTGTGGCAGGTCGATGGGCGCACCCCGCTGCGCGTGGTCGAACGGCCGCAACCGATCGCCGCCGCCGATGTGTCGCCGGACGGCACCTTGCTGGCCACCGCCGAAGTCGGCGAAGCCGTGGTGCGCCTGTGGCGCGTGGCGGATGGCGGCCCAGCGGGCGAACTGCCCGCCCACGCCAAAGCCGTGCGCTGCCTGCGCTTCGCCCCCGACGGCCAACGGCTGGCCAGCGGCAGCGCCGATGGCAACGCCTGGAGCCAGCACCTCGACCGCAGCCAACGTGTCGTGTTCCCCCTGGGCAGCCCCTGCACGCAGGTGGTTTGGAGCCCCGACGGCCAGACCCTGGCCACGTGTGCCCTTCACGACCGCAACCGCGTACGTCTGTGGCGCGCCGCCGATGGCACCGAGCTGCTGCAGTTCGCCGGCCACGACAACACGGTCGACGGCATTGCCGCGAGCCCCGACGGCACTTGGTTCGTCAGCGCCGCCCGCGACGGTGCCACCTGTCTCTGGCCCACGGATCCTGTGCAGGTTGCCGCGCGTCTACTGAGCCGCAACCCCGCGGCCGCACCATCCGCCACGAACCCCTCCAAGCCCACCACCACCCGCTGATCGCCCACCACCCCGCGATCCGAGATCCAGCCATGTCCCTCACCTCCGTGCTGTTCCGCCTGCTGGCCCTGTGCGCCATGGCACCGGCCTTCGCGCAGACGCCGACCGACGCGCCCCCGTGGTGGGGCGTGCCCGACGACAACCACCTGAGCCTGTACTGGAACTTCAGCGGCCCGGCACCGCTGGCGCCGATCGAGGTGACCACACCGTTCTGGTACAACCGCACGGTCACGCGAGCGGTGCCCAGCGGCCCCCTGCAGATCCTGCCGAACTTCCAGGGCCGCACCGACGTGCTGGCCATGGTCGGCACCGGCGTGCCGCTGAGCGCCTCGCTGGCCGTCACCGTCGACAACGACCCGCACTACAACTGGATCAAGATCTTCTTCTTCCAGTTCGACGAGTTCGAAGGCAGCACCGGTTCGGTGAGCGAAGCGCTGGCCCAGGACCTCGCCAAGTACAAGCGCTCGTCGATGACGACCACCAAGCAGGCGCTCGGCAACGGCTGGACGCG
>JAEUHP010000305.1 GCA_016795295.1 Planctomycetota bacterium | reverse complement strand
CAGGGGCCGGTTTCGGCAACCTGGACTTGCATGGGGACCGTGGTGCGGAGTGTGGGCGCCGTTCGGCGGAGGCCGGCGGGCGGGAAATGGGGGCGAGCATTCTGGCGGTCCGCCCCGGCAGGGTCAAGGCTGGCGGTGCCGTAGATCGGGACCCGCTGCCATGGCCACTCGCCGTCTCGCCAGGCGAGTGGGCATGCCCAAGGGGCAGGAACCCACACCCACGAGAACGGGCGGGGGAACCCCGGATCGATGCCCAGGGGTTGGCTGGCGTCGGCACTTTGGACACCACGGTGTACGGGTTGCGGACAACGGGTTCGGTTCGGGGGGCTGGCACGAGTTTTGTCTTCTTGGTGGCATGGTCAAACCGCTGATTCCTCATCTTCTCTCCGTGGCCGTGATGGCCACGGCCCTCACGGCTCAGGCCCCGCGCGACTGCGTGCCCAGCCTCTGGCGGACCGGCACGCCGGCGGTCGGCGGCACCCTGCGCTTTTCGCTGAGTGCGGCGCCCCAGTGCTTGCTGGCTCAGCTGCTGAGCCTCGATCCTGGTCCGACTTCGTTCCTCGGCCGCAGCTTCGCCATCGGCAGCAACAACTTTGCGGTGCCGTTGGCGGTTGTGCCGGCCAACGGGCAGCCCGTGGAGGGCAGTCTGACGATCCCCAACCAGCCGGCGTTGTCCGGAGTCGACATCTTCCAACTCGCGGTCGGCGTTGGCGCAGGCCCGATCGAACCGGTGGTCGGTCCGGCTGGTCGCCTGCGCATCCACGGCAGCAATCCGACCAGTGGCAGGGTCGTCATCCTCACCGAGCAGGCCCTCGACAACGGGCATGGTGCCGTCATCGCTGCGGCGGCGCGGCTGCGCACCACCGCCGAGGCCTTGACCAACGACAACCAGACGGTCTTGTTCGGCAATCCTTGGCTCGGGTGGAGCGCCAACCACGCCGGGGACGTGGTGACGATCCCGATGGGACAGCCCGGCAACGAAGGCATGTTCACGCTGCCGGCGACGACGCCCTGGCCGTTGTCGGCGTTCGTCGCCGGCACCATCCCGCAACCGCAGCTGGACAACGTCCCGGGAGTGATGGCGGTCCGCAACCAGGACCTCGCGGCCATGGTTGGCCAGACCTTCGTGGCGGTCGTCTACGACAGCTCGGTCGGCATCAACTACCAGCCGCTGCTGGCCAACCTGCAGGGCGAGCGCTGCGGTCGGCTGGCCTTCACCGTGCTCGACGTGCTGTTGCCAGGCACGCTGGCCGAGAGCAACTCCAGCACTTCGCTGTACGACCTGCGGATCCGGATCGAGGCACCGATGGCGGCGGCAGTTGCCTTCCAGACCCCCGCCCTGGACGAACCCGCGGACAGCATCCAGATCACCCAGGCGACTTGGGCGCAGGGCCGGCTCCGGGTCCGCGCCACCAGCGCTTTGGGCGCGGGCGCGACGTTGACTGCATCCGTCGACGGCTTCACCTTCGAATCCCCCATGCGTTGGAATGCGCTGGCTGCAGAATACCAATTGGATCTGCGCTCGGCCGCATCGCTGGTTGGTCGGCGTGTGACCATCAGCAGCCGCGAAGGCGGTTCCTACACCATCACGGTGCAGTAGAGTGAAGCACTGGGGCGGCCGCCTCTCAGGGCTGCCCCGGTTGCTTGTGACCTCGGCGCTTGCC
>JAEUHP010000304.1 GCA_016795295.1 Planctomycetota bacterium | reverse complement strand
GCCAAGACCGGCACGCTGGCCCGGGTGCAAGCCTTGTCGGGCTACGTGCTGCGGCCGAACGGGGCCGCGCCGTGGGCGTTCTCGGTCGTGGTCGAGAACCACACCTGCAGCGATGCCACGGCGTTGGCCGCGCTCGATGCGTTCGTCGGCGAGCTCGCCTCGGCCGCCGGCTGGTGAGCTGGGCGCCAAAGGTCCCAGCCAAGGAGGCGCTGCCGCAGGCTGGATGGTGCGTTTCGCCCCAAGCCGTCACCCGCGTCGCAGCGGCTTTCGCGAGCGCCGAGCCGTGCCGCCCGCAACCGCGGGCGGGACGGCTCAGAACGGGATCTCGTTCGGATCCACTGGCCCCGTCGACCGCGCGGGCCGCCGTGCCGGCGGCGGCGGGCCCAGCTCGTCCGCCGCACCGCCCGGGACGGCGCGGTAGCCGTCGTACGGCACCTCGTTGCGGCGCACCAGTTCGCCTCCGGGGCCCTGGTACTCCGCCGGTCGCACCTCGACGAACGCTTGGCGCCCTTCGAGATCGCCCGGCTCGATCTGCACACGACCCGAACTCGGCAGCCCGAGCGCCTGCAGCACCAACCGCGCGCGCGCCCGGCCGCGCGCGCTGAACACCAGGCTGTCCCAGGCCGCCTGCTTGCCGGTGTGCTGGCCCTCCGCGACCACGAGGCGCAGCGACCAGCGCTCGTCGCCGGCGCGGGTGGTGCCGGGGCGCACCTCGCCGATGCGGCACAGGTAGGTCCCGGCGGGAACGGTGATGTAGTCGGCGATGCGGTCTTTCTGATCGAAGTCGATTTCCATGGTTTTGCTCCTTGTCGTTGTGCGCGACAGGGGGGCTGTGACCCGCGCGCCGCAACGGTTGCAGGCAATCTGCGAAATCTTCCGCCGTCCCGGCTACGCTCGACCTGCCACCTGCCGTTCGCCAGCCTTGCCGCCGCTTCCGCCCGTCGACCTGACCGACCCGCGCCGTTACCTCGCGATGGCGCGCGTGCACTACGAGAACTTCCCGGTCGGGTCGTGGCTGTTGCCCAAGCGCGCGCGGCGCCACCTGCACCGCATCTACGCGTTCGCCCGCACGGCGGACGACCTGGCCGACGAATGGCGCGATGCGGCGGCCTTGGCCGGCTTCCGCGCCGACTTTCTGGCCCATTGCCGCGGCGCGGCCCACGACGTGCCGCTGTTCGTCGACCTGGTGGCGACCCTTCGGGAGTGCAGCCTGGAGGAGTCGTTGTTCACGGACTTGCTCTCGGCCTTCGCCCAGGACCTCGAAGTGCGCCGCTACGACCGCGCGGCCCTCGCCGACTACTGCCGCCGCTCGGCCGATCCGGTCGGCCGGCTGGTGCTGCGCGTCTGCGGGTACCGTGATCCGGCGCTGGACAGGTTGTCGGATCGCATCTGCACGGCGCTGCAGTTGCTGAACCACCTGCAGGACCTCGGTGCGGACCTGCGGCAGCGCGACCGCATCTACTTCCCGCTCGAGGATCTGGCGCGCCACGGCGCCGGCGAGGCGGATCTGCGCGCCCCGAGCGCCAGTCCGGCGCTGCGCGCGTTCGTGCTGGCCGAGGCCTTTGCGCTGGGGCGCGAGTTCGCTGCCGGCTGGCCGTTGGTGGATGCGGTGCGCGGGCGGCTGCGCTGGGAGCTGCGGGCGATCCTGCGGGGTGCGGCCGCGGTGCTGGCGCGCATCCGGGCGCTGGGTGGCGACGTGCTCGGCGCTACGGCGCAGCTGCCGAAGTGGGTGCGGGTGCGCACGGTGCTGGCCGGGCTCGTGCTACGGCGGGCGCCTCGGTTCGCAGGAGGGGGGCGATGAGCGCGGCTGGCGAACCGATCGCGGCCCGGCTGGCTCCCGGCGAGGTCTTGGCCCGCGCCCGCTCGAACTTCGCCGCCGGCTTCGTCTGCCTGCCCGCCGACCGCCGCGCGGGCATGACTGCGGTCTACGCCTTCTGCCGCGCGGCCGACGACGCCGTCGACGATGCGCCGGACCCGGCCACCGCGCAGCAACACCTGCAGTTCTGGCGCCACGAACTCGCCGCGGCGGCCGCGGGTGCCGCGCGCACCCCGATCGGTTCGGCACTGGCCGCGGCGATGCAGCGCTTCGGGCCGTTCCAGGTGCCGCTCGACGCCCTGCTCGACGGCATGGCGATGGACATCGGGCACTTCGTCTGCCGCGACGAAGCCGAGCTGCGCACCTACTGCTGGCGCGTCGCCTCGGCCGTGGGCCGCGCCTGCCTGCCGGTGCTCGGCGCCTCCGGCCCTGCGGCGGAGGCGTTCGCCGACCACCTGGGCTTGGCCCTGCAGTTCACCAACATCCTGCGCGATCTGCGCAGCGATGCCGGAGCCGGGCGGTGCTACGTGCCCAGCGAGTGGCTCGCCGCGTTGCAGATCGACCGCGCGTGGCTCGCCGGCGATGGCCCAGCGCATGCCTACGCCGCGAACGGCCCCCTGGCCGCGCTCGCCGCCCGGTTCGCCGCCGCGGCGCGGACCGAGTTCGCGGCGGCGGCAGCGGCCCTGCAGGCGCTGCCGAAGCCGGCCCGGCGCGCGCTGGTGCCGGCCCGCATCATGGGTGCGGTCTACGGCGAGCTGCTGGTGCGGCTCGAACGGCGCGGCGGCGAACTGCGCGGGCCCCGCGTGCGCGTGCCGAAGCCGCGGCGGCTGTGGTTGGCGGCCGGGGTGCTCGGCGGGTGGCGGCGGTGAGTGCCAAGCCGCGGGCGCTCGTCCTGGGGGGCGGTGTGGCGGGCCTCACGGCTGCGTTCGGCCTCGCCGACCGCGGTTACCAGGTGACCCTCTGCGAAGCGCGCCAGCACTGCGGCGGCCGCGCTTTTTCGTTCGCCGACGCGGCGAGTGGCCAGCGCCTGGACAACGGCCCGCACGCACTGCTCGGCTGCTACCGCGCGATGGGGGCGCTGCTGCAGCGGCTCGGCACTGCGGGCCATTGCCAGCGCGATGCCACCCTCAGGCTCGCCTACCGGCATCCGGGTGGGCGCTGCGATCGCCTGCAGCTCGGTGGTTGGCCGGTGCCCTTGGCGATGCCACCGGCCCTGCTGCGGCTCGGCCTGCCGTTCGGCGCCAAGCTGCGGGCGCTGTTCGGCATGGCGACGGCGCTGCTGCCCACGCCCGCACACTGGACGCTCGCCGACTGGCTGCAGCGGCGCGGCCAGTCCGGGCTGCCCGACGACGTGCTGTGGCGGCCCTTGTGCCGGGCGATCATGAACTGCGAACCGGACGCCTGCGCGGCGCGCGATTTCCTGGCCACGCTGCGCGAAGCGTTCGCCGGCCGTGCCGCGCAGGCTGCGTTCGTGCTGCCCACCGCACCCTGGGGCGTGCTGCTCGGCGACGCCGCGCCGGCCGCCCTGGCGCGGGCCGGGGTGGCGCTGCGCCTCGGTGCGCGCGCCACCGGGCTGCTGGTGGGGGAGCGGTTCGTCAGCGCCGTCGAGTTCGGCGATGGCACGCGCTGCGCCTTGGCCGCCGACGATCTGTTGGTCACGGCGCTGCCGTGGTTCGCGTTGCACCGGCTCTGCCCGGCGCTGTGGCCGGGCGCGGGTGCGCTGCGCAGCGCGCCGATCGTCACGGCGCATTTCGAAGTGGCGGAAGGCGCTGCGGTGTTGCCCGACCAAGGGCCGGTGGTGGCGCTGGTCGGGGGCGCGCCGTTCCACTTCGTGCTGCGCACGCCGGGTGGGGAGCCGCGGCGTTTTGCGCTGCTGTCCGGGGGCGATCGGTGGTTCGACGGCAGGTCGGTGGCGGAGATCGAAGGTGCGGCGCGCGCCGAGCTCGGTCGGTACTACCCCGAGTGGGCGGCCGAGGTGCCAGCGCGGGTGCGCATCGCCAAGGAGCAGCACGCGACGTTCGTAGCGGCGCCGGGATCTCGGCCGCTGCGGCCGCGACCCGGTCGATTGGTGGGCGGGCCGGCCAATCTGCTGGTGTGCGGGGACTGGACGGACACGGGGTTGCCGGCCACGCTCGAAGGAGCGGCGCGGTCGGCCGAAGCGTTGCTGGCGGGTTTGCCGCGGCGCTGAGCGCGGCCGCGCCGGGTCACACTGTCGGCAGTGCCCGCCGCAGCAACGGCGTGTGCACGGGGCCGCTCGGCCGCAGCACGCTCGAATACAGGCACAGCGCCACGGCCGGGAACGGCTTCGGTCGCAGCGTGGCGCCGACTTCGGCGCACTTGCCGACCAGCGCCAGCGCGCCGAACGGACTCTTCACCCGGCCGAGGGTGATGTGCGGCGTGAAGTCGCGGTCTTCGCGCGGCACGGACAGTTCGGCCGTGGCCGTGGTCAGGTGGCCGTGCAGCGCCGCGAGGCCTGCGAGATCGCCGCCGAGGCCGGCCCACAGCACCCGTGGTTCGCCGCGCGGCGGGAAGTGGCCGAGGCCGGCGAGGTGCAGCTGCAGCGCGCGCAGGGGGGCGCTGGCCACGGCCGCCTGCAGCGCCGGCAGTTCGGCTTCGGGCAGCTCCCCGGCGAACAGCAGCGTGAGGTGCAACTGGTCGGCGGGCACCCAGCGCAGCTGGCCCATGGAGCCGAAATGGCTGCGCAGGCCCGCCAGGTAGTTGCAGACGGGGGGTGGCAGGTCGAGGGCAACGAAGCAGCGCACGTGGGGGCCTGGGGTCGAGGGGGCGGGAACCATACCGCTTGGTCTGGTCGAGGCCGTGGTTGCTTTCATGAATTATACTGCATGATGCAGGCGGGGAAACCTGCAACATGGTGCTTGCCTCCGGGCGTGGCGTGGCACAAACTTCCGCGCCACTTTCGCCCGACCCGTCGCACCATGACCGATTTCAACCGCCACCCGAGCAGCTACAAACACTGGCAGCTGCAGATCGACGGCGACATCGCGCAGTTGCGCATGAACGTCGATGCCAACCATCCCTACCGCCCCGGCTACGAGCTCAAGCTGAACAGCTACGACCTTGGCGTCGACATGGAGCTCGCCGATGCGATCCAGCGGCTGCGCTTCGAGCACCCGCAGGTCAAGGTGGTGGTGGTCGGCAGTGCCCAGGAGCGCGCGTTCTGCGCCGGCGCCAACATCTGGATGCTGGCCGAGAGCACGCACCCGTTCAAAGTGAACTTCTGCAAGTTCACCAACGAGACGCGGCTCAGCCTCGAAGACGCGAGCCAGCACAGCGGCTTGAAGTCGCTGTGCGCGGTGAACGCCGCGTGCGCCGGCGGTGGTTACGAGTTGGCGCTGGCCTGTGACGAGATCCACCTGGTCGACGACAACAACTCGGCGGTGTCGTTGCCCGAAGTGCCGCTGCTGGGCGTGCTGCCCGGCACCGGCGGCTTGACGCGCCTGGTCGACAAGCGCAAGGTGCGGCGCGACCGCGCCGACGTGTTCTGCACCATGGCCGAGGGCGTGCGCGGCAAGCGTGCCGTGAACTGGGGCCTGGTCGACGCGACCTGGAAGAAGTCGCAGTTCGCCGACAAGGTGCAGGCCCGCGCCAAGGAGCTGGCGGCCCAGCAGCCGACCAAGGCGGAACGGGGCATTGCGCTGCCGCCGATCCGCGCCGTGGTGGAGGGTGGCAAGTACACGTGGACCCATGTGCAGCTCGAGGTCGACGCGGCGGCACGCATTGCGACCCTGACGGTGCACGGACCCAAGGGCCCGCAGCCGAAGAACGGCGCCGAGTACGCAGCGGCTGGCGCTTCGGCGTGGGCGCTGCAGTGCTGGCGTGAACTCGACGACGCGCTGCTGCAGCTGCGCTTCGACCACGAGACGGTCGGCTTGCTGGTGCTGCAGACCCGCGGCGACCGCGCGGCGCTGCTGCAGGTCGAAAAAGACCTGTTCGCCGACCGCGGGCACTGGCTGTGCAACGAGATCCTGTTGCAGATGGCGCGCACGGCGCGGCGCTTCGATCTGATGGCGCGTTCGATGTACGCGTTGGTCGACAAGCCGGCGTGTGCGGCGGGTGCGTTCCTGGAGCTGACGCTGGCCTGCGACCGCGTCTACGCGCTCGACGACGACGCGGTGCAGTTCGCCTTCGGCCCGCTGTCGAACGGCGCCTTGCCGATGAGCCACGGCCACACGCGCCTGCAGAACCGTTTCCTCAAGGACCCCGCCCACGCGCAGCGGCTGGCCACCGAGCAGCCGGTGCTGAGTGCTCCGGAAGCCGACGAGCAGGGCCTGTGCACCTACCTGCTCGATCCGGTCGACTGGGCCGACGACGTGCGCATCGCGCTCGAGGAGCGCGTGTCGATGTCGCCCGACGCCCTGACCGGCATGGAGGCCTCGCTGCGCTTCGGCGGCGCCGAGAACTGCGACAGCAAGATCTTCGGGCGCTTGAGCGCCTGGCAGAACTGGATCTTCACGCGCCCGAACGCCACCGGCGACGAAGGCGCATTGACCCGCTACGGCGCTCCGGAGAGCGCCAAGTTCGACTGGAGAAGGACCTGAGCCATGAGCATCGTCGACCTGGAAGCCAAGATTCCCAACAACGTGGGGCTGCGCGACAACAAGCGCCTGATGATGGCGCTCGAGAAGTGGCAGCCGAAGTTCCTCGACTGGTGGCGCACGCTCGGTCCGACCGACTTCAACCAGGACCAGGTCTACCTGCGCACGGCGGTCGGCGTCGGCCAGGGCGGCTGGGCGCACTTCGACTACGTGAAGATGCCCGACTACCGTTGGGGCATCTTCCTCGCCGACGGCCCCGCCGACCGCAAGATCCACTTCGGCGACCAGATCGGCGCACAGGCCTGGCAGGAGGTGCCCGGCGAGTTCCGCAATCGCCTGCGCCGGCTGATCGTCACGCAGGGCGACACCGAGCCGGCGTCGGTCGAGCAACAGCGCCTGCTGGGCCACTGCTGCCCGTCGCTCTACGACCTGCGTTCGCTGTTCCAGGTCAACGTCGAAGAGGGCCGGCACCTGTGGGCGATGGTCTACCTGCTGCAGACGCACTTCGGCGCGGACGGCCGCGACGAAGCCGAGGCGATGCTCGAACGTCACAGCGGCGACCAGGACAACCCACGCATCCTGCAGGCGTTCAACTACCCGGTGACCAACTGGCTGGACTTCTTCTGCTTCACGGCCTTCATGGACCGCGACGGCAAGTACCAGCTGGCGTCGCTCGCCGAGTCGAGCTTCGACCCGCTGGCGCGCACGACGCAGTTCATGCTCGCCGAGGAGGCCTACCACCTGCAGACCGGTGAGAACGGCGTCGGCCGGATCGTCAAGCGCACCGGTGAGCTGATGGCGCAGGGCAAGGACCCGCGCAAGGAAGGTGCGATCCCGCTGGAGATCGTCCAGCGCTACGTGAACTTCTGGTTCACCGGCTCGATGGACCTGTTCGGCGGCGAGGACAGCACCAACGCCGCGGAGTCGTTCGCCAACGGCTTGAAGGGCCGCTACCGCGAGAGCGACGGCATCTACAAGGACCCGAAGGCGCTGAACGCCAACTACACGCTCGAGGTGCCGAACGGCGAAGGCAAGCTGGAGAAGCAGGACATCCCGCTGCGCCGCGCGATGAACGCCGTGCTGCTCGACGCCTACATCGCCGACTGCAAACGCATCGTCGAGCGCTGGAACCGCGACCTCGAGAAGCTCGGCGTCAAGGACCGCATCGCGCTCCCGGATCGCAAGTTCCACCGCTACCAGGGCGTCTACGCCGGCTTCAAGTTCAACCCGGCCGGCGAGATGATCGACGAGGCGACCTGGACGCACAACCACACG
>JAEUHP010000301.1 GCA_016795295.1 Planctomycetota bacterium | reverse complement strand
TGCAGGCGCGCGTCGGTCAAGGCACCGATGTGCGCGCCGGCCGGCACGGCACTGGGCGCGGTGGTGAGCAGCGGCACCCGCCGGCCGGCGAGCGCCTGTGCCACGGCGGTGGTGTGCGGGTAGATGCCGGCGTCGATCGGGATCCACACCGCGTCGACGCGCTGCTGCAGCAGTTCGTCGACCGCGCGCGGCAGTTCGGCCGGGGTGCGGGCGAACGCTTCGTGCAGTTCGACCGCGCCGGCACCCTGGCTCTGCAGGTGGGCGCGCAGCGTGGCGGCTTCGGCGGCGGCGACCACGTTCGCCTGCGCCGAACGCAGCATGCCGAGCCGCCGCAGGTTCGGCACCGCCAGCTCGAACACCGACAGCACTTCGGCCGGTGCGATCCAGGTGCTGGCACCACACAGGTTGCCGCCGGCACCCTCCCAGGAACTGCACAGACCCGAGGCGAGTGGATGGCTCACCGAGACGAACAGCACCGGCTGCTCGGGCAAGGCGGTGCGCGCTTGCAGGGCCGCTTCGGTGCCCATGGCGACCACCAGCGGCAGCGCCGCGGCGCGCAGTGCGGCGAGGCCGGCGGTCGCTTTGGCGGCGTCGCCGAGGGCGCGTTCGTGCCGGAACCGGGGTTCGATCCCGGCGTCGCGCAGGCCCTGGGTCAGGCCCTCCAGGACGGTGCGGTCGCCCGGGGCTTCGAGCCAGGTGAACACGCCGATCGGCACTTCCTGGCGCGGGGGCTTCGGCGCTTCGCTGCCGGCGGAAGGCACCTGTGCTGGCAGCAAGGTGGCCGCCGCCAGCGAGGTGGCGGCCCACGCAAGCCACCGCCGCAAGCCAGGGATGCAGGGCATGCGCACGGCATATCCGATCCGGGGTTCGGCAGCACGGGGCTGTCCGCCTACAATGCGGCCCCGCGATGCGCCTTTTCCCGACGTTGTTGCTGCTGGTCCTGGCCGCGCCCCTGGCCACGGTCTTCGGGCTCTGGTTGGCTCCCGACCCGCACCTGGCGGCGGCCCAGGATCCGCTGCGCCACCGCAACGGTGGCTTCGTCGGTGCCGCCGCCTGCAAGACCTGCCATCCCGAACACCACGCGTCGTGGCAGCGCACGCACCACGCGCAGATGACGCGCCTGCCGAGTCGGGACACGGTGGCCGGGCGCTTCGACGGCCAGGTGGTGCGCTACGCCGGGCAGGTGGGGCGGCCATTCCGCGATGGCGACCGCTTCCTGATGGAAGTGCCGACGCAGGGCCGCGAAGGCCAGGGCCGGCGCACCGCCGAAGTGGCGCTGGTGGTCGGCTCTCGGCGTTACCAGCAGTACTTCGAACGGCAAGCGCGCGGCGATTCGACCGCGTTCGTGCGGCTGCCGCTGCTCTGGCACCAGGAGCAGCAGCGCTGGCTGCACATCAACACGGTGTTCCTCGGCCCCGACGACGCCGATTGGCAGGCCCACACCGCCACCTGGAACGAGAACTGCATCTTCTGCCACAACACCGGGCCCGAACCGCGCGCCCGCCGCACCGCCCTGCGCGCCAGCGAGAAGGCGCAGTTCGACAGCGAAGTGGTGGACTTCGGCATCGCCTGCGAATCCTGCCACGGGCCCGGCGCCGAGCACGTGGCGGCGCTGCGCGAGCCGCTGCAGCGCTACCAACAGCACTTCGCCAGCGCCCCAGCCCCCGGCACCGTGAACCCCACGCGCCTCGACCAGGAGCGCGCCGTGTCGGTCTGCGGCCAGTGCCACGGCGCGCGCCTGCCCAACCCGCTGCAGCGCGCCACCGAGTGGTTCGAGTCCGGTCCGAGCTACCGCGCCGGCGACCGCCTGCTCGAACACGTGACGCCGATCCAGCGCGACACCCCGGTCCAGCAGGGCGATCCCGAGCAGTACGCGCTGCGCTTCTGGGACGATGGCACCGCACGCCTGTCCGCCTACGAATTGCAAGGCGTGCTGGCGTCGGCCTGTTACCTGAAGGGCCCGATGACCTGCCAGTCGTGCCACAGCATGCACAGCGGCGATCCGAAGGGCCAATTGCGCCCCGACCTGCCCGGCAACCAGCTCTGCACGCAATGCCACGAGGCGATCGGCCGCGATGTCGCCGCGCACACGCACCATCCCGTCGCCAGCAGTGGTTCGTCGTGCGTCGAATGCCACATGCCGAAGATCGTCTACGGCGTGCTGGAGATCCACAGGAGCCACCGCATCGAAAACCCCGATCCCGCGCGCGACGCGGCTGCCGCCAGGCCGCACGCCTGCACGCTCTGCCACACCGACCGCACGCTGCCGTGGGCGGCCGAGCACCTGCGCACCTGGTTCGGCCCGGACTACCGTGCCCCTGCCGAACGCAAGGACCGCGCCGACCTCGCCTTGCCCGACGCGATCGCCTCCCTGCACGCCGGCGACGCGGCGGTGCGCGCGGTCTACGCCGCAGCCCTCGGCCGGCCGACCGCTGCCCCTGCTGCCCAGGACACCGCCGTGCAGCGCGCGCACCTGGCGGTGGCGATGGGCGATGGTTACCCGAGCATCCGCTGGCTGGCGCAGCGCAGCCTGCAGCAGCTCGAACAGCGTGCCCCCCTCGGCATCGGCCCGTTGCTCGCGGCGATCGACTCCCTGGACGGGCCCGAAGCGCGGCGGCGCGCAGTGTTCGCCACGCTCGACGCCCTGGCCCAACGCGGCCCTGCGGTGCTGCAGCCACCGCGCACCGCGGCCCTGCTCGGCGCCGACCTGCGGCTCGACCTGCCGGCCGTGGTGCGGCTCACCGACCTGCAGGGTCGCAACCTGATCTCGATCGGGGAATGATCCAGGCCATGGCCGACCTCGCTGCCCGCCGCGCCTTGACCGCCGGCTTCTGCCTGCTCGCGTTCTCGCTGCCGCTCGGGCTGTCGCTCGAAGCGCTGCACGCGCTCAAGGTGCCGGTCTACCTCGACAGTCCGCTGCGCCGCGAACTGTGGACGCTGGCGCACGCCCACGGCAATTTGCTCGGGATCCTGTGCCTGGTGGTGGGGCTGCTCGGGCCGCGGCTGCACGCCGCGCCCGAACAGCGCCTGCGGCTGGTGCACTGGCTGATCGCGGGCGCAGTGCTGATGCCGCTCGGGTTTCTGCTCGGCGGCATCGGCAACCGCGAAGGGGATCCGTCGCTCGGCATCGCGCTGGTGCCGCTCGGCGGGGTGGTGTTGCTGGTGGTGTTGCTGCGCGCGGCGGTGGCGAGCTTCGCGGTGCCGGTGGCGGCAGGGCCCGGGGCCTCTGGCACTGCAGATCGGTCCGCTGCTGCGGGTGCGGCGTCCGGGCCGGAGGGGCAGCGATGACGCGGCGGCCTGGGCATCTGGGGCGCTGTCTGGTCGCGGGGCTGGTGGCGCTGCTGCCGCTCGGCGGCGCGGTGGCGGGGCTCTGGTGGCTCGAAGACACGCTGTCGGGTTCGTGGCGCAAGGTGATCGGCTTCTACGTGCCGGGGCTCGGGCTCCTGCTGGCGCTGGTCGTGACGTATCTGGTGGGGCTGTTCGTGACCACGGTGGTGGGGCGCTGGTTGTGGCGGCGCGCCGACCGGGTGCTGGAAGGGGTGCCGCTGCTGGGTGCCTTCTACCAGTCGCTGAAGGAAGTGCTCGGCTACGACTCGGGGCGCACGCGGTTCTTCCGCGCGGTGGTGCTGGTGCCGAGCGATGGGGGGCACGAGCTGGGGTTCGTGACGGGGGAACTCGACACGGCGGTGGGGCCGCGGGTGCTGGTGTTCGTGCCGGGGGCACCGAATCCGACCAATGGTCGTTTGGTGGTGGCCGAGGCGGGGCAGTTGGTGGCGACGGACTTGCAGCCGGCGGCGGCGCTGCGGGGGTTGGTGTCGATGGGCAA
>JAEUHP010000159.1 GCA_016795295.1 Planctomycetota bacterium | reverse complement strand
GCGCATCGCCACGGCGATCGGGCCGTGGCAGGGAGCGCGGCCGGCGCTGCCGGCCGGCATGACCCGGCTCAGCATGCTGACGCCGAGTGGCCTGCACTTCGGGCAGGCGCCGTTCGACGTCTTGGCTCGCGAACCGATGGCTGCGCCACTGATCGGAGCCGGCACGCAGCTCATGCAGGCGCTGATCGGGTTGGCGTCGAAGTCCTGATGGCGGTGGAGCGGGAGGGTTGGCCCAGGGCTGGGCTGGGCAAGATGCTGGGGCCCAGGGTCCACGATGCGCGGGTCGCGGCGCTGTGCCTGCAGCATGGCGTGACCGAGCTTTGGTCCTTGGACCGCGATCACGGCCGCATTCCGGAACTCAAGGTTCAGAACCCACTGGCTCGGTGAGCCGCCAGTGCGCGGAGCTCACCGCCGCGCCGGTCCGAGCCCACCGCCGAAGTGGATGTCCTGGAAGCCCGCCGCGTGCGCAGCGTCGACCACGCGCGCCACGTCGTCGTAGCACACCCCAGGATGCGCCAGCACCAGGCCCGCCATGAGCTTCCTGCCATCGGTGCGCGGGTCGCGAACCAGCTGCGCCGGGTCGTTCGCCAGCCGCACCAGTTCGCGTTGCATCGCGTCGAAGTCGGCGAACTGCCGCGGCCCGACCTGCCAACGCACCCGGTGGTCGCGCAGGACGAAGCGCCGCGGCCGCCCGGTGTTGGGATCGATGCTGGCGCTGGTGGCCCCGCCGGCGTAGGTCGGCACGCCGAAGGCCTCGGCGAAGATCTCGATCCGCAACTGCTCTTGTGGCTCGACCTGGCTCGGACCGCCGCCGACGTCGCGGGGCAGGTAGGCGGGCAGCTTCGCCTCCAAGACGCGGAAATCGATGCAGACGAAGAAAATGACCATCAGGAACACGACGTCGATCATCGGCGTCAGGTCGGACTTCGCGTCGTCGCTGGCGAGGGCGGCAGGGCTCATGGGCAGCCTCCGAAGGCGTGGCCGGGGCCACGGTGTGGGCAGTGGGGCATACACTGTCGAACGGCGGTGCGGCGGCGCTGGTTCAGCGAGGTCGGAGCCGGCAGGCACCCTCGCAATTGCGTGAGCACCCCGCCGCCGCCACGATGGCGCGGTGGCGCTGCTCACCCTGAACGACATCCACATCGCGATCGGCGATCGCCAACTGCTCGCCGGGGCCAGCCTGCTGGTCGGCGAAGGCGATCGCATCGGCCTGCTCGGCAACAACGGTTGCGGCAAATCGACCCTGCTGCGCATCCTGGCCGGCGACCTGCTGCCCGACCGCGGCGAGCGCGCCGTGCGCCGCGACCTGCGCCTGGGCTACCTGCCGCAGGAGCCGCAGTTGCCCGCGGACACCCCGGTGCGCGAAGCGGTGCAGTTCGGCATCCAGGGGCGCCAGGAAGTGCTGCAGCGCCTGGACGCCGTGCACCAGCAACTGGCCGCTCCCGACTTGCCTCCTGTGCAGCTCGACAAGTTGCTCAAGGAGCAGCAGCGCCTCGACGAACGGCTCGGGGAGCTCGGCGGCCACGACCTCGCGGCGCGCGCCGAAGCCGTGCTGCAGGCGTTGGGCGTCACCGACTTCGAACGGCCGTGCCAGGCGCTGTCGGGCGGCGAACGGCGGCGCGTGGCCCTGGCGCGGCTGTTGCTGGCTGGGCCCGAGCTGTTGCTGCTCGACGAGCCGACCAACCACCTCGACGCTCAGGTCACCGACTGGCTCGAGTCGTACTTGCTCGACAGCGGCGTGCCGCTGGTGCTGGTCACCCACGATCGGTACTTCCTCGACCGGCTGGTCACGCGCACCGTCGAATTCGACGGCGGTGTGCTGCACGAATACGAAGGCGGCTACCGCGCCTACCTGGTGCAGCGCGCCGAGCGCCTGCAGGTGGAGGCCAAGGCCGAGAGTGCCCGTCTCAACACGCTGCGCCGCGAGACCGAATGGGTGAAGCGCGGCCCGCCGGCGCGCACCACCAAGGCCAAGGCACGCATCGACCGGCATGCGGCGCTGCTGGCCAAGGCCCCGCCGCCGGCCGCGGACGAGTTGGAGTTCCAGATTCCCGAAGGCCCGCGCCTCGGCGACTTCGTGCTGCGGTTGCGCGGTGTCGGCAAGAGTTACGGCGCGCGCACCGTGCTGCGGCCGTTCGATCTGGATCTCGGCCCCGGCGAGCGGCTCGGCATCGTCGGCAAGAACGGCGCCGGCAAGACCACGCTGCTGAAGCTGTGCCGCGGCGAATTGTCACCCGACCGCGGCAGCGTGGCGATCGGTCCGACCGTGCGCTTCGCCGGCATCGACCAGGGGCGCACCGATCTCGACCCCACGCGCACCGTGCTGCAGGAAGTGTCGGGCGGCAACGACTACGTGGTGGTCGCCGGCCGCGGGGTGCGCGTCGAGACGTTCCTGGAGCAGTTCCTGTTTCCC
>JAEUHP010000155.1 GCA_016795295.1 Planctomycetota bacterium | reverse complement strand
CTGCGCAATTCGATGAAGTACGCGGTCTGCCGCGGATCGAAGCACAGCCGCACCCGCTGCAAGAAGGCGAACGGCGCGACGTAGCCGGCGGCGTGCGGGAAGTCGCGCGCCACGCGCTGCTGCCGTTCCGCGGTCTGCTCCAGCACGGCGCGGTAGTCGCCACCGAGGCCCACTTCGTCGACCAGCGGTGGCACGGCGAACCCGTGTACCGTGGTCAAGGCCTGCTGCTGCTGCAGACTCTTGCGGTGCCGGCCGATGTCACGATACGCCCCGAAATCGAGCAGCACCTCGAACTCGAAGGGTGCTGCGCCCTCCAACGCCAGCGGCCAGGCGTCGTGCGGACCGCGCTGGGTGAGCAACTGCTGCAGCAGTTCGTGGCGCTGGCCCTGGCCGAGGGCCGCGACCCGCTCCAGCAGGGCCGCGAACGGCTGGCGGCTGTGCTCGTAGAGCAGCGACGCCAGCAGCTTGTCGTCGAGCCGCGGATCGTGCGCCAGCAATTCGGTGTGGCCAGTGGCCGCACCGCGCTGCACGGGTGCTTCGGCGACCCCGAGCGACGCGGCAAGAGCCGGCAGCGTCTGGTGCAACGCCTGCAAGAACGCATTCGGTCGGCTGTGCCGCAGCAGCGTCGGCAGCACCGTTTCCGCCTGCTGTTGCATGCGTTCGCCGACCAAGCGGAACTCGGCCAGCGGGTGGCTCTTCAGCTCGGTGACCACGTCGCCGAGCGTGCGCGCGTCGACCACCATGCCCCACTTGGTGAAGATCGCCGGGGTGAGCAGGTAGCGCGCGGCGTCGAACGCCTCGGCTTTCAGGGTGCGCAGCCACGGCCCTTCCTTCTCGCCGGCCGCCAGCGGCCGCACCCGCTGCAGATGCGCCAGCAGGCGCTCGGTCGCGCGCTGGTAGCAGGCGAACGTGTCGCGCAGCACCCCTTCGTAGGCGGCGGCGACCTCGCCGCCTGCCGCCATCACGTCGGGATCGCGCCAATGCGTCTCGGCGCTGAACGAGATGTAGCGCGTCGACGATTCTTCGAACGAGCAGCGCCGCTCGCGCTGCACGAAGCGCGTCACCAGCTGCGACACCCGTTCGATCGCCAGATGCACGACCGAGCCCTCGCGGAGCGAGTTGTGGCCATGGTCGATCGCGTAGGTCTTCAGGAACTGCCCCGACTTGTCGGCCATCACCGCCGACAGCAGATCGCGCGGCGCCTCTTCGACCGGCAGGTCCTCCAGGCGGCGCTGCTGCGCTTCGAGGCCGGCGCGCAGCCGTTCGAGGAACTGATCGCGCATCGACTTGCTGCTGCGCGAGTAGACACCGTTCAACGTCGCCGCCACCTCCGGTGGCAGATTGCGCACCAGGTAGACGTCGGCGTGCTCGGGCCCGTCGACGACCGAGAAGTAGGTCGCGAGCAGGCGCCGTTCGAAGTCGGAATAGCCCATGGTCCGAGCCTAGGCGCCGGGGCCCGCAGGCCGGCGGCGCAGCACCCACACCGTGAGGCCGGAACCGAGCAGCAGACCAGCGGCGAACGCGAACCAGACGATCGGGGCTTCCAGCGGGGTGATGTGGGCGAGCATCCCCCGACTCTAGAAGTGCGGCGGCCGGCCGTCCACCCGGCGTTTCACTCCACCGGCACCTGCGCCAGCACCTGCCGATCGCTGCGCCGGTAGTGCCGCCGCGCCGCCACTCGGCGCCACAGCGCGTGCGGCAACCGCGGCACGGCGGCCAGCACGGCACGCACCCCTTGGGCCGGTGCCAACCCGAGCCGCGCCGCTCGCTTGCGCAACGTCCACGGCCACCACAGGGCGTGCTGCAGCACCCACCAGGGGTCGGTGATGCTGCGCACGAAAAACAGTTCGCGATTGCGCCAATCGAGCCGTTCGACCCGTTCGCGGCCGAACACCCGGGTCGACGTACCGCGGTGCGCATGGTGCACCACACTTCGGTGCGCGTAGACGCAGCGCCAGCCGCGCCGCCAGGCCTGGTAGGACAGGCTCACGTCCTCGACGTAACACGGCTCGTACAAGCCCTCGAAACCACCGATCGCGTCGTGCTTGCGCCGGTCGTACGCGCTGCTGCCGCCACCGGCCCAGAGGACCGGCGCCGGGGGGCCATCGCCACCCGGCACCTGCACGAAGCGCACTTCGCCCTGGCGCACGAAGCCGCGCGCGAATCCGGTCTCGGTGCGCTGCCCCTGCATCTCGATGCGCGAAGTCACCGCGAACAGGTCCCCGGTGCGATCCTCGGCGCCGAACGGCCGCAACAACTCGACCAGCCAGTCCGGCTCGACCCGCATGTCGTTGTTGAGGAACACCAGCAGATCCCGGCTGGCAACCGCGGCCCCGGCGGCATTGCCACGGATGAAGAAGCGGTTCTCGGGCAAACGCACCAACCGCACCCAACCGTGCGCCTTCTGCACCCACTCCGCCGAACCGTCGTCGCTGCCGTTGTCGACCACGATCACCTCGTGGTCGCCGGGGCAGCGCAGAACGGCCACTTGCAACGACGGCAGCAGTTCGCGCAGGAAGTGCAAGCCGTTCCAGTTGAGCACGACGATCGATGCGTTGTGCGTCGGCGGCCGCTCGTCGCGCGGCGCGCGCCGCAGGCACCAGACGAACGGCGTGGCCAGCAAATCGAACAGGAGCAGCAGCACGGCAAATGCCAGCAACAGCGTCCACACCACCGGTAGCAGCAGCAGCCACAGGAACCGCTCGGGCGCGCTCATCGTTCGATGCACGCGACGAGATCGCGCGCCCGTTGGTGCACGTCGAGCTGCGCCTGCACCGCAGCGCGGCCGTTCGCCGCGAGCGCCCGCGCCAAGCGCGCATCGCCCAGCACCCGCTGCAGGCAACCGGCCAGGCTCGTGGCATCCCCTGGCGTGGCGAGCAAGCCGGTGCTCCCGTCGACGACCAGTTCGGGAATGCCCGAAACCGGTGTGCTGACCACCGGCACGCCGAGAGCCAACGCCTCGCACAAGAACACCGGAATGCCGTCGCGCTCGCCGTCGTGTGCCACCACACACGGCAGCACCGCGGCATCGGCAGCGAGCAGTTCGCGGCGCACGGTGTCGCTGTCGCAGGCGCCGAGCCAGTCGACGAGATCGGCGACGCCGTGTTGCGCACATGCCGCGGCGATGCGGGGCCATTCGGGACCGTCGCCGAGCACGCGCCAGCGGCACGGCACGCCCGCAGCGCGCAACTGCGCCAGTGCCGCCGGCAGCAGATGCAGGCCCTTCTTCGGCACCAACCGCGCGGCACTGACCAGCACCCCACGCCCCGCGAGCGGCGCAGTCTCGCGCCATGCCGCGAGGTCGAGGCCGAGCAGCACCACCGGCACCTGGGCATCCGGCAACTCGCGCAGTCCCGGCTGGGCGCGCAGTTGCTGGCGGCAGTAGTCCGTGACCACCCGAAAGAAGCGCGCGCGCTGGACCTTCTCGGCGAGCAGCGGCAGCGCATAGGGAAACTCGAAGTCCACGTACGAAGAAATCGAGAACGGCGCACCGAGCAGATGCGCCGCCCCCATCACCACGTTCGCCGGCCAAGTGGAACTGTACACGTGCAGCGCGCGCGGTCGGCTGCTCGCCAGGTGATCGGCCAGCAGGAACGCCTGCGCGGGGTGGCTGGCATCGCGCGCCACGTGGCGGCCGAGCAGATCGCGCACCGTGCTGCCGGCTTGGGCCCGGTACAGCGCGAACAGTTCGCGGCCGCGGGCCCGCAGCAACCAGGCCAACTGCCGCAGGGCGCGCCGCGTCGGGCCTTCGCGCGGCAAGAACTCGGCGCGTTCGAGGAGCGCTGTGGCTTCGGCGTGGCGCGGCGCTCGCTCGTTGCGGGCCAACACCAGCACCCGCCACTCCGGACGCTGCTGCAGGATGGCCAGCACTTCGCGGTAGACGAACGTGTGCGACAGATCCGGCAACACCGGCACCACCAGCACCACCGGGCCACGCCCCGGCTCGGCATCGCGCCGCGGCGGCGAACGGCGGCGCACCGTGAGCCCCACCAGCGCCGCGAGCACGGTGTCGAGCCCACGCTGCCACAAACCGCGCCCGAACTCGCGCAGGGCGACCATCGCACCGAACGGCACTTCGCGCCCCGCATCGTCGACCACACGCACGCTCGGATCCTGTCGCCGCGCCCGGCGGATCGCCCCGAGCGGGGCCGGCGCCCACGGATGGCCGACCCAAACCACCGAGGACCCCTCGGTCATCGCCGCAGCCTCG